>JAJYUP010000013.1 GCA_021792455.1 Actinomycetes bacterium | reverse complement strand
GCGAACCCGCGCGTGCTCAAGCGCAAGATGTCCAACTTCGCCGTCAAGCGCACCCACCACAAGGCCTGGCCGCAGCCGACTCGACGACCCCAGGACGCTGTTCAAGTCCGCTCGCCGGACCTAGCGGCTTAAGTTATCAGTATTGACTCTAGGGCGAAATGATCACGCTTCTGGTGCCGAAGCGACAGCCGAGATGGTTCGGTGGGGTTGGAAGCCGATGAAGCGGGGGCATTGAGATGCGTCCGGCAATGCAACGTCAACCGCGTCTCGTGCCGACTGAGATTTCTTGGCGGCCCTGGGCTGCGTGAGGTCAATGATTGCAATGCGCAGCAACTAGCCGACCGTCAGCCACCGATCACAACAGCTGGCCCTGCCTGACCCCGCCCCCGACCCGGAGGTCGGCCCGACGGCCGGCGCCACGCTCGACGAGCTGATGGCCGCCGACCAGGTCGCCGAGCTGCTCCTGCTGCCGGCGCCCACGGTGAAGGACTACGCTCGGCGCGGCATCCTGCCGTCGCTCCAAGGCGCACCTCTCGGGATATGGCGAGCGTTCTTCGATCGCCAGCTCGATCGCTTCGTCCATCACCTTGGCGGCGGGTGATTCGGATCTGGTGGCGCTCATCGCTAGGTGCCCGCGGTGATCTGTATTCCCGTACCGGGTCAGGCAGCCGCCAGCGCCTCGGAAAGCGCCTCGGGACCGACGACAACGTGCTCCGGGACGGTGATGTTGATGGCGTGATCGCGTTCGAGCAGCCACTTCGCGTTGATGATCGTGACGCCGATCACCTCGCCACGATCGTTGAAGCGCAGGACGTGCCCCTCGGGCGTCTCCTCGCTGTCGGCGGCAGCCTGGCGCTCGCCGATGTGCAGGTAGAGGACGTCGCCGCGCTCGTCGTAGGTGGCGTGGTCGAAGGTCAGGCTGCCAATCGTCAGGGTCATTGGGCTGTCCGTCCGGGAGGGTCTTTGCGGTTGGCGTACGCAGTCATGATGCGCGCCGGCGTCTCGTTGAAGTCTACGATGGCGAACAGCCAGCGGCTGGGTCCGACGTTGCTGCTGCAGTAGCGCTCCCGGCCAGGGCGAGGGTCGGCGCGGTGGTGACCGGATGAGCGGACGGTCGCGACGATCTCGTCCCGAAAGAGAGCCAGCTCTGGATGCTCATGGAGGATGTGCTCCCAGCCCTCCTCATCCAAGACGACGGCACGGCCGTCGGGATCGACTGTTTGCGCCAGGATGCTCACATGCTCACCGTGCGCCTTCCACGATCGCGCTCGGCATATCCCCGCAGAAGATCTTCGTGAGCTTCGCGGCATCCTCGGCCGCCGGCCGCGCGTGCAGGCAGCGGGCGGTGGTGCGCGAGTCGGCATAGCCCATCATCGCCTGCACGTTGACGAGGTCGAAGCCCTGGGCGGCGAGGGTGCCGGGGCGGAGGCGACGATCGCCCGCGTCCGCCCGGCCGCTGGCCGCCGAGCCCTCCTCGCCGCCCGCCGCAGGCCGAGTTGCCGTCAGAGGCTCGGGTGCCCGCCGGGCGAGAGCGACCGCAAGCGGTGCGCGGTGATGCTCTCGGCGCCGAGGATGCGCTCGATCCACGCCTGCGCGTGAGGAAGGTCGGTTGCCGCCGCCGCCGCCATCTCCTCGATGTCCGCCCAATCCTTCGTGCGGGCGAGCAGCGCCTTGAATACGGTGAGCGCCGTGCAGTCGAGCACCGGGATCGTGCGGCCCTCGAACGCGACCTGCCGGACGCCTTCGGCCGCCTCCGCGTGCAAGCGGTGGACGTCCAGGAAGATGTCGACCGGGGTGTCCTCCCACCACACGCGCACCTGCCCGTCGCGCTGTGCGGTCGTAATGTTCGCCTGCGAGACCGTCACCTCGGCGGGCAGCGCCGCGAGCACCTCTTCCGCCCGCGTGGGATCGACGAACACGTTTACGTCCAGGTCGCGCGTGCCGCGCGGGTCTTCGGTGCAGTAGGCGAGTGCGATCGCGCCGCCGAAGGCGTGGGCGAGCCCTGCCCCGGACAGCGCGTCGTGCACCGCGAGCAGTCGCTGCCCGAGCAGGCTCATCTGGGCAGGCCGCGCAGAGAGGGGTATTCGAGCGGGCCGCGCCGCCTCGCCGGCAGCGACTCGGCGAGGTCGAGCACCTGCGAGAGGATGCGCCCGGCTCGCACGTGGTCGACCGGAGCGACGGGGGTCAGGGTCAGCCTCAGCCCGACGGACTCCGCGATCCGCTCGAGCGCGTCAACGCCTGGTTGGCGGCGGCCGGTCTCGTAAGCGCTGATCACCGACCGCGGCACACCTGCGCGCCGCGCAAGCTCGGCCTGGCGCAGGCCGGTGCGCCGGCGAATATCGCGGAGCAGATCTCCAGCCGTCTGACCGGCGGCAAGCATGGCGACATGTTAGCGGATACGCTGACGAGCACGCATGCGAGGCGTTCGCGGTGATCGAATGCGCGGCCGCCGGGGAGCGCTCCACACAGCTTCTGCACACCCGCGGCGCGGACTCCTTGGAGTCGACCTCGCGCCACGCCAGCGCGACGAGCTTCCGGCCATGCGCGCGCCTGCTCCCAACACCGAGGCTGACGGCGAAGCCCACGCCCCTGCCTGCACTATGGAACGGCGAGAAGAAGGGCGTTCTCCGAAGGATCGCGTACAACCGGTCCGAGCGGCGTGCTCTCGACAGGCTTGCCGGCAGCTTTGAGGCGATCGAGGATCTGCTCCCGATCGGCGATCGTGGGCAGCACGATCGTTGCGCACCTCAGCGCAGCGCTGTCAGGCGGCGGAGGGCTCGCACCAGCGCTTTCCCAGGTGTTCGCGCCTATGTGGTGGTGGTAGCCTCCTGCGCCGAAGAACGCGGCCTGCGCTCCGAGCTGCGCCATCAACGAGAAGCCGAGCAGGTCCCGGTAGAAGGCGATCGTCTCCGGGATGCGGGCGACGCGCAGATGCACGTGCCCGATGACGGTGCTGTCCGGCAGACGGTGCAACGAGGACTCTCCGTCGCGCAGCCCCCCGAGCAGACCGTCGACATCGAGCGGTGCGGTCGTCATCCGCCTGGCGACCTGGCCCTCCCAAACCTCCCGTGGCCGATCGACGCAGATCTCGATTCCGTGCCCGTCGGGGTCGCTGAGGTAGAGCGCCTCGCTGACGAAGTGATCAGCGGCGCCGACGAGCGAGACCTCGTCGCGGACCGCATGCGCAAGCCACTTCGCGAGATCGGTGCGCCTGGGCAACAGCAGCGCGAAGTGGTAGAGGCCGGTGTGCGAGTGGTCGGGGCGCGCGCCCCGCTGCTGCACGAGCACGACGAGCTCACGCCCACGAACGCCGAGTGAGGCGGCGGTGCTCTCACCTCGAAGCGACTCGAGGCCGATCGCACGCTGATAGAAGTCGAGCGAGCGCTGCAGGTCGGAGACCGTGAGATGGACGGCGCCGACGGTGGTGGAGGCGGGAATCCGCGGAGCGGCGGCGGGCGCGGGCGAGTTGCCGGTGGCCTGAGCGGACTGGGCTCCGAGTGAGGCCCCGCCTGCGACCGGTGTCTCCATGAGCTCCTCCTTGGGGGTTGTGCTTCGCCTCCTCAGCGTATCGGAGCGCGAAGATCGTCCCCCGCCCGCGCAAGAGCTCGTGGCAGGGGTTCCAACGCGGCGGTGCGGTCGTGGCGTCCCGCCCGCCCGCGCAAGAGGTCGCGAGACTCGCGTCGGCGGCGATGCGACGGTCTGCCGTCAGCCCTCGATGCGGAAGTCTCGCAGGTAGGCGGGCCCGCGCAGCAGCATCAGAGTTGCATGGAGGTGCCGGTCGAGAAGGGCGAGCGCCCTCTGCTCTTCTGCAGCTCCGAGCGCCGCGGCGATCGCTGCATGTTCTTCGATGATCTCATCGACACGGCGATCCTGCCTCGCGAGCGCGATCAGCCCTATGCGGCTCTGCCGATCCCGCATCGAGTCGTGCAGCTGCAGGATGATCTCGTTGCCCGTCGCCGCGACGATCAGCCGGTGCATCTGGCGATCTGCCTCGACGAACTCGCGACGATCGCGGCCGCCTCTCAGCTCCCGCTGGCGGGCGATCACCTGCGCGAGGGGCGCCGCGAGATCGATGCCAAGCGCGATCACCTTGCTGAGGGCAAACCGCTCGATCAGCAGACGGGTCTCCATCACGCTCTCCACCTCACTGTGGGAGATCGGGACGACGAGCGCTCCGCGCTTCGGGTAGAGGCGAAGCAGGCCTTCGCACTCCAGCCGAAGAAACGCCTCACGCACAGGCGTGCGGCTCGTGCCGATCGCCTCCGCGATCTCGCCCTCGCTGATCACCTCTCCAGCGCCGAGGCTGCCGTCGAGGATCCGCTCCTTCGTGTAGGCGTGAGCACGTGCGCTCGCATTCGCCCTCGGCGCGCTTGTGTCCCTCTTGCGTCTATGTTGCGTCTCAGCTGCCACCCTGCGATAGTGCCACATGTGCGCGGGCTGGAGTCAGACACGGCTGCCGAGGCGGAGCAGGTGCCGCGAAGCGCGCGCCGGATCGCTCGCGGGAAGCGGGAGGTCGGGCGGAACAGGCGATGGCGGCCTCGCACCAGGCGTGGCGCCTCCAGCTCGGGCGCGGAGAGCCTGCGCAGCGGACAGGAGATCCTCCGCTCCCTTGCCGAGATCGGATTTCGTTCACGTCTGCTCACGGAGCCCGCCGAGCTTGCGGTCTTCGCCTCCGACGCGCTCACGGCCTTTCGGCAACTGCCGCTCGCGGTCGTGATCCCGGAGACGAGGGACGAGGTGGTCGCGGCCGTGTCCGCCTGCAGCGAGCACGCGATTCCGTTCGTCGCCCGCGGCAGCGGCACGTCGCTGTCTGGCGGCTCGCTGCCCGTCGAGGGCGGGATCGTGATCGCCCTGAACAGGCTGAACGAGATCCTGGACATAGACCCTGAGTCGAGAACTGCCCGCGTACAGTCAGGAGTGGTGAACCTCGCCCTCAGCAGGGCAGCAGCTGGGCACGGCCTCGCCTATGCCCCTGACCCGTCGAGCGAGTCGGTGTGCACGATCGGCGGCAACATCGCGTTCAACTCCGGCGGAGCTCACTGCCTCAAGCACGGGATGACGGCAAATCACGTGCTCGGCATCGAAGCCGTCCTGCCAGATGGCGTCGTCGTCGAGCTCGGGGACGACTCGACGGAGACCGCGGGACCAGACTGGGTCGGGATGTTCTGCGGCAGCGAGGGGCTGTTCGGCATCGCGCTCGAGATGACGGTCGGCCTCATCCCTCTGCCGGAGCTCACAGAGACATCTCTCGCGGCCTACGGTTCGCTCGAGGCGGCGGGTGAGGCGGTGGCGCAGATAATCGAGGCGGGAATCCTGCCCGTCGCGATCGAGATGATGGATGCGCTCGCGATCGAAGCGGCGGAGGCGGCGGTGAAACCGGGCTATCCCGATGCGGCGGCGCTGCTGATCGTCGAGCTTGCCGGCGAGCACGACGTCGTGCGCGCCGATGCATCACAGCTGACGGACCTGCTGAGGACCTCCGGCGCCGCGGAGGTGCTGAGGAGCAGGCAGCCTGACGAGCAGTCGCTCATCTGGAGGGGCCGCAAGAGCGCCTTCTCTGCCGTCGGCTGGCTCGCCCCCGACTACATCGTCCAGGATGGCGTCGTCCCGCGCACGCGCCTTGGCGAGGCCCTCGCGGAGATCGAGAGGATGAGCAGGGACAGCGGCATGCAGATCGCAAACGTGTTCCACGCCGGCGATGGCAACCTGCACCCGATCATCCTCTTCGACGCACGACGCCAGGGGGCGCTTCAGGCGGCGGAGCGCCTCGCCGGTGAGATCCTGCAGATGTGCGTCTCCCTCGGCGGGTCGATCACCGGCGAGCATGGCGTCGGGGTAGAGAAGCTGCAGCACATGCAGCTGATGTTCAGCGAGCAGGATCTCGAGGTGATGCAGCGGCTGCGCGCCTCGATCGACCCCGCGCAGATCGCAAACCGCGGCAAGATGCTCCCCTGGCCGCCTGAGGATGAGCGGCGAATGGGGCTCTCGCCGCCTGAGGATGAGCGGAGAACGGGGCTCTGGCCGCCTGAGGATGAGCGGCGACAGCGGCTGCGGGCGCCAGATGCAGCGCGGAAGCGAGGCGGGCGAGACGACGGTGCCTCCACGCCACCGCGACTCGATGGCCGCTCAGCAGGCACCGCCGCGACGCGCCGCTCGGCAGGGGTCGCCAAAGAGATCGAGCGCCTTCAGGACGCCGTGAGGAGCCTGCCGAAGCTGCTGCCCGTCGGCGGGCGCAGCAAGCCCGCGCTCTCCTGCAGCGCAGCGGGGGGCGCCCAGCTGCTCGACATCTCGCACCTGTCGGGGATCCTCGACTACGACCCTGCTGAGCTGACGCTGACGGCGCTCGCCGGCACGCAAGTCGCTGAGGTCGATGCGCTGCTCGCCGAGCACGGCCAGTGGCTCCCATTCGATCCGCCGCTCGCGGCGGCCGGCGCGACGCTTGGCGGGGCAGTCGCTGCAGGCGTATCAGGGTGCAGCGCCCATCTTCACGGTGGCGTGCGTGACTTCGTCCTCGGGATCGAGCTGATCGACGGCACGGGCGCAGTCGTGCGGGGCGGCGGCAGGGTCGTCAAGAACGCGGCGGGGTTCGACCTGCCGAAGCTGCTCGTCGGGTCGATCGGGCGCCTTGGCGTGATCACGCGGCTGTCCCTGAAGGTCCTGCCTCGCCCAGAGGCTGCGATCACGATCCTCGCGCACCCGGATGATCGAGCACAGGCGCTCACCGCGCTTGCCTGCCTTGGGCGCGCGCCCGTCGAGATCCTCGCGCTCGACGTCGAGCCGGAGGGCAGGCTGTTGGTGCGTCTCGGCGGCAGGCGCGCCGACCTTCGCGCTCGCGCGGCGCGCTGCGCGGCGCTCCTGAACATGCCCTCCAGGTGCGCAGAGGATGCGGAGGACGCGGCGCTGTGGAGCGATGCAGCGCGCTTCTCCTGGGTCGATGAGAGCGAGCTGCTCGTCAGGGTGGCGATGCACCTCGGCTCCACGCCCGCCTTGGAACAGGCCCTTGCGGGAAGGGGCGCGAAGCTGCGGTTGAGCCTTGGCGGCAAAGCGGCGATCATCGGCTGGCCACAGAGCCGGCCGCTCAGCGAGCTCGATCTCCTCCTCCGCACCATCGGCCTGCGCGCGATCGTGCTGAGAGGGGCCTCAGGAGGCAGTCGCGCTGCGATTCCGCCGCTCCTTGGCGGGTCCGCGGCGCGAGCGGGCGGCGAGACGGCGAGCGGCACGGCCGCTGGGATCGGCAGCGGGGCGAGCGGCTCCTGCCCAGCGGCAGGAGGCGGTGCCTTCGGGGAGCGGATCCGTCGTGCCCTCGACCCTGTGGAGAGGTTCCTGCCTCTCCGCTGATATGCGCCACTCGATCGAAGCAGAAAAGCTCGGCGTGGCGGGCTCAGGGGCGGCGCAGGCGATCAGCTCCTGCGTTCACTGCGGGTTCTGCCTGTCGAGCTGCCCTACATACCTCACGCTCGGCGAGGAGATGGACTCTCCGAGAGGGCGGATCGTCCTGATGAAGGAGGCCCTCGAAGGTGCGATCGACCTTCGCAGCGCACGACCATACATCGACAACTGCCTCTCCTGCCTGGCGTGCGAGACCGCCTGCCCCTCAGGAGTCGCCTACCGGGATCTGATCACACCGTTCCGGGCCTATATCGACAGCGAGTGCAGGCGCCCGTTCCCAGAGCGCCTCCTCCGCTCTCTGCTGCTTGGCACCGTCCAGTCCCCCTCGAGGCTGCGCCTCGCGCTGAGGGTCACCCGACTGCTGCGTCCGCTGCGTCCCCTTCTCGGCGACGAGCTGCAGGCGAGCATCGCAGCGGCTCTCGAGCGCCTCGCCACGGCCGCGCAGAGCACCCGCCAGCCCGTGAAGGGCAGCAGCCCCACAACGCAGCAGGGGGATGGCCCGCCCCCGGCAGGCAGGGGGCGTGTCGGCCTGCTTGCGGGCTGCGCACAGCAGGTGCTCGCACCGCAGATCAACCGCGCAGCCGAGCGCGTGCTCGCGCGCAACGGAATTCAGGCGATCACGCCAAGCGAGGCAGGCTGCTGCGGGGCGCTCAGCCTGCACGCCGGCGCTCTGCGGCAGGCGCGCGTTCGCGCACGGCGCAACCTCGACGCGTTCGACGAAGACCTCGACGCGATCGTCAGCACGACCGCTGGCTGCAGCTCAGGGATGAAGGAGTACCCCCTGCTCTTCGCCGGCGACCCCGACGAGGAGCGTGCGCGCAGCTTTGCAGGCAAGGTGCGCGACATCTCTGCACTGCTCACGGAGATCGGCCTCACCGCCGCTCCGCCGTCGGCGTCAACGCCGCTGCGAATCGCCTGCCACGACGCCTGCCACCTCGCTCACGCCCAATCGCTGCGCGTGCAGCCCCGCGCACTGCTGCGGGCGATCGGCAATGTGACGCTGGTTCAGCCGGCAGAGTGGGAGCTGTGCTGCGGCTCGGCGGGGACCTACAACCTCAACAAGCCTCGCATCGCCGCGCAGCTTGGCCGTCGCAAGGCGAAGCGACTGCTCGAAGCCTCTCCCGACCTCATCGCGACCTCGAACGTCGGCTGCATGCTGCAGATAGAGGCGCATCTGCGCGCACTTGGGGACACCACGCCTGTGCTGCACGCGATCGAGGTGCTGGACCGCGCATACTCCGGCACGCTGTCGCCCGCCGGCCTCGATGCGTAGATGCTCTGGCGATCGAGGTGCCCGACCGCGCCTACTCCGGCACGCTGCGCGGACGGCAGCGCACCCAAGCGACGGCAGCGGGGCAGCGAATGCAGGGGGGCTCGCAAGCGCCGTCTCAAACCGCGTAGAGCCCGACAGCGAGGTGGGCGATGGGTCACCGCCGCCCGATCCGCGCCAAGCAGCCGCGCAGAGCCCTGGAGCGAGGTGGGCTGTGGAGCACAACGCACGTGCGCAGCTGCCACAGCTACGATCACCTCCGACGAGGGCGACGGAGGATTGGGGCTGATCACGCCGAGAAGGGACGAAGGCCGATGACGACGACAGACGAGATCCTCGCCTCCGCACCGCAGCGCTCCGAGCAGCTCGCAACGCCTGAGCTCACCGCGACGCCACAGCGCAAGCTCGCGGTTCTGACGTGCATGGACGCACGCCTCGACCCGCTGAGGATGCTTGGGCTTCGGGTTGGCGAGGCGCACATCCTCAGAAACGCAGGAGCTCTTGCGACCGATGATGCGATCCGGTCCCTCAGCGTCTCCCAGCGGCTGCTGGGAACGCAGGAGGTGCTCGTGATCATGCATGAGCAGTGCGGCCTGCTCAACGCCTCAGAGGACGACTTCAAGGCCGCCCTCGCCGAGAGTGGGGTCCTCCCCTCCTGGCGGCTCGGCGCCTTCGACGACCTGGAGGCGACCTTGGCGGCGAGCGTCGCCCGGCTGCGCGCAAGCCGAGAGCTGCCCTTTCGCGAGACGGTGAGGGGCCTCATCTACGACCCTGACACAGGCGCGCTGCGCGAGCCCTCCCCCTGATCGGCGGCGCTCGCAAGCTCGGAATCGGCGGTGCCTCGCCGAGTGCGAGCTGTGAGCCGCCGACTGCGTGGCGAGAACGCCTCCTGCCCGCCGGATCGCAGCCCCGTCCCCTGCCGCTGCCGAGGTCCGCGCGCGAGGCCCTGGAGCAGCCATGACAGCAGCCCAAGCAGCCCAAGGCCTGCGCCGAGCAGGCAGACCCCCCGCCACCCTTCGCTCCCATACAGCGCGGATGCGACCGCGGAGCCGACCGCCCCACCTGCGAAGTAGCTCGTCATGTAGATCGTCGTCACCCTGCCCCTCGCCTCTGGGTGCCTGGCGTAGATCGTCGCCTGGTTGAGGATGTGGATGCCCTGGACGGAGAGATCGAGCAGCAGGATCCCGCCGATGAGGGGCAGCAGGTCTGACCTGCCGGCGATCAGCAGCCCGAATGAGGCGCTGAGCAGCGCGAAGAGGACCCCGGTCGCTGCGCGCGTGAACCCGGCGTCGGCGATTCTGCCGGCGACGTTCGCCATCATCGCGCCAGCGGCGCCAAGCAGCCCGAACAGTCCGATGAGCGCCGGGCCGAGGTGGTATGGGGCGCCTGAGAGCAGGAACGAGATCGAGGTCCACAGCACGCTGAAGCAGGCGAACCCGACAGCGCCGAAGAGCGAGCGCCACCTGATCAGCGAGTCCTCGAGCGCGATCGACCCAGCCGAGCGCAGCAGTGCCCGATAGCTGATCTTCACTGCCACAGGCACCTCAGGCAGTTCCCTGCGCAGCAGCGCTGCGAGCGCGATCATCGCGCCGGCGGCTGCGAGAAACGCGATCCGCCAGCTGCCGAGCTGGGCGAGCACGCCAGCGACCGTGCGCGCGAGCAGCACGCCTACGAGCAGGCCGCTCATCACCGCCCCAACGACCCTGCCCCGCTGCTCAGCTGGGGCGAGCTCCGCGGCAAAGGGCACGAGGATCTGAGGGATGACTGTGCTCGCACCGACGACGAAGATCGCGATGTCGAGCGCGTTCAGCGACGGCGCGAGGCCCGCGGCAGCGAGCGAGATCGCCGTGAGCAGAAGGGTCCTGACGACGAGTCGACGCCTCTGGATGAGATCGCCGAGAGGCACGAGCAAAACGAGGCCGAGGGCGTAGCCGATCTGGCTGAGCGTGACGAGGAGGCCCGCCTGTCCGTACCCGACGTGAAGGCTGCGGGCGATGACGTTCAGGAGCGGCTGGGCGTAGTAGAGGTTGCCGACGGACACTCCACAGCCAAGCGCCATGATGAACGTCAGCCGCTTCGTGATGCGGGGGCTCACCGCCCGCGTTCTAGCAGCCCCCGGAGGAGGACAGCCTCCGCTGGATGCCGATCCGCGATGCGAAGCTGGCCGCGAGATCAGGCTCTTCGCGAGATGAGGCCCCCAAGGATCTCGACCGCTGCCGCACCGCACCCTCCGCGAGGTCAGGCTCCTCGCGTGCCCAGACGGATCGGCCCGCCGGGGGCAGCGGGCCGATCGGGGGAGGGAATGAGGGAGGGATGCTCCTGCAGTCAGTGTTGCCCGCTGCCCGAGAAACGAAACCCCGACCGCGAAGAGCGCGCCGCGCGCCGGGGAGTCGGTCGGACAGCAGGCGTCCAGGCGCTGAGCAGTGGACGACCTCGTGCGCATGTACACTTGGCTCTCTGATGCTCGGCTCCTCAAAGACGCGGCTCGTCAACGAGCGTGAGGCCCTCGAGGGGCGGGCGGACCCAGTGCTCTCAGACGGCATCCATCACGTTCTTGCAACGCCGCTGCAACCACCCTTCCCAGAGGGCTGCGAGACGGCGATCTTTGCGCTTGGCTGCTTCTGGGGGGCGGAGAGGCTGTTCTGGCGACTCCCAGGCGTGCACGTCACAGCGGTCGGCTACAGCGGCGGATACACCCCGAACCCGACTTATGAGGAGGTCTGCTCAGGAATGACCGGGCATGCTGAGGCGGTCCTAGTCGTCTTCAGGCCCGATCAGATCCCCTACGAGCGGCTCCTGAAGACATTCTGGGAGGGACACGACCCGACTCAGGGGATGCGTCAGGGAAACGACGTCGGCACGCAGTATCGCTCCGCGATCTTCACGAATGGACAGGCCCAGCGCGACGCGGCGGCAGCATCGAGACGCCTCTATGGAGATGCTCTGCGATCCAGGCGGTTCGGCGATATCACAACCGATATCGCGCATGCTTCGCACTTCTACTATGCCGAGGCTCACCACCAGCAGTACCTCGCGAAGAATCCCTCTGGGTACTGCGGACTCGGGGGCACGGGCATCGCCTGCCCGATCGGCACGGACACACAGCGCATGAGAGACGGGGATGGGGGCGATCCCGCTTCCCCGACCACGAGCACGCAGGCACCGACCTCGACACTGGAAGTGGGGACTGGATGAGCTTTCTGTTTGCGATGACGGTCGAAACCGGCAGGCATCTCGCGGAGATCGGCTTCCTGCTGATCGCGATAGCCGGCGTCTGGGTCGTACTCGCCCACCTGCCGCCGCTGAGATTCGCTCCGGGCAGGACGATGCTGGCGGGAGCCCTGCTCGCGGCGGGCGGGGTGCTTCTCATCGTCGCCGCCCACTGGGGCCACTTCGGCTAGGAGCAGCTCCCGCTCCCCCTCCCCTCTCATCTGTGCAGGGGCGCGCATGCGCGCCCCTGTGGGTCGGCGCATGCGCCGACCCTGGACCGCGGCGCATGCGCCGCGGTCACCCCTCCATCGACCTCCAACGAAACGACGGCCAGGCAGATGCCTGGCCGTCGTCGATGGTCCTGTGAGCCTGCGTCTCAGCTCGAGCCGCCCTCGAGGGCGGGGGCGGGCGCACTCCAAGGGGCGTGATGAGGGCCGCCAAGCGTCGGCACGTCCGACGGGTAGACCTCGTTGCCGTGGATCGCGTGATCGCCGATCTCGAGCTCCCTCTCAGAGAGCCTGAGCGGGATGAAGATGCCAACGAGCTTGAGAAGGATGTACGTCGCGGTCCCGCTGAAGAGAATGACCCACAGCGCGGTGAGCGCCTGCCACTTCAGCAGGTGCAGGCCACCGACTGCGGAGATCGCAGCTGTTCCTTTCAGCCCGAAGTACTCGATGATCTTCGAGTTCGCAAGCACCCCAACGAGCAGGCCGCCGCACAGTCCCGCGATCCCATGGGTGTAGACGACGCCAAGGGTGTCGTCGACCTTTCTGAACAGAGGCGCCCTGCTCAGGTACCTGATCGCCATCCACACGATCGTCGAGGCGACGACGCCGATGATGAGCGCTCCATATCCGTTGACGAACCCGGCTGCAGGTGTGATCGCGACGAGCCCGGTGATCATGCCGTTGATCGAGCCGAGCAGCGATGGCTTGTCCTTGTAGACGTAGTCCCAGCCGATCCAGACGAGCATCGCAACCGCGGTGCAGAGGTTCGTGTTGAGCACCGCAGCGGAGGCGTTCGCGCCTGCATAGTAGGAGTCGCCGCCGTTGAATCCGTTCCAACCAAGCCACAACAGACCCGCCCCGACGGCGACCATCAGCAGGTTGTTCGGGGCGTCGATCTCCCTGTCGCGCTGGAGCCTTGGCCCGATCACCGCGGCTGCGACGAACCCTGAGACGCCAGCTGCGAGGTGGATGACGTAGCCGCCTGAGTAGTCGATGGCCCCATGGGCGGCGAAGAATCCGCCTCCCCAGATGAGGAACGCATTGATCGTGTAGACGACGGTGATCCAGAGCAGCACGAACGGGATCCAGGCCTTCAGGTTGATCCTGCCGAGCACGGAGCCGAGCATGAGGATCGGAGTGATCGCGGCGAAGACGAACTGGAAGTAGGCGAGCGTCGAGGTCGGGAAATGGAACGGCGGCCCGGTCTTTATCGACGGGATGAGCGCCTGGCCCTCCTCGCCGACGTGTCCAAGGATGCTCCCAGGCACGCCCCAGAAGGTGGAGAAGAAGCCGCTGCCGTTGCCGATCGGCTGGCCAAAGCCCATCTTGAACGCCCAGAGGCACCAGGCGACGAGGACGAGCGAGAAGGCGACGAACGTGAGCATCATGCTGTTGACAGACCAGCGCTTCTGCATCACCCCGCCATAGAAGACGGCAAGCCCGGGGACGCTCATCAGCCCGACGAGCGTCGCAGCCGTCATCTGCCAGGCGTTGTCGCCTGGGTTGAGCCATTTGAGGTAGGGGGTCCATTCTGCGACCGTCGCGAAGTGCATGTGCCTCCATTCGCTCGTGGGTGGAAGCCGACACCCACGAGCGATCGCGGGGCGCCAGCCACGTTGCGAGCATGGAATCGAGGCTGAGGCGCATTCGGTAGGGAGCCTTGGCCAACGCTTCGACGTGATGTTTCGACATCTGGCCAAGGCGCGCGGAGCTGCGGGATGAGGAGCGCTGGACGCGACGGGCACACGGCGCTTGCGCACTGGGGCGCTGCGGCGGCAGGACGCGACGGGCACGCGGCGCTGCGGCTGAAACGCGCGACGGGCGCACGGCACGTCACCCGCGACGCGCTACGGCAGGCGCGCGCGCCTGCAGGCCTCTTGGAGCCTGTGATGCAGAGCGAGTCCAGGGTTCTCTGCAGGATGCGCGCAGATCTCCTTCGCCCTGCTGCCGCAGGCGCTCGTGAGAACGCCTCCAACCGTGCTCGCAGAGCTGACGGAGATGCACCCAGGGCGGAGCCTCGCAGAGGAGGTGAGGCCGATGACGAGCACCGCAACCGTCGCGCAGAGAATGCCAGAGGCGACGAGCAGCGCACCGATCCTGCCAGCGGTCGTCGAGCGCAGGGGCTCGCTGAGGCGCTTGTTGTGGCCGACCATCACCATCTGCGCCGCCTGAAGGCGCTTGCAGGCGACGCCGGCGCTGCCGCGAGGCGCCTCACCCCTTTGGAGGCTCCTCTGGTGCGAAGCGCAGGGCAGCAGAGTTGATGCACCACCGCTGTCCCGTAGGGGCGGGTCCGTCGTCGAAGACGTGGCCCAAGTGGCCGCCACAGCCTCGACAGAGCACCTCAGTACGCAGCATGAAGTGGCTCTTGTCCTCCCTCAGCTCGACGGCGTCGGCGAGCATCGGCTGCGTGAAGCTTGGCCACCCGCTGGAAGAGTGGAACTTCGCCTGCGAGCGGAACAGCTCTGCGCCGCATCCGGCGCACCTATAGACGCCCTCATCGTCGGTGTCGACATACTGCCCGCTGAACGGGAGCTCAGTGCCGGCCTGACGCAGGATCTCATAGCTCTCTCGCGAGAGCTGACGGCGCCACTCCTCATCGCTCTTGATGATCCTGCGCTCCATCGCGCCTCCAGCATCGAATTCGCTGCAGCGGTTCTAGCACGCTCGACGCTACCATCCAATCCTTACGTTGACGTGAGCTTGCGAGACAGCGAGCCTTCCGCCACCACCGTAGGCGAGAACTGTTGTGAAGCATCCCTCTGAACAGATGACGAAGACGACCCCTGGGCTCAGACCGCAGCCTGCGATCGGCTCGACGGGGGCGGCAGACGCCCTCTCCCCTGCGGGGGCGCTGCGCATCGGAGACGTCGCAAAGCTTGTCGGCACGACACCAAGGACGATCCGCTACTACGAGGAAATCGGGCTTCTGCAAGAGTCGCTGCCGAGAACGAGCGGGTCGCACAGGCTCTACTCCGAGGAGGAGGTCGACCGCCTCCGAGAGGTGATGCGCTTCAAGCAGCTGCTCGGCGTCTCTCTCGAGCAGCTGAAGACGCTGCTCGCCGCCGAGGAGGCGCGATCCGCGGTGAAAGAGCAGCTGCGACGTGGCGGCGTCGACGCGAACAGACGGAAGGGCCTGCTCGAAGAGGCTCTCGAGCACGTCGAGAAGCAGCTCGAGCTCGTGCAGGCGCGCCTTGCCGACCTCACCCGCCTGCAGGAGGAGCTGTGCAGCGCGCGCAGGCGGATCAGATGCAGGATCGAGGAGCTTCGCAGTGGCTGATGGCACGCGTCTCGCCGATCCGCCCGAACGAGCGGCCGCGCCGCCTCCGAACCGCCGGCCGATGCGCCGCTAGGCTGGCCTCCATGGAGCGCAAGTGGTGGACGCTGATCGCGGTCTGCGTCGCGATCTTCATGCTTCTGCTCGACATCACTGTCGTGAACGTTGCGCTGCCATCGATCCAACGCTCACTGCACGCCTCCTTCTCCGACCTGCAGTGGGTCGTCAACGCCTACGCGCTGACGCTCGCAGCGTTCCTCCTGACTGGTGGCGCCCTCGCCGACCTGATCGGGCGCAAGCGCGTCTTCCTTGCGGGGCTTCTGCTGTTCACCTGCTGCTCTGCGGTGAGCGGGCTCTCAACGAGCCCGTTGATGCTGAACCTCGCGCGCGCGGCGCAGGGGATCGGCGGTGCGCTGATGTTCGCAACCTCGCTCGCGTTGATCGCGCAGGCCTTCCACGGCCGTGAGCGGGGTGTCGCCTTCGGCGCCTTCGGCGCGGTGACAGGCGCAGCGGTCGCAGTCGGCCCCGTGCTCGGGGGGATCATCACCTCCGGTATCGGCTGGAAATGGATCTTCTTCGTCAACGTGCCGATCGGAGCGGCCGCGCTGCTGCTGAGCGTGCTGAAGGTGGCGGAGTCGCGCGACCGAGAGGCGACCAGGGTCGACTGGGTCGGCTTGATCACCTTCTCAGGAGCCCTCTTCCTGCTCGTCTACGCACTCTCAGAGGGCAACGAAGAAGGGTGGAGCTCAACCCTCATCCTCGCCTTCCTGATCGGATCAGGGGCGCTGATGTGCGTGTTCCTGACCGCGGAGCTGGTCCAGCAGCGCCCGATGCTCGACCTGTCCCTGTTCAGGAGGCGGGCGTTTCTCGGCGCGAGCATCGTCGCCTTCGCGCTCTCAGCGTCGATCTTCGCAATGTTTCTGTACCTCACCCTCTACATCCAGGACGTGCTCGGCTACAGCGCGCTGGCGGCGGGCCTGCGCTTCCTTCCTGTGACCCTGCTCTCCTTCGCCGTCGCCCCGATCGCAGGCCGCTTGACGGTGCACGTGCCTGTGAGGCTGCTGCTCGGCTTCGGCCTCGTGCTCGTCGGTGCAGGGCTTGCGGCGATGAGCGCGGTGAGCGCTGGCAGCAGCTGGACCGTCCTCGTGCCCGGCTTCGTGCTCGCAGGCGCAGGCGTCGGTTTGGTGAATCCGCCACTCGCCTCGACGGCGATCGGGGTCGTGCACTTCTCCCGCAGCGGCATGGCCTCCGGCATCAACAGCACCTTCCGTCAGGTGGGCATCGCGACAGGGATCGCCGGGCTCGGCGCGATCTTCGAGCACGAGGTCGTGAGCAGCACGATGGGCTCTCTGGCGCATGGAGGGGTTGCGGCGGCTGCGGAGAGCGCCGCGCACGGTCGTCTTGCGACGCTGCTCGCCTCAGGCGAAGTGGCAGAGGTCTTCCACAGCCTCCGAGCGGGCACCGCGGCAGCGCTCGCCCACGCTTATCGTGGTGGATTCGCGAACGCGCTGGACAGAATCGTGCTGATCGCCGCAGGCGTCGCCTTCATCGGCGCGATCTGTGCCTTCACCCTCGTGAGAAGCGGCGACTTCGTCGCCTCGACCGACCGCGAGGCGGCGGGCGAAGGCGCAGTGGAGCAGGCAGGCGCGCTCGCAGGCTGACGGAGCTCAAGTCATCACAGCTGCAGCGAGCGCTCGAGCTTTCGCCCCTTCGCAGTGAGTGTCCAGGAGTTCGGCTTTCCGTTCGCACCGGCGTTCGCGTGTGCGTTGCGCAGCAGTCCAAGGGACTGAAGCCGTGCGAGCAGCTTCGATATCTGACCCTGGTCGGCGACGCCAGCCGCCTCTGCAATCGCACGATTGGAGGCGCCTGGGTCGGCGGCGATCGCCTTCAGTACGGCAATCGTGCGATAGGTGAGGCGCATCTCGAGCTGCAGCGGCGCGGGGAGGGACGCTCCGTCATCTGCTGAGGAGGCGTCCGGCAGCGGCTGGGCGAGCTCCCTGCCGGCAGCGGCGGCACCGAGGTATGGCAGCACGATCATGCTCATGAGCGGCCCGGTGAGCTCCGCGAGGCGTGGTGATCGCGCCTTCCCACGGGTGCGCCTGTCCTCGAGGAGACGTCTGTGCAGAACCGCAACGCATGCGCCGATGAGTGCCTCCGAGGTGAGCTGAGGCAGCTCGCTGCGCAGAGTTCGCTGCTCGCGGCCAGCCTCGAGGGCAGCGGCGAGCTGGGCGATCGCCCGCTCGCGCAGCGCGAGTGCAGCTGGCCCCGCTGCGAACCACTCGACGACGAGCAGGTAGGCGATCTCTGGGCGCCGTTCGAAGCAGGTGAGCAGCGCACACATCCCTGCTCGCATCCTCTCTCTCCAGGTGTCGCCCGCGCTCTCAGACGCCTCCAGCACTGTCCGGCGCGTCTGCTCAAAGGCGTCCTCGAGGGTGGCGAGCAGGCACTGCTCGCCGTTGGCGAACGCCTCATAGAAGGTGCGACGGGAGACGCCGGCGTGAGCCGTGACGTCAGCGACGGACACGTTCACCGCGCCGCGCTGGTAGACGGCGCTCGCCATCGCGGCGATGATCCGCGCGCGCTGGATCTCCTGCACGCGCGTGCGCTGAGACGCACGCGCGCCTGCTGCAGGCCGCCGGCTGACGCGCCGGCGGCGCGGTGCGCTCAGCGTCGCACCGCCGCTAATTCGGTTTCGTACAGGCATCACAAGGGGGGTTGACGAAGTGGACCAAAACGCAGCGGCATCGCTATGCCGCCATTCCTCTGACTGAAGTGTACGGGTTCAGCCGGTCGGAACGCCTGCTCGCACAGGCGGGGCCACCTCATCGCGGCAGCCCTCACCCTCGAGCGTGGCGCGATCAGCGCTCAGGCCGGCTGGCCTCCGAGGCTTCGAACCCTGCGCAGCGCAGAACAGGCAGTCGCGGATACTTCGGCTGGGTTGGGTCGGTCCGAGAGCGTTCGCAGAGCGTGAAGACCGAGCCGCGGCTGTTGCGCACCTCTCTGCGATGCGCGCATTCGGTGCACAGCCCCGATCGCGGATGCGCGTCCTCGCTCCAATCGGTCGCAGCCATGCTTTGAGGGTACCGGCGGCCGGCAGAGGCTGCGATGGCGGCCACCCCGAGGGCGGCTGCAATAATCGTTGACCGCGCAACTATGGCGACCTTCCACCGACTGCTCGGATTCCTCGAGCCCTACAAGAGAGGGCTGCTCGCCTCGATCCTTCTCGCTGCATCAGCGATGGCGATGACCGTCGCCCTGCCCTACCTCACCGGCCTCGCGGTCGAAACGGTCAGGAAGGGCTCTGCGGCCGCCGCCCACCACGACGCCGCAGTGCGCACACGCGATCTGCACACGATCCTGTACATCGCCGTTGCGATCTTCGGCGTCGTCATCGTCCGCTGGGCGCTGACGTACGCCCGACGGATGGTGGCGGGCAGGGTCTCGCTCGGCATCGAGTACGACCTGCGGCAGCTGCTCTATCGCCACCTGCAGCAGCTCGAGCTCTCATTCTTCGACCGTCAGCAGACCGGCCAGCTGATGTCTCGCGTCACAGTCGACCTGCAGGCCGTGCGCTTCTTCCTCGGGTACGGACTCGTTTTCATCATCCAATCGGCGCTGACGATCCTGCTCGCCGCAGCCCTGATGATCGCGATCCAGCCGACGCTGGGGTTGATCGCGATCGCACCGGTGCCGTTCGTCGTCGTGATCGCGAACAGGTACGGGCGCACCGCGCGACCCGCAATCCAGGAGGTGCAGCAGAGGATCGCCGAGCTGACGGCGAGCGCGGAGGAGAGCATCTCTGGGGTGCGCGTCGTGAAGGCCTTCGCTCGCGAGCGCGAGATGATGAGGAAGTTCAGCGATCGGGTGACGAGGGTCTTCGACCAGGCGATGGTCGCGACGCGGCTGGAGGCGAAGTTCAACCCGATCATAGGGTTCCTGCCGCAGCTTGGCCTCTCCGCGGTGCTCCTGGTCGGGGGAGAGCGCGTCATACACGCCCACCTGACGCTCGGCAGCTTCACCGCCTTCTACTTCCTGCTGAACATGCTGATCGGCCCGATGCGCACCCTCGGCGTCACCCTCGGGCTGGCCCAGCGCGCGACCGCCTCTGGCGCCCGGATCTTTCAACTGCTCGACCGCGCTCCCGAGATGAGCGAGGCGGCCGATGCGCAGCCGATGCCGGCGGGCTGCGGCTCGGTGCAGATTCGCAAAGTGACGCTCACCTACGCGGCGCCAGGCGACGAGCTCGCGGGAGCTGCGCCGGCCTCCTCAGGCGCGGGCTCGACCGCCGCGGCAGTGCACGGCAAGGCGGTGCTGCGAGACGTCGACCTCGAGATCGAGGGCGGAAGCACGGTCGCACTCGTCGGAGGCACAGGGTCGGGCAAGACGAGCCTCGTCTCCCTGCTGCCGCGGCTCTACGACGCAACCTCAGGCTCAGTTGAGATCGACGGCGTCGACGTGCGCAGGCTGCGGCTCGAGGAGCTTCGCACAAGCATCGCGATCGTCAGCGCCGACCCTTTCCTCTTCTCTGCGACGGTTGCGCAGAACATCGCCTACGCGAGGCCGACAGCCGGGATCGAGGAGGTGGAGCATGCCGCCCTCAGGGCTCAGGCGACCGAGTTCATCTCGCAGCTTCCAGATGGCTTTGCGACGAGGGTCGGGGAGCGTGGGCTGACCCTCTCCGGCGGCCAGCGCCAGCGAATCGCGATCGCAAGGGCCCTGCTCGCAGACCCGAGGATTCTGATCCTCGACGACGCCACCTCCGCCCTCGACGCCTCGACCGAGCAGCGGGTGAAGCTCGCCCTCACGGAGGCGATGGATGGCAGGACGACGATCATCATCGCCCACCGCCTCTCAACGATCTCTCTCGCGCAGCGAATAGTGGTGCTGCACGCCGGCAGGATCGTCGCTGCCGGCGAGCACGACGAGCTGCTCGACAGCTCAGAGCTCTACCGGAAGATCGTCGCACAGGGAAGCGAAACGGCAGCGGCGAGCGTGGTGGGCGGCGGCGGAGGGGGTCGACTGTGAGCGCGATGGGACACGGCGGCATCGGCCGGGGCGGCGGAGGGGGTCGCGCCGTCGGTGGCCAGCGCCACGCAGAGTGGGACGGCTCACGTCCTGGCAGGGGATCGCGCCTTCGCAACCTGAAGGGCCTGCTGGCGCTCATTCGGCCCTACAGGGGACGTGCGGCGTTGACGCTGCTCGCGCTGATCCTCGGCACCGGCGCTGCGCTCGCGCCGCCGCTGCTGGCGAAGGAGGCGATCGACGCAGGCATCCTGCGGCACGACGTGAACGCACTGATCATCACCGTGATCGCGTTCCTCGCCTCCGCCCTGCTCGTGTGGAGCATGACCTGGGCGCAGACCTACCTCGTCGGTTGGATCGGCCAGCGCGCGCTCGCCGACCTGCGGCTGCGAATCTTCGGCCACCTGCAGTCCCTGCCGATCGGCTTCTATGAGAGCAGGCCGACAGGGGTGCTGATCTCGCGCATCACAAACGACGTCGAGGCGCTCGACACGCTCGTCACAGACTCCGTCGTGACGCTGTTCCAAGCGGGATTGACGCTGCTCGGCACGGTCGCGATCCTGCTCTATCTCGACCCTCAGCTCGCGCTGATCACGTTCTGCATCTTCCCGTTCCTGCTCGGCGGCTCGTTCTGGTTCAGGATCGCCTCCGCCTCCGCGTTCAGACGCACGAGGGAGACGATCGGCGCGATCACAGGCAACCTGCAGGAGACTCTCTCAGGCATCCGCGTCGTGCGCTCGTTCGCCCAGGAGCAGCACCACATCTCCGCCTTCTCTGAACTGAACGAAGACAACCGCGAAGCGAACATGCTCACGGTCGTGCTGAACGCGCGCTACTTCCCCGCCGTGGAAATGCTCTCTGGGGTCGCGATCGGCGCGATCGTCCTCTATGGCGGCTACCAGGCAATCGAAGGGCACATCACCGTCGGCACGGTCGTCGCCTTCGTCGCCGCGCTCTCGTTCCTGTTCGAACCGATCCAGCAGCTCTCCCAGCTCTACACGACATACCAGTCCGGGATGGCCGCACTCGAGAAGATCTTCCAGCTGCTCGACGTCGAGCCCACGCTCAGCGACGCCGCGAACGCAGTGAAGCTGCCCGCTCTGAAGGGAGAGATCAGCTTCCAGCGGGTCTGCTTCAGCTACGGCGGCAGCTCTGGGTCGCTTGCGCTGCGCGACATAGACCTCGAGGTCCCCCCTGGGCAGAAGGTCGCGCTCGTCGGCGCGACAGGCGCGGGCAAGTCGACGATGGCGAAGCTGCTGGCACGGTTCTACGATCCGACATCTGGCCGCGTGCTGATCGATGGCCACGACCTGCGGTCCGTGAGCACCGCCTCGCTGCGCCGCCAGCTGGGAATCGTGCCGCAGGAGGCGTTCCTGTTCTCGGGCACCGTGCGCGAGAACATCGGCTTTGGACGGCCAGAGGCGTCGCTCGAGCAGATCGAAGCCGCGGCGGCTGCGGTCGGCCTGCACGAGATGATCCTCACCCTCGAAGGCGGCTACGAGACGCAGATCGGCGAGCGCGGCGCCCAGATCTCCGCCGGACAGCGACAGCTGATCGCCTTCGCGCGGGCCCTGATCGCCGACCCGAGGATCCTGATCCTCGACGAGGCGACCTCGAACGTCGATCTGCAGTCCGAGGCGAGGATCGAAGACGGCCTGCGCCGCCTGCTCGCCGGTCGCACCGCGGTCGTCATCGCGCACCGGCTCTCGACGATCAGGCAGGCGAGCAGGATCGTCGTCCTCGAGCATGGCAGCATCGTCGAGCAGGGCACGCATGACGAGCTGATCGCCGCCGGCGGACGCTATGCCGAGCTCTACGCGGACTGGACGGAGGACGTCGGCCAGGCGGCGGCGTGACCGCCCCGCCCCACCTGCAGCGGGCTCTCACATCGATCGGCGAGCCGCTGTGCGAGCAACGGGCGAGCCGCTGTGCGAGCACTGCGCGAAGCGCTGCAAGCGCGGTCGGCGAACCGCTGTCAGAGAACCGATCGTCAGGCCCAGGGACGATTCGCCAACGGAGGCGAGAAGGAGCTCCGGGACGAGGATTCGAACCTCGATCTCCCGGTCCAGAGCCGGGCGTCGCTGCCGTTGGACTATCCCGGAACGGTGCGTCCAGCCAAGGATATAGCTTCACCGCGGGGCGCTTGCGCCCCGCGCCGCCGGCCAGTCCAGGCGGCGCATCGGCGCCACAGGGCCTGCCAGCACCGCCGTTGGGGACGGAGGCCGAGGCGTCCTGGAACCAGGCGCCCACGGCACGCCGCTCGGCGACGGGCCGTGGCGCGGGAGGCAACCTGCGGCCAGGGGCCCTGCACCCGCGGCCCGACGGCTGAGGCGCAGTGCGCTCAGGCGCTCGCCTTCCTCCCGTTCGCAGAGAAGAACTGCGTGATCGCCTCCTCGAGCCCTGGGTCGAGCACCAGCAGGACCTCGTCGCCCGCCTCTATGATCGTGTCCGCCTTCGGCACGAAGCCTGATCCGTTCCGGAGCACGGAGATGATCAGGCTGCCTTCAGGCAGCCTTATCTCCGAGACGCGCACGCCTGCAACCGGCGACTCCGCGCTCACCTCCAGCTCGATGATCTCGAGCCGCTCTTCTTCGAGGGCGAGCAGGTGCACGAGCCCGTACCGCGGGACCTCGTGCTCGATCAGGCGCAGGATCAGGTCGGTCGCGGAGACCGCCGGCTGGATCCCGAGCAGCTTGAAGTGCTCGTGGTTGCGAGGGTTGTTCACCCGCGCGATGATCCGCTCGCACAGGTACTTCTCCTTCGCCACCTGACAGACGAGCATGTTGTCCTCGTCATCACCGGTGACGGCGATCACGAGGTCCGCACGCTGGATCCCTGCCCGCTCGAGCACCCACAGCTCGGTCGCGTCCCCATACTGGACGGCGTGCTCGAAGACCTCCTCCATCGCCAGGTAGCGCTCCCTGTCGACCTCGATCAGAGTCACCTCGTGGCCCTTGCTGATCAGCTCGCGGGCGAGGTTGCGGCCGACCTTGCCGGCACCGGCGATGATCACGTACATCTCAGCCTGCAACCAGTCCGAGGGCGTGCTCGAACATCTCGATCGCGTGCTCAGCGGGCGAGATCGTCTGCAGGCCCTGCTCCCTGTACCAGGTCGCCCTCGCGGGGTCCATGACCCTTGCGATCACCGTCGGGACGCCGAACCGCTTCTTTGCGATCTGGGAGATGATGAGGTTCGTGTTGTCACCGTCGGTGGAGGCGATGAACACGTCTGCGCGTTCGATCCCAGCCTGGATGAGCGCTTCGGTCTCGAGCGCTGTCCCAACCGTGAACAGCCCTTCCCAATCCTCCCACGAGATGCCTGTTCCCGCATCGAGCCGCTCGTGTGAGAGCGGATCCTCGTCGAGGACCGAGACTTCGTGGCCCGCAGCGCGGGCAGCCTTCGCAACGGCTGCCCCGACGCGCCCCGCTCCAACGATGAGGATGAACATGTGCGGCAGGTTAGCCCATCGCGGCGGCGCCCTCGGCGCTCGCCTCCCGCGCGGGCGGAGCAGTGAGGATCACCCGGCAGTCCGCCTTGCCGATCACGTACCTCGCCGCCTCGCCTACGTGGTTTTCGATGGGCGCCGCCCTTCCGCCGAGACGGACCCCGCCGCGGACCTTCGAGGGCTCCTCCGCGCTCAGCACGATCGCTTCGACACCGCGGCGCCTGCTCTCCTCGACGATCGCCTCGCCCACCCGTCTCGCACGCACTGTCGCCGTCGCGACCTGAACGCCCGCATACTCCTCGCCGACAGCCTTTGCGCGGGCGAGCGCCTGGCGCGCGCGTCTGATCTGCTCCTCAGGCAGGCGCGCATCGAGCGGCAGCAGCATCGGGATCTCGAAGATCCACACCGCCTCTATCGTCGAGCAGGGCTCCCCCTCCTCGGTCGGCTGCCCCGAGGCGAGCAGTGCCGCCGTCTGGATTATGTCGTCGTCGATCGACGTTCCTGACAGGGGCACGAGGATCGAGCTGTAGTCACGCTCTCCGGGCTGCTCTGCGCTCAGCATCTGCGGCGCGACGGCGACGCGCCGCAGCAGTGGAAGCTCCGCTGAGCGCCGGTAACGGACGTAGAGCGCAAGCCCAAGCACGATCCAGCCAAGCCCGACATATCTCGCGTAGAGGTGTACGACCATCACCGCCACCCACGCCGCAGCGAAGAGCACCGCGCCCGCGGCCGCCGGCAACGGCAGCGAGGCGCCGCGGAAGCTGACAGAGAGCGGGATCGCGTACGGTCGCGGCCGGTCGCGCTCGCGGTAGCGCAGCCTGCAGACCGAGACGTGCGCGATCGTGAACGCGAGCGCGGCGCCAAACGCGTACAGGCCGACGAGCAGTTCGAGGTTCTCTGGCAGCACGAGGCAGAAGGCGAGGACCCCGGCGATGAGGATGATCAGGTGAGGCGTCGCCCGCCGTGGGTGCAGGCGCCCGAGCCCGCTCGGCACCTGGCGGTTGGTTGAGAGCGTGTATCCGAGACGAGAGAGCCCGAGCATCGCAGCGTTCGCGGCGGCAAACAGCGTGCTCGCCGCCACGGCGGCCACGACGTTGCGCATCACCTGCCGCAGCAGCTGCGGATGCATCTGTGAGACGAGCCCGATCATCGGCGTGTCGGTGAACGACGTGCCGAGCGAAATGCCGCCGCTGCCCACGTGCGCGCCTCCGGCTGCGTGGAGGTCACTGGCGGCAAGCAGCCCGATTCCGAGATAGCAGACGAGCAGCAGCACCGAGCCCGCGCTCAGCAGCCGCTTCAGTCCGGCGAGTCCGACCCGAACCTCGGATGCGATGCCTGAGGCGGACTCGACCCCCGTGAAGGCGATCGTCGTGATCGTGAGCGCGAAGACGAGGCCTGACCAGGTGGGGGTACGGCCGAGCGAGATCGACCTCACCATCCTGCTTGGGTGAAAGATCGTCGCGAGCCCGATCCCGACGACGAGCAGCAGCACGAGCACCGCGACGAGCACGAGAGCCCCGATACGGACCTCTCTGCGCGGCGCAAAACCTCTGATGCTCGAGAGGACGACAACCGCGATCAGCGCCGCCGCAAGCCCGATCGCCTCGAGGTTCCCGGCAAGAGGCGCCCAGAACACGCCGAGATACTGTGTCGCCGCATAGGCGGTGACGGCGATGAGGATGACGTAGTCGAGCAGCATCGCCCAGCCGGCGACGAAGCTGACGAGCTCGTTGAACGCGTATCGCGCGAACACGCTCGAACCGCCCCGCTCCGGATGCAGCAGCGCGCCCTCGAGATAGGTCATCGCAGTCGGCACGAACATCGCTGCCGCAAGCAGAAAGACGAGGGGGGTGAGCCCAAGCGCATGCGAGGCGATCACGCCAAGCCCGAAATAGACCGCGCTTGCCGTCGAGGCGTAGACGATCGCAAACAGCGCAGGCGAGCCGATCGACCTGCGCAGTGCCGAGCGCGATCGCGTCGAGAGCTCGACGGCGGCCCGCTGGCGGGCGGGCGAGACCCGTCGGCGAGGCGATCCGTGAGGCTCTCCGCCAGGCCCCTCAGGGCCGATCGTCCCGCTCACCTCCTTCGACCCCGGCGCATCTCCAGATAGATCCGCCCAACCCCGACGAGCAGAAACATGACACCGAGAACGACGCGACCGAGCACTCCCCCCTGGGACGAGGACGCGCTCTGGAGCAGAAGGACGACGCCGACTGCGAGCATCACCGCCGCGAGCACAAGCGACGCCCTGCGGTGGATCTGCCTGCCGTTCATCGCGCTCTCAGCGCTCCCATACAGATCTGAGGGTATCCCGCTCGCCACCTCCGAGCATGGTCGACAAGGCACGCCGGCGGGCCCGCGGCCGCTGATCTGATCGGAGCATCACCTCGGCGGCGCAGGCGATCCACACGCATGCTCGCGATCACGCGGTGCGCTTCAGCGAGATCGCGAGCGCGTGCGGTCAGCTCACTTGATCAGCGGGATGATGAGGATCGCGACGATGTTCGCGACCTTGATCATCGGGTTGATCGCAGGCCCCGCGGTGTCCTTGAAGGGATCGCCGACGGTGTCGCCGGTCACGGAGGCGGCGTGGGCCTCTGAGCCCTTGCCGCCGAAGGCGCCATCCTCGATCAGCTTCTTCGCGTTGTCCCACGCGCCTCCCCCTGCAGTCATGAGAACCGCCATGAACAGGCCGACGACGATGACGCCGATGAGCAGGCCGCCGAGCGCCTGCGTGTCGATCACGCCGACGATCACCGTCAGCACGATCGGCAGCAGCGCGGGCAGGATCATCTCCCGCTGGGCGGTGCGCGTGACGATGCCGACGCACTGCGCGTAGTCTGGCTCTTCGCTGCCCTCCATGATCCCCGGCCGCTCTCTGAACTGCCGGCGAACCTCCTCGACCACCGCGCCCCCCGCGCGGCCGACCGCCTCGATCGACAGCGACGCGAACAGGCACACCATCAGGCCGCCGAGCAGCAGCCCGATCAGCACCGGCGGTTCGTTGATGCCGAACAGGAGCGCGCCCGGCCCCGTTATCGGTTTGTGCGTCTGCGTTGCGAGTTCCTGGCGAAAGCCGGCGAACAGGACAACCGCTGCGAGCGCGGCCGATCCGATCGCGTAGCCCTTCGTCACAGCCTTCGTCGTGTTGCCGACCGCATCGAGCGGATCGGTGACGTTGCGCACCTCCTCAGGAAGCTCCGCCATCTCCGCGATACCACCGGCGTTGTCTGTGATCGGCCCGAAGGCGTCGAGCGCGACGATGAGACCCATCAGCGAGAGCTGGCCCATCACCGCGATGCCGACGCCATAGATCCCGTTCACGATGTTGTGGCTGTTGCCGCCTGCGAGCTTCCAGGAGCCGAGGATGCCGAGCGCGATCACGAGCGCCGGGAGCGCGGTCGCCTGCAGCCCTGAGCCGAAGCCCTGAATGATGTTCGTCGCGTGACCGGTGATCGATGCCCGCGCCGTCTTCTTCACAGGCGAGAAGCGGGTCGAGGTGTAGTAGTCGGTGAGCAGGAACAGGCACGCCGTCACCGCGACGCCTATCAGCGCGCACAGGTAGAAGCGCACCCAGCCCGGAGCGGCGAGCGTGCCGGCGCCGCTGAAGTGGACGTCTCTCATCATCCAGTAGGTGATCGGCGCGAAGGCGCCTGCGGCGAGGACCGCTGAGACGATCAGGCCCTGGTAGAGGGCGCGCTCGACGTTGCCCTTCGTCGTGCGCACGGCGAAGGTGCCGATGATCGAGGCGAGGATCGCGGCCGCTCCGAGCACGAGCGGGTAGAGGGCGACGCGCGTGGACTCCGTGAAGGTCAGCACGCCGAGCAGCATCACCGCGACGGCGGTGACGGCATATGTCTCGAACAGGTCGGCTGCCATCCCAGCGCAGTCGCCGACGTTGTCGCCGACGTTGTCGGCGATCGTCGCAGGGTTGCGAGGGTCGTCCTCCGGTATGCCCGCCTCTATCTTGCCGACGATGTCGGCACCGACATCGGCCGCCTTCGTGTAGATGCCGCCCCCAAGCCTCGCGAAGATCGAGATCAGCGAGCCTCCGAAGCCGAGTCCTATGAGCGCATCGACGGCTGTCTTCTGGCTGTCGTTGAAGACGGCCGTGAGCAGGCCGTAGTACCCGGAGAGGCCGAGCAGCGCGAGCCCGACGACGAGCAGGCCCGTCGTCGCGCCGCCGCGGAATGCGACGGAGAGCGCCTTGGAGACGCCGCCCCGCGCCGCCTCCGCGACGCGTGCGTTCGCGCGCACGGAGACGTTCATGCCGATGTACCCCGCCGAGCCGGAGAGGATTCCGCCGATCGCGAAGCCAACCGCGACCGCGATGTTCTGCAGGAAGATGAGGATGACGAACAGCACGATGCCAACGCCGGCGATCGTCGTGTACTGCCGGTTCAGGTACGCGCTCGCGCCCTGCTGCACGGCACGCGAGATGCTCTGCATCCTCTCGTTGCCTGGCGAGAGCCTCAGCAGCGCCCGCGCCGTCACGAGCCCATAGACGACAGCGCAGCCCGCACAGACGAGGGCTACGACGACACCGTGATTGGCCAAAAAGCTACTCAAAGATAATCCTCCGCGGTCTGGTTTCGTGCCGCGCGAAGAAGTCGCGCGCACTTCGCGCGCCGAGCTCGGTGCTCGAGACGGCCCGCAGGCGCTCTTCCAGCGCAAAGAGCGCGCGCAGTGTATCGCGCTCCCCGGCAGAAGGCGGATCGAATCTGATCGGGCCTATCTGCGCAGCGCGCGGCTGCTCCGCTCCTGCGCGAGAGGGCTTCGCGCGCCGCTCGCCGCTACCGGCGTCCCGGCACCCACAGCCTGCCGCTCGCCTCAGCTGGCCCTGGGCCTCGCCGGCCCTTCTCATCTGCGCTCGGAGAAGGCGGCTGAGACGGGCCAGCCGCGCCGCCCGCCTGTCCACCGCCGGCGCCGCCAGTCCCGCCTGCGCCCGGCTGCTGGGCGCCGCCTGACGCAGGCTCACTCGGCCCTCGCGCGTCGTGCGCGCCGGCGCCCGCCGTCGCCGTCGCCGTCTCGCGGACGAGCTGGGCGTAGGCCATCTGCAGCTGTGAGAGCGCGTCTCGCAGCCTTCCTGTCTCCTCGGCAGGCAGGCGTCGCTCGATGATCGGCATCAGGGCCCTCACACCGTCGATCGCGTCGCGCACCTGCTCGAGGTCGCGCCGCTCAGAGGCGCCCGCCGACAGGCCGAGGCGCATACCGCCGATGTTCAGCAGCGACGCCGCCGCCTGCAGGGCGATGTCGATGCTCTGCATCCGGCTCAGCTGCTCTTCGTAGGCCTTCAGCTGCTCCTCTTCTCGTGCAGGGGCGGCGCTCACCGCTCAGCCCTCGAAACCGTCGCGCGCAGACGCGCCGTCCAGTCGACGCGCCTCGGATCGCTCTCGCTCATACAGTCACCTCCTGGGCATATGTCTGCCTGGTTTCTGCGACGACGCTCGCGTAGACCTCCTCCATCGGCACGCCCGCGGCAATCTGCGACCGCTGCCGCTGCGCGCCGTTGCGCTCTGGGAAGAGCACATCGATCCCGAGCTCCCCGCGCAGCGGCGCGGTCCAGGCGGCGAGCCGCTCTGCGATCGCCGCGGACGGGTACTCCTCCGTCTCTGCGAAGTCGATCATCGAGCCGTCCAATCCGAACCTGATCGCTCGCCACATGTTCTCCTCGATCAGGCGCGAGGGAGGATCCTCGAACGGAACGCCTTCATCGATGTCTCGCGCCGCCTGGGCGACGCAGGCTACGATCAGTGCCGTCAGCGCCTCCGACTCGCCTCCGGAGATCTGTGCGTCGCAGATGCGAACCTCGACGGTTCCGAAGGCGAAGTGTGGGCGTATCGACCACCAAACCTGGGTGAACTCCACGATCGAGCTCGTCCTGCGCAGCACGTCTATGTACTGTCGGTAGGCCGCCCAGGAGCCGAACGGGTCAGGCACGCCGCAGCGGGGGAAGCTGCGGGTGAACGTCTGCGTGCGCGCGGAGTGCAGGCCGGAGTCCCGGCCGTCGATGTAGGGCGAGCTTGCGGAGAGGGCCAGCAGAAGCGGCAGCACAGGGCGCAGGCGGTCGCACACCTTCACCGCGCGGTCAGGGTTGTTCACGCCCACGTGGACGTGGAGGCTGAAGGTGTTGTTGCGGGCAGCGACGTACTGCAGACCTTCGGCGACGCGGCGGTAGTGCTCTGTGTCGATCACCGTCTGCTTTCGGTAGTCGGCCCATGGATGCGTGCCTGTCGCACCAAGCACGAAGCCCTCCTGCTCGGCGAGCGCGAACAGCCGGCGACGACGCTCACGCTGGCGCGCGATCGCATCTGCGAGATCCTCTCCGCGCCCCGAGACGATCTCCACCTCTGAGGAGATCAGCTCGCCTGTGATCCCTTCGCAGAGCAGGCTGTCGCGAATCGCCGCCGCCTCGCGCAGCCGCTCGAACCCGGGGACGAGGTCGAAGCTCGTCTGGTCGAGGATCGCAAACTCCTCCTCGATGCCGACGGTGTGATCGATGGCCGCGAGGAAGCGCTCCTCAGCGAGGTCGAGGTCGAGGCTGTTTCTCGCGTCTGATTGCACTGTCCGGTGTCTGTGGAGTCGCTTCAGGCGGGCGCGCTCGCCGTCTCGAGCGCGCCTCACAAGCTTAGGAGGGTCGCGGCGCTGCCAGCCGTCGCCCCCTTCGCGGGCGCGCAGGCGACGGCTCGCTCAGGTGGGTCGCTCAGGCCAGGTAGAAGTACAGCGCATACAGCAGATCGACGGCGGGGCTCGAGGTGTGGACCGTCACCTCTGGGGGCACGCTCAGCAGCGCGTCGGAGTAGTTGAAGATGATCTTCACGCCGGCCCTCACGAGCTCGTCCGCGAGCTGCTGGGCGGCACCGCCGGGGACGGCGAGCACCCCGACGACGATGTCCTCCTCCTTCACGACGCGATCGAGCTCGTCGATGTGCCGCACGACCTTGCCCCCGACATCGGTGCCGACCTTCGCCGGATCGCTGTCGAAGATCGCGACGACGGTGAAGCCATGGTCGGCGAAGATGTCCGAGGAGGCGATCGCGTTGCCGAGATGCCCTGCGCCGAGCAGCGCGATGTTGTGCTGGCCTGCGGTTCGCAGGATCCTTCGGATCTCGACGATCAGCGACTCGACGCTGTAGCCGACCCCGCGCTTGCCGAACTTGCCGAAGGCCGAGAGATCGCGCCTTATCTGGGTCGGGTTGACGTGGGTGTACTCCGCGAGCTCCTGGGATGAGATCGTCTCTCGGCCCATCTTGCGCGCCTGGGTGAGCACCTGGAGGTAGCGCGACAGCCGTGCCGCCACCCCGAGCGAGAGGCGACCGTCACCGTTTCCACCTGGGCTGCCGACACCGCGCGCTGCCTGTTCGCCTGACATCGGCCTGACTCTAGTGGATCAGGCGCGCGAGCGGCAGAGCCCGATCAGCGGAGCGGAGGATCACGTGCGCGAGGAGGGGCAGCTCGGATGCACCCTCAGCGTCGCTCAGATCGCGATCAGGCGGGACCCGCCGCCTCCAGCGCCTCGCGCAGCCGCTGCTCATCGACGAAGTGTTCGAACAGCTCGACGCCGTTCAGGGCAACGACTGGTATCCGCTCGAGGTAGGCGGCATGCAGCGCGTCACGCTCGGTGATGTCGATCTCGAGCACCTCGAAGCCCGGCAGATCGGCGAGCATCGCCTCGATCACCTGCTTTGCCACCTCGCACAGATGGCAGCCGCGGCGACCGTAGATCGTGACCGTCCCCCTCATCGCCACCGCGCCGAGCCCACCCTTCGTCTCACCGCGCTGCACCCGGTCTGCGGTTCTCTCCGACACTTCGGCTCGCGCGCCGAGCCCACCCTTCGTCTCACCGCGCTGCACCCCTCAGGGCGCCACCTCGCCCTCTGCATCACCGCCCTCTCGTGGCGCACCACTCTGCCGATCGAGCCACGTCCCGCTCCGAACGCCGCGCCACCATCTCACAGCGCTCGCTGCCCCGTCGCATAGGCATCGAGCGCCAGGTACCTCGGGTACGGCAGCGCCCGCTGGAAGCGGGCGGCACTGCCGATCATCGCCGCGTTGTCTGTGCACAGCTCACGTGCCGGCACGTGCAGGCGAGCCCCTATCTGCTCCATCCGCCTGCGCAGCGCGCCGTTTGCCGCAACACCGCCGCCGAGGGCGAGCCTGTCCACTTTCAGACGCTCGAGAGCTCGTTCGGCCCTGTCGGCGAGGCTCTCTACGATCGCGTGCTGGTAGGAGGCGGCGAGGTTCGCCGCCTGCGCAGCTGCGTCGGCCTCACTCATCTGCTGGAGCCTGTAGAGCAGCGCCGTCTTCACGCCTGCGAAGGAGAAGTCGAGGCCCTGCGCGTAGGCTCTGCCGCGCCCGCCCCGCCGTCCCCTGCCCTTCGCATTTGCGCCTGGAAACTCGAACGCGCAGGGATCACCTTCGGCGGCAAGCCGCTCGAGGGCGGGGCCGCCTGGGTAGCCGAGCCCCAGCATCCTTGCGCCCTTGTCGAACGCCTCGCCTGCGGCGTCGTCGATGCAGCGACCGACGACGTTGAAGCGATCGTGCTCCTCAACCTCCGCAAGCAGCGTGTGTCCGCCACTCGCGATGAGACACAGAAACGGCGGCTCGAAGGACTCGCTCAGGAAGTTCGCGGAGACGTGGCCCTGGAGGTGGTCGACCGGGGCCAGCGGCACCCGTCTGCCGGCGGCAATCGCCTTCGCGGCGCAGAGGCCGACGAGCAGCGCGCCGATCAGTCCGGGGCCCTGGGTGACCGCGACCAGCTCGATCTCATCGAGGCTCGTGCGTGCCTCCGCCAGCGCCTCAGAGACGACCACGTTCATCAGCTGCAGATGATGTCTCGCAGCGATCTCAGGCACGACGCCGCCGAAGCGGTCGTGGACGTGCTGGGAGGAGATCACGTTCGAGCGGATCACGCCATCACCGTCCACCACCGACGCGCACGTGTCGTCGCAGCTCGTCTCGATCGCGAGCACGAGGCCCTGCCCTCGGAAGCGCACCGACCGCCTCGCAGGCGGTGCGCTGCCGCTGCCCACGCTCCCGAAGCCGTCGAGGGCGCTCACCAGCTCGCGCCTGGATTTGGGACGTCCCCGAGGCCGCCTGCGAGCGTGTCAGGCGTGCGCCACATCACCAGAGCATCCTCGCCGTTGTCCTGGTAGTAGCGCCGCCGAACGCCCGCGGGCCTGAAGCCGTCGCGTTCGTAGAGGTGGATCGCGACGTCGTTCGAGCGCCGCACCTCGAGCGTGTAGCGGGCATCTGGATCGGCGACCCGCTCGTAGAGCGCCGCAAGCAGCGCGGAGCCGATGCCCCTGCCCTGCTGCCCGACGTCAACTGCGACGTTCATCACGTGCCAGACCGTCTCATACCGGGAGCAGATCAGGTAGCCGGCCAGCCGGCCAGCCGACTCTGCCGCGAGACAGATCCCTGAGGACTTCGAGAGCTCGAGCACGAACATCGCAAGCGACCATGGCGTCGGAAATGCGCGGCGCTCGATCGACATCACCTCTGGCAGGTCGGGGTAGGTCAGAGAGCGCACCTGCACGCTCCCGCCGTCGATCGTGGAGGGGGCGGTCAGCTGCCTGCTCATTCGAAGGCCGCCCTTTCCCCTCCGGCCGCTTCTGCGACGACGGGTCCAGCTCCCGCTTTGGCCGCCCTGTCCCCCATTGCCACCTTCGCTTCCATCGCCGCTGCCTGCGACCGCGCCCCGTCGCCGCGATGCGCATGCCCGTCTTCGCTGCCTGCGCGGCGGCTGCGGGGCTGACGAACGGGCTTTGCATCCGGCTGTCTGCAGTAGATCGGCAGCACCTCCTCGATTCTCGCAGCAGGGCTCAGCTGGACGGACAGCCTGCAGATCGTCCCTGCGCTCACCCTGTGCGCGTCTGAGTCCGCGGCTGCCACCCTCACCGCCGCCCCGGAGAGCTCTCGCTCGAAGCGCACCGCGCCATCGCCCACCGCAAGCCAGCTGCCCTCCTGCAGATCCAGGTGCAGAGCCTCGCCCACCTGCGCGAGCTCACCGCTCTGCAGCACGCGCGGCGCAGCGAGCTGCCGCGGGCTCACCTCCCGCCCGATCGCGTAAGCGGCGGCGAACCCCTCGCCCCGCCGTGCGTCCAGCACGCACAGCACTCTCCTCTCACTGTGATCGGCCTGCGCCCAGATCTCCTCCCGCCAAAGCGCACCTGCGGCCAGCGCAGCGGTGCTCGGCACCCCCGTCAGGGGCACCTGCAGGGACTGCGCGAGGCCGCGGGCGACCGCCAGCCCCACCCGCAGACCCGTGAAAGAGCCTGGCCCGATACCGACCGCGATCCCCTGAACGACCTCCCAGCTCGAGTGCGCCCGCGCCAGCAGCTGCTCCGCAAAGGCGAGCAGATGCGTGCTGTGCTTCGGGCGGGAGCCCTGCTCTGGGTCGTCTCGCATCTCGCTCACGGAGCCGTCGGCGAGCAGCAGCGCCGCCGCCGTCGCGCTCGTCGCCGTGTCCAGGCCGAGGATCACCGCCATCCGCACACCTCGATCACACGCCTGTTCTCGCCTGCGTGGCGCAGCGTCACGACCGTGCTCGCTTCGTGCAGCTCCCGCTCACCCGCCTCTGGCCACTCGATGAAGGCGATCACCTCCTGCCCTGTGTGGTCGGCCAGAAGCCCTGGATCCTCGGCGTCGAGATCGGCCAGCCTGTAGAGATCGAGGTGACAGACCGTCACGCCTGCACCCTCGTAGCGATGGGCGATACTGAACGTCGGCGAGGTGACTGGCCCCTCCACGCCAAGGGCTCTCGCCGCGCCGCGCACGAAAGTCGTCTTGCCGGAGCCGACCTCGCCCTTCACGAGCACCACGTCGCCTCGACAGAGGCTGCGGGCGAGCTTCGCGCCGACGGACTCGGTCTCGCTCTCATTCGCCGTTTCCAGAGCTTGCACAGTCACCACATGACTGTAGTCCAGCGAGGCGCAGCGTGAGAGCGCTGGATACAGCGCGCGGGCATCGAGCTCACCGGACCGCAGCCCGTCGCGGTCGTGGCAAGTGAAGCGGCCGGCCCGCGATCGTGCGGGCCGGCCGTCACGTGTGGGGAGGATGGAGACATTCATCTCATCGGCAGGCAGCAGTCCGACCTTTAATCCGGCCCCTCCGGCGCGCACCGGATCTTGCGTTCCGGCTTGGCGGTTGCCGCACCCGTCAACGGCTGCTGCCCGGTATGTCTTCACCGGATCTGGCATCACGGCGTGGCGGTTGCCGCGCCCGCCCGCAGGTGCCGCCGAGCATGCGCACCGCTTCTCTGCTGCGCCTGCTGCACTCAGAAGAGCCCGAGCTGTGCCTCGCCGCTGCCGAGCAGCGCACGCTCACCGGGCTGCGCCTGCTGTGGCGCCTGCGGCGAGTCTTCACCCCCCTGCTGCCGGCTCATCCCGTCCATGGGCTCTTCTGAGCCTCCCAGCTCGGCGGCCTGCTCTGGCGCCTGCATCGCAAGCAGGGCCGGCAGCTTCAGGAAGTCTTCGCGGAGGGTCTCCAGCATCCTCGGCGTGTACAGCGCCGCCGCTGGATGGAAGATCGGGTACAGCCGCACCACCCGCCACCCGACCGCGATCACCTCCGCCCGCCCGTGCAGCCTCGTTATGCCGGTGTCGTCCTGCCTCAGCAGCTTCGTCGCGAAGTTGCCGAGCGTGCATATCACCTTCGGCTCGACGAGAGCGACCTGCTCGTACAGATAGCTGCGGCAGCGCTCGATCTCGAGGGGCAGAGGGTCGCGATTGCTTGGCGGGCGGCACTTCAAGGTGTTCGCGACGAACACCTGTGAGCGCGCGAGCCCGATCTCGGCGAGCAGCCTGTCCAGCAGCTTGCCCGCCTGGCCGACGAACGGCAGGCCCTGCTCGTCCTCCCGTGCGCCTGGCGCCTCGCCGACGAACATCAACTCAGCGTTCGCGTCGCCCGAGCCGAAGACGACGTTGCGCCGGGTTGCGGCAAGCTCGGGGCATCGAACGCACGAGCTCACCTGCGAATACAGCGCCTTCAGCGCCTCACGGCGCTGCTCCGCACTCCGCGGGCGCTCGCCTCTCGCCATGCAGGGATCCTACATCGACCGCAAGCGGTCACTTCCGCGCGCGCACGGCGCCGTTGGCCTCGCGCCGGGCACCTTGCCAAGGCCTGAAGTCACTTCCGCGCGCGCACGGCGCCGTTCTGTATCATCAAGCGCATCGCGACCGGTATCCCACTGGGAACTGGACCGAGGAAGATGACCACGCAACCACGCTCGCCATCAGGGCGATGAGCCGCATCGCCCCTTCTCGCTGCGCCAGCCCGTCTCGAGCTGGTCCGTCGGCCGGTTGGAACAGCCCTGAGGCTGCTCAGGTTGGAGGCGCAACCGCCATCAGCCTCCGTGCGCCCTCCCTTCGGGCACTCCCCTCGTCTGCCCCCACCTCGCAGCGGGCCAGCGCCGCCGGCGGTCTGCACATCGTCCGGGAGATCCGCCTCGTCAGAGAAGCCGTCGCCGCTGCGCGCGAGGCTCGCGCGACGATCGGCTTCGTGCCGACGATGGGCGCGCTGCACGCAGGCCATCTCTCTCTGATCTCAGAGGCGCGGGCGCAGTGCGACTTCGTCGTCGTATCCGTGTTCGTCAACCCTGCCCAGTTCGACGAGCAGGCCGACCTGCTCGCCTATCCGCGTCAGGAGGCTGAGGATGGTGCGCTCGCTGCCGAGGCGGGCGCGCACCTGCTGTTCGTCCCCACTGTCGAGGAGATGTACCCGCCGGGGTTTCAGACGTGGGTTAAGGTCGATCATCTCAGCGATCGGCTCGAGGGCGCCGTACGAGGTGCAGGGCACTTTCACGCCATGTGCACGATCGTCTGCAAGCTGCTCAACGTCGTCGCGCCTGACGTCGCCTTCTTCGGGCAGAAGGACGCCCAGCAGGCTGCTGTCGTCAGACGGATGGTTGCGGACCTCGACATGGCGGTCCGCATCGCGACGATGCCGACGGTGCGTGAGAGCGATGGGCTTGCGATGTCCAGCCGCAACCGCCGCCTCTCGGCCTCTGAGCGCCGGCGCGCGCCTGCGCTGCACGCCGCGCTTGCCGCCGGTGCGGCCGCCGCGGCCGCAGGGGAGCGCTCTGCGCAGCGCGTGCTTGCCGCAGCGGCAGAGCCTCTCCGCGCCGCCTCCGTGCAGGCGCAGTATCTGGAGATCGTGGAAGAGGACACCTTCGAGAGCGTGCAGGAGATCTCCGGCGAGTGCCTGCTGCTCATCGCCGCGAGAATCGGCCAGACGCGCCTCATCGACAACATCCGCCTGCACCCTCAGCCGCCTGCCTTCGGGGCGCAGGCCGTCGACCAACCCACCAACACCACAAAGGAGCTGTGAGCGAGCACATGCAGCGGTTCATGTTGAAGTCGAAGATCCACAGGGCGACGGTCACCGACTGTGACCTGCACTACGTCGGCTCGATCACGATCGATCCGGAGCTGCTGTCTGCCGCGGACATGCTCGAGTGCGAGCAGGTCCACGTCGTCGACATCGACAATGGGTCCCGCTTCGTCACCTACACGATCGCAGGTGAGCCCGGCTCGGGCGAGGTGAAGATCAACGGCGCAGCCGCAAGGCTCGTGCAGAGAGGCGACACGATCATCGTCATCTCCTACGGCCAGTACGACGAGGTGGAGCTTCAGCGCTACGCGCCTCGTGTCGTCCACGTCGAGGCTCAGAGCAACGCGATCATCGCCGTCGATCACGCCGTCGGCACGCTGCTCAGCCAAGCGCTCTGACGATGTCCGCGCATCCTCCACAGGCGCAGACCGGTCCGAGCGCGGGGGCGGGCGAATCGCTTCAGGGCGCTCCGACGGCCAACAGGCTGCCTCTCACGATCCCAGCGCTGCTCGAGCGCAAGCGCAGCGGGCAGCCGCTCGTGATGGTCACCTGCTACGACTATCCGAGCGCAAGGATCGTTCAGGAGGCGAACGTCGACCTCGCGCTCGTCGGCGACTCCGCGGCGATGACGGTGCTCGGCTACGACTCGACGGTTCCCGTCACCGTCGAGGAGCTGCTCATGCTCGTAAAAGCGGTGCGGCGTGGCCTTCGCACCCCGCTGCTGCTCGCCGATCTCCCGTTCGGCTCCTATGAGGCGAGCGATCAGCTCGCGGTGCTCACCGCTCAGCGGTTCGTCAAGGAGGGCGGCGCGGATGCGGTGAAGCTCGAGGGCGGCGGACCGATCGCCGACAGGGCACGGGCGATCGCGCACACCGGCATACCTGTCGTCGGGCATGTCGGCCTCACGCCCCAGACCGCGACCGCGCTTGGCGGCTTCAAGGCGCAGGGTCGAACAGCGGACCAGGCCCTCGCGGTCGTGGAGGATGCGATCGCCCTGCAACAGGCCGGATGCTGCTGCATCGTCTTCGAGGCGGTCCCCGCCGCAGTCACCGCCCTCGCCCGCGACCAGCTCGAGGTTCCCGTCATTGGGATCGGCGCGGGGCCCGCCGACGGTCAGGTCCTCGTCTGGCACGACATCCTCGGCCTCTACGAGTGGGGCAGCCCCAGGTTCGTCAAGCGCTACGCGCAGCTGCGCGCCCCGATGCTCGAGGCGGTGCAGCGCTACGCCGCAGAGGTGCGCGCCGGCGAGTTCCCCTCGAGCGACTACACCTACTCGATAGACCCTGAACAGCTCGAGCAGCTGAGCGTGCGCCTGAGGCGGGAGGGGTAGGCAGGCTCCTGCCTGGGGCTGCGCCTTTGGGCCTCGCGAGCCGCGGCGCAGAGGCAGCGCCCGGTCACCTGCGCGCTCGGGATGCGCCTGCCGCTGCACTGCAACAGCTCATCGCGGGCCCGTCGGCGCGCCTGGGAGTCGGCGAATCGGACGGGCGGGGGCACCCGCCGCCACCGTGTAGGGCTCGATGTCTTTCGTCACGACGCTGTTCGCGCCGATCACGCACCGCTCGCCTATGCTCACCCCGCTCGTCACGACGACGTGCGCCCCGAGCCAGCAGTTGGCACCGATCCTCGTCGGCCCCCTGCTCTCGAAGCCCTGCCAGGTGATCGGAAGGTCGGGGTCCTCGTAGCGGTGGGAGGCGTCGGAGACGAAGCACCCGTTCGCGAGCATGCAGTGATCGCCGATCTCCACGAGCGACAGGGAGGCGATCATCACGGAGAGGTTGAGGAACACCCCTTCGCCGATCCTCACCTCGGCTGCCCCTGGGGCGGTGATCCACACGCCGGGCTCAAAGAGCGTGTGCCGTCCCACCGTGAGGCGCCCCTCCTGCAGCGCGGAAAGCACGTTGCCATGCACCGGCCAGCGCACGAACGCTTCTGAGCGCATGAAGTGCCAGTGGATCCGCGCCCTGTTCCAAGGCAGCGAGCTCTGCTCATAGAAGCGCCACCTCGCCAGCCAGAGGCGCAGTTGGCGCCCCAGCTCGGCCCCCGCCGATCCCGCGATCGACGATGGCGATGTCGCACTCGGGGATGAGAGCGCCGTGAAGTGGGCGGGTTCGGCTTTGGCCGCGGCGAGCTGTTCAGGGTCGCTCACCTTCTGCCGCCCCTTCCTCGCTCACCATCGGACGCCCACCTTCGCATGTTCGCCTGCGCGACCCGCTCTCTCCGCCCCTCAGCGGCGCCTGCGACGCTGCGGGCGGGAGATGCTCAGATGCCTCCCAGCCAGCAGGAGAACCTTTCTGTCAACGCTCTTCCCATGGCTGACGCTCACGAGCAGCAGAGCCTTCATCCTGTGGTCCCTCGCTTCCTGCAGCAGAGACAGCGCCCGTCTCGTCAGCCTCACCGTGAGCAGCCTGCTCTGCCCTGCGGCGAGGACATAGCGGGCATGCCCGAGCACCACCGTCCTGAAGTGGGGCGCCTCGCCGTGCCGACCGGTGCCTCTCGCTGGGGAGCCGACCTTCACGCGCGCCCTCAACGTGAGCTTGCCGGCACACCGCGCCCCCGCCGCGCAGTCGAGCTTCACCTCCGCCTCACCGTGAAGCACGGAAGCCCTCGCAGCGGCGATCCGCACACCGGGGAGCGCCGCGGTGATCACCCTTGGGATCACCTCGTAGGTGATGATCGCGCCGGTGCGCCTGCCGTCCTTCGAGATCGCTTCGACGACGTAGACGTGCGGCCCGATCATCGAGGTTTCGAGATGACCGCTTCCGCCGCTGAGGGTGTCGGCGCCGTACTGATCGTCGCAGGAGGCGAGCCCAGGGCCGCCTGGCCCTTCTGTGCAGAAGAAGGAGGTGGGAACGACTTCTCCCTGGGTGTAGGTGCCGCCTGAGCCCGGCGATGTGATCGTCGCCGTCGGCGCGGGCGCGAGGATGCCGGCCCCCGCGCTGACCTGGACCGTCGCCCCCGCGGCGTTTTCCGCGGTGACAGAGCAGCTGTAGGAGCCGCCGATCGCAGGGATGACGCTCTGACCGCTCGCACCAGGCAGCGGCGAGCCGTCGAGCAGCCACTGATACGAGAGCGAGGAGAGTGCCTCATAGAACGATGATTCAGGCTGATCAGACCCCCAGGTCCCTGTGCTGCAGGAGAGCTTCTCCCCCGCCGCGTCGGCGCCGTTTGCGATCGGCAGAGCGACCGCCGCCGGCGGCATCAACACGGCGAGCGAGCGGGGACCTTCCGCTTCGGTGGCGGTGATCGCCGTGACCTTGCCGCCTGCTTCTTCGCCTGTGATGGGCGCTTCGTCGATCGTGCCGGAACCGAAGTCGCTCCAGTAGATCTTGCCGGCGGCGGGGTCGAGTGCGAGGCCGTAGGGCTTCGTGCTCGCCTTCGCTTCCTTGAGCAGGCGCTTTGCCTGCTGTGCGGTGCGCCCGGCTATCGAGCCGGTGCGGACTTCGCCGTAGCCTTTGCCGTTCACGCCAGCTTCATCGGCCCAGTAGAGGGCGCCCGTCGCGGCGTCGATGGCGATCCCAGCGGGAGCGGCGGCTTCTTCGCCTTCCCCATAGAGCGTTTCCGCCTTTTCGCCCGTGCCTTCGCCTCCGATGCCGCCGCTTCTGATCTCGCCGCTGCCCTTGTCGGTCCAGTACAGCCTGCTCGTCGCGGGGTCGACGACGATTCCAACCGGTTTGGAGCCTTCCGGATCTTTGTAGAGCACGGCTGGCGGACCTTCCGCCTTGCCGCCGATGCCGCCAGAGAGAACCTCGTTCGTGTCTGTGTTCACCCAGTACAGCCGTTTGGTCTGAGGGTCGACCGTGAGGCCGCTGACGCCCGCTTCGCCTTCGAAGAGGACTTCCGGCTGCGCAGAGGACTGCCCCCCTTCGCCAGCGGAGCTGCTGCCGATCGGAGCGCCGAGGATCTGACCTGCTGAGCTCTCCGACCAGTAGATCCTGCCGGTCGCCGGTTCGAGCGCGATTCCAGACGGTGCCGTCTTTTCCGCGGTTTCAAAGAGCGTCTGAGGCCCTTCCGAGCTCGCTGGCTGCAGGGCGATTCGCTCGATCGCACCGCTTTCCGGGTGGTGGAGAGCGTGCACGCTGACGTGGCTGAAGTAGAGCAGGCCCGCCGCAGCGGCGATCGATGGCATCGCAAGAGAAAGCGCAAAGAGCAGCGTCGCGGTCGCGCCTGCGAAGGCGAAGATGCGCTGAGGCGCTCTGCCGAGGCCTGCCCGGCGGCTGCCGCCCGGCCGGCTGCTTGGACCTGGCCGGCTGCCGCCCGAGCTGCTGCTGAGGCCTGGCCGGCTGCTGAAGCCGAGTCGGTTGCGGTTGCGAGCTCTCAAGGGCGCTCTCCTCTGTCAGTCTCGTTGCGGGATGCTCGCCTCAGTGTCAGCGGTGAGCCTCACGTCTGCACAACACGCCGCCACGCGAATGGTTGTGCAGCCGGAGGCGAACGACAGGCAGCAGCCCGCCCGACTGCGCTTCGAGGCTCGCCTCAGCGCCCGCCCCGCTGTCTCGAAGATCGCCTGCGCCCCGGCCCTTCTCTCACCCCCCTGCCTTCACGATCGCCCTCTTTGGGATCACCACCTCGGGCGACGCGAATCACCCTTTCCGGAGATGCCCTTTCACCTTCCCTGACCCGAGCACGAGCATCAGGGAGCGTTTGACGCTGCGTCCGCCCTTCACGCTGCCCTGCGCGATCACTCTCAGACGGTGGTGCTTGGCGGAGGTGAGCAGCTTCAGCGCCCGCTTGGTCAGCTTCACGACGAGGAGCCGGTGGGCGCCCGCCGCGAGGCTGTAGGAGGCGCGGCCGAGCACGACCGTCTCGAAGTGGACCTTGCGACGCCTGCCCCTGCGTCTCGCAACGACCTTCACACGCAGCTCCAGCAGGAGCCTGCCTGAGCAGGAGGCCTTCCCAACACAGGCGAGCGAGACCTTCGCCCTGCCGCGCACGACGCTCGCCTTGCCGGAGGCGATGCGGATCACCGGCACAGGCGGCGCAACGACCGTGTAGGAGATGCTCGCGCTGGCGCTCTGTCCGTCCTTCGAGAGCGCGGTGACCGTGTAGGTGTGGGCCCCAGGGATCGAGGTGCTCAGGTGCCCAGCGCCGCCGGCCCCAGTCGAGGTGCCGTTGGAGTCATCACAGGAGGAGAGCCCAGGCCCACCGGCGCCTTCCAGGCAGGAGAAGGAGGTTGCGACGAGCTGGCCCTCCGTGTAGGTGCCGCCAGAGGCCGGAGCGGAGATCGTCACGCTCGGAGCCGGGGCAGGCACGTTCACGGCGGCGCTCGCAGAGGCGCTCGAGCCCGCTGCATTGGTCGCGCTCACCTGGCAGGTGTAGGAGCCCCCTTCGGAGGGTGTGAAGCTCGAGGAGTCCGCGCCGGCGATCGCGCTGCCGTCGCGAAGCCAGGCGTAGGTGAAGGAGGTCGGGCTGCGATACAGCGAGGAGCCGGGCTGATCGGCCGCCCAGCTGCCCTGCGAGCAGGAGAGCGCGTGGCCGACCTGCGCGCTGCCGCTGAGCGTTGGGGCGGCAGTTGCGCTCGGCGCGAGCAGGAGATCGAGAAAGTCCGGCTCATCCGTCGGCGATTCGGCGAACAGCGTGCTCGCCGCGACTTCCTTTTCACCTCCGACGCGCCCAGTCCTGAGCTGCCCTGATTCGAAGTCGGCCCAGTAGAGCGTGCCGCTCGCGGGTTCGAGCGCGAGGCCGAAGACACCTGCTTTTTCGGGTTCGGTGTAGAGCACGCTCGATTTCGCCGCGCCTTCGCCAAGCACGCTGCCCGCCACGATCTGCCTCGTCGTGTAGTTGGACCAGTAGAGGTCGCCGTTGCCTTCATCGACGGCCACCCCGACAAGCCCATCCGGTTTTCCGGAGATCTCTTCGGTGTAGAGCGTCTTCGCTTCCCCGCCGCCGCTTGCTCCTGCGCGGATCTCACCCGCCGTGTAGTCGGCCCAGTACAGCGTGCCCGTTGCGGCGTCGAGGGTGATCCCGACCGGCTCGAATTCTTTGCTGTACAGCGTCCTCGCCGCCGTCCCGCTGACCTCGCCTTCGCGGATTTCACCACTGCCTTCGTTCGTCCAGTAGAGGCTTCCGGTCTGGGGGTCGATCGCGAGGCCATCCGGGCGTGCGGCGGTCGGCGTCGTCGGTTCCTGGTAGAGCACGCTCGGCGTGCCCTGCCCGCTGAGGCTCGCCTGCATGATCGCGCCGGTCTTCTCGTCGGCCCAGTAGAGCTTTCCGCTGGCCGGATCGAGGACGACGCCTTCGGTCTCCACCGGTTCGTGTTTTTCGGAGACGAGAACGGGCCCTTCGCTGAACAGGGTGCTGAACGGGCCGCCTGTGAGGCTGCCGTAGCGGATCGCCGCGGGCGTTTCGACGACACCGTATGCGCTCCAGTAGAGTCGGCCTTCCGCCGCCCCTGCGACCGCGGGCGCCGCCAACAGGCCGGCTGCGCCGAGCGCGCAGAGGCCAGCCGCGGCCGCGATCGCCTGCCTTCGCGCTGAGATCAGGCCCCTCCGGACCGCCACTGCGAGCCTGCGAATCATGATCTGCCCCCTTGCTGTGATCTGGTTCGACGCCCCGCGCGCGAGGCAGAGGCACCGCCTCCCCTCGATCGGCCGCCAGCGTGCCGTTGCATGGTAGCGGAAAACGTTGCCGTTTTATCAGCGCATGTGTCAAACGCAGATTCCCGCGCTGCTGCGGGCTGCTGCCTGCAAACGCAGCCGGCTCGCAAACGCATCAGCCGGCCGCGGAGCTCAGCGGTCAGACAGCCACACGCTCCACGGCCGCGGGGCGGCCTTCCGCTCCACCGCCGTCAGGCGGACGCCCGCTCCACCGCCGTCAGGCGGACGCCCGCTCCA
>JAJYUP010000096.1 GCA_021792455.1 Actinomycetes bacterium | reverse complement strand
CCGAGAGGAACCGTTCGAGCACCGGCCGATTCTGGTTGCGATAGGCCAGGCCGTACACGTTCTCCATCAGAAAGGCATGCGGCTGGACGCCTCGCAGCAGGCGACAGTATTCGTCAAGCAGGCTTGCGTTCGGGTCGGCGCCCGCACGCTTGTACTCAAGCCAGTTGCCGCTCTTTGAGAATGGTGTGCACGGAGGTCCGCCGACCAGTAGCGAGGGCTCGCCCCGCCGTAGGCCAGCCGCCTCGAGCAGCTGGCATGGTCGTGTCGTGCGCACATCCTCGAGCACAGCCTCCGTGGAGAGCTCCGGGAAGTGCTCCGCCGCGTTTGCGAGCATGGTCTCGCGCGCTGTCGGGCCGGACTCGACCGCCGCGAGCGTGCGAAATCCAGCTGCCTCTGCGCCGAGATCCAATCCCCCAGCGCCCGAGAACAGCGATATCGCGGTCATGCGACTCACACCGCGGGAGCCTATCGGCCCCCCCCGACATTTGAGGCTGATGGTCAGCAAGGCCCCTGATCGGACTTCCGCAGAAGCGAGGCACACGAAGAGTCGAGAAACGACATGAGCCCAGGGCTTGCGCCGGTTCCGGGGCGGTCGACCCGTGTGCCTGCGACTCGGGCTGCTCGGCGGCGGGCGCGAAGTCGTAGAAGCGTGGCGGCTCGGGCAGCTCGAGTGCCTTGAGGATTGGGTGCTTCTCGCCTGCCCTGCTCAGAAGGCAAGCGCCCGCCCTGCTCCTCGAGCCCATCCTCGCCCGCCCCCTGCTCCTGAAGGCAGCGCTTCCACCAGAGCGCTGCTTGCTGGACACGATGGCCGTGTGTTCGCAGCTCTTGCGCCTCGCGCGCCCAACAACCGCACAGCTTTGCGGCGCTCACCCCGACCTCGGCCCTGAAATGCCCACGAGCTGCGGAAGTTCGGGTCCAAGGCGGTCGGCGAGCCGCCTGAGCGCGCCTGGCGGGTGGGGGCCCTGACGAGCTCCTCGAGCTGGGCGGTCGGCGAGCCGCCTCAGCGCGCCTGGCGGGTGAGGGCCCTGACGAGCTCCTCGAGCTGGGCGGTCGTCCAGCACTCGAAGGCGACGCAGTGCTGCTGATAGGCGCTGATGACAGAGTCGCCGTAGTTCCAGTAGAGGCGCGGCTCAGGGTTGAGCCAGTAGGTGCTGCCCGCCTTTGCGGCGATCTGCCCGAACAGCTCCGCCCTGGGGTCGCGGCCGTTGGTTCTCGCATCCCCAAGCACGATGAGGGTCGCCCTGGGGTGCAGCTCGTCCTCGATGAGGTCGAGCAGCTCCTGCCAGACGCGACCATAGTCGGTGTAGCCAGAGACGTCGGCGACGCCTGCGTGGTTTGCGATCCTCTCGCTGACCGCCTTGAAGTCGCGCTCGCCTTCGAAGATGTCAGTGACCTCAGAGATGCGCTCTATGAACACGAAGGAGCGCATCTTGCGGAAGGCGTCGTGGAGGGCGTGCAGAACGGAGAGGAAGAACACGGAGGCGGAGGTGACGCTGGTCGAGACGTCGCAGAGCACGTAGATCTCAGGGCGGCGCGGCCGCTGAGGGCGGTGCTTGACGACGATCGGGACGCCCCCTGTCTGCAGTGAGGCGCGCACCGTGCGGCGCATGTCGAGGTGGGCGTGCCTGCGATGGCCACGCGCCTGCATGCCGTCGGTTGCGAGCCTGCGGCGCAGCTGCGCAAGCACCCTGTGGATCGCGGCGAGGTCCGACAGGGGGCCGGCCGGCAGCGCGCGGTCGAGGTCGCTGAGCGGGCGGGACGGCGGCAGCTTCCTGGTGCGACGGGCGCGCCGGCGCTCGAGCTCAGCGCGAAGCATCGCTTCGAAGCGGTGAAGCGCGGACCGGGGCACGCCCTGAGGCGCGGCCTGTCGGGCCTGATCGGCGCGCGCCGGCTCTGCGCGCAGGCCAAGGGCGCGCCTGATCCGCTGCACGTCGACGCCTATGACCCCAGAGCTCTCCGCCTCGCCCGAGAAGGCTGCGATGACGAGGCGAGCGAGATCGCGCATGACGCCCTCAGACCCCTCCTCGAGGGCGGCGGCGACGCGCATGCGCAGCATCTCGAGGTCCTGCTGGCCAAGGCCGCTGAGCCCTCCGACGCCCGGTTCGGCGGTGCGCTGGGCTCCCTCCGCCTCGATCGCGGCGAGCTCGACCTCCCTGAACATGAACCGCTCGTAGACGAGCTCGAAGATCCGTCTGTCCTCCGGGCTCTTGGCGAGCGTCGCGGCAAGCGACTCCTTGAAGTGCTCCTCCTGCACCCAGCTGACGTGCCGCAGCGCCGCGAAGGCGTCAAGCAGCTCCGATGTGCCGACGGCGACGCCCTCCGCACGCAGCTGCTCGCCAAGCAGAAGGAGGCTTCTCGGCAGGCTCTCAGCGGGCGCGGACATCCCCTGGCGCGCTCGCCCGGTTGCCGGCGACCTGCGCGCCGGTCCCCTGGTTGCCGCCCACCTGCCTGCCAGGCCCCTGCTGCTGGGGGTCGTCCTGCTCGGCGGCGCCCTGCCCTGCGGCGCCCTGGTCGGCGGCGTCCTGCCCTGCGGCGCCCTGGTCGGCGGCGTCCTGCTCGACGGTGTCCTGCTTGGCTGCGAGCTCGAGCCCGACCCGCTCAGCGACGATCGCAAGGTCGGTGCGGTGCTTGACGATGACAGCCATGGTCTGCCTGAGCGTCGCCTCGTCGATCTCAGCGGCGCCGAGCAGCAGCAGCGCTCTGGCCCAGTCGATCGACTCTGCGATCGAAGGAGGCTTCTTGAGGTCGAGCTCGCGCACCATGGCGATGACCTCGACGAGGCGGCGGGCGACCGTCTGGCGCAGCTCCGGGGCGTGCATCTGAACGATCTGAAGCTCGTGCTCCAGCTGCGGGTAGTCGAGCCAGAGGTAGAGGCAGCGCCGCTTGAGGGCCTCGGTGAGCTCGCGGGAGTTGTTGGAGGTGAGGATGACGATCGGCGTGCTGCTCGCACGGATGACGCCAAGCTCCGGGATCGAGATCTGGAAGTCAGAGAGCACCTCGAGCAGCATCGCCTCGAACTCCTGGTCTGTCTTGTCGATCTCGTCGATGAGCAGCACGACCGGCTCCTGTGAGGAGATCGCGGCAAGCAGGGGCCTGCTGAGCAGGAACGGCGCGCTGAAGATGTCCTCCTCGACCTCCTGCCAGCCCGCCTGCTCGTCGCGCGCCTGGATGCGAAGCAGCTGCTTTCTGTAGTTCCACTCATACAGCGCCTTGGCCTCGTCGAGGCCCTCATAGCACTGAAGGCGCACGAGCCTTCGCGACAGCGCCCTGGCGAGGGCCTTGGCGAGCTCTGTCTTGCCGACCCCCGCGGGGCCCTCGACGAGCACGGGCTTGCCGAGCCTGACGGCGAGGTGGGAGACGAGCGCCGCCTGCTCACTGGGAAGGTATGAGGCGCGACGCAGCGCGGAGTCCATCTCAGCGATGGACATGGGGGTTGGTGCCGGCATCCGTCTGATGATAGGAGCGGCGGCTGCGCCTCCCTCAGCTGGGCGGCGGGCAGGGCACGCTGGTCTTGGTCTTGGCCTGCGCGCCGCTGGAGAAGGTGAAGACGGCGGCGAAGGGGAAGCTGCGGCCGAGGCAGGCGGGGGGCAGCAGGATCCCGGTGGGCCTGAAGGCGAGGGAGACGCCGTGGCGCCTGCGGTAGTAGGTGAGGTTCTCCGGGCCGATGGTGGCGTGCAGGCGCAGGACGGAGACGTAGGGGGCGCCAGGGAGCGTTGCTACGAGCGGCACACCGATCCTGACGCTGCCGCCGAACGGTTCCTTGGCGGAGAGCAGCCTGCCAGAGAAGATGACGCTGGTGAGCACAGGGTCTTTGCCTTCCGCGTAGAAGAGCAGCGTGAGATGGCCGTGTTCTTCAGGGGCGCGAAGGATCGTGATCGGCGCGTTCTCTTCGACCTCCGTGCTGCCAAGCAGGACGCCCGTTCTGACGACCCCATAGCCCATGACTGAGTCGCGGGGGCAGCCGCCCGGGCCGGAGGCTTCGAGCACGCGGCGGGCGCATCTGCGGATGCCGAGGTTGTTGAGGAAGAAGTTGACCCCTCTGGGGTAGCGCAGCTGCATCTGAACGAGCGGCGGCGGGGGCGCGGTGGTGCCCCGAGCGCTGAAGGAGAACCTGAACTGCAGCGTGCTGCGCGCCCCAAGGCGGTAGGGCTGGAAGCTGGCCTGCAGGCGGGCGTCGATTTCCGGCTTGGCGACCGTCGGCGGCTGTTCGAGCACTCCTGCCCGAGACGCGGCGGATGGGGCGGAGGGCAGGGCGAGCGCCCACGACCGCGACGCGGCGGATGGGGCGGAGGGCAGGGCGAGCGCCCACGACCGCGGGGCGGCGGATGGGGCGGAGGGCAGGGCGAGCACGCATCCGCAGGCGATGAGTGCGCATCGACGGGCGGCGGAGACGAAGCGCAGCGGGGGTGGGTCGGGCCTCATGCTCGCCGAGTGCGCAGGGGCGGGGCGTGCCGTCTCATGCCAGCCTCAGAGAAGCAGGGTCCCCGCCGTTTTGATCTTGAGCGCGTAGGTGTCGCGGTTGAAGGTCCCATAGAGGCGGGCGCTGCCATGGGCGTGCGCGTAGCGTCCAGAGCCGCCTGTGACGTAGAGGGTCCCGGCGAAGCTCTCCCACACCCCGCCGCCATGGGGCTTGGCCCTGCCATGCCCGATGATCGTGCCGCCATGCGTGTAGAGGATGAAGCTGCCGCTGACCGTGGAGGCGAAGGTCATGTGCACCTTCATGCTGCCCGGCAGGGTTCCCTTGGCGTATCCCGTCTCATAGACCTGTTCGCCGAAGGAGCCGTGATATCGCAGGATGGCGACGTCGCTTGCGTGCAGCCTGGAGGGGCGAGCTGCGCGCGAGTGAGCGGCCTGCGCGCTCGGCCCCGCGCACAGCGTCGCCGCTCCGGCGGCAAGCAGGGCGCCCGCCGCCCTGCTTCCCACCCATCCAAGCATCTGCTTCATTGAAACCACCTCTCCGCAACTGTCTTCAGATTCTTTTCATTCCCCTCCGCGCATCAGCCACCGCCCGGGTGCTCTCACTCCGCGAGCGCGAAGGTGGGGGAGACTTTCGAGGCGATGAGGATCGGGCTGAGCGCCGCCAACAGCACGACGCCAAGCACGAGCGCGAAGATGAGCAGAGCGCGCGCGTCAGTGGCGATCGGAGCGACGGGGAAGCCGGTGTGGAGCTCGAGGTAGCGGTCTATGATCGCCTGCCCCGCTATCCCCGTGAGCGCTCCGGTGACGCAGCCGGCGCCGAGCAGCATGCCCGCTTCGGCGAGCAGGATCCTGCGCAGCCGGGGGACGGGCACCCCGCACAGCCGCAGACCCGCGAGCGCGCTGCGCCGCTGCCAGGCGGCCGATGCAAGTGCGGCCGCCATCGCGAGGATCGCGGCTGCAAGCAGCAGGTTGGAGATCTCCTGCAGCTGTGAGAGCCCTTCGCCTGTGAGCGCGTCGATGCTCGCCCGCAGCTGGGCGCTGGTGCGCACGGTGAGCCCAGAGCCTGCAGGCAGCAGCCGCCTGATGCGCGCGGCGAGAGCGGATGGGCTCGCCCCGTGCCGGACGGAGATCGCAAGCGCGGTCGGCTGCGCGCCCGGCCACAGGCGCCGATACTCGGAGGAGCCGAGGATGATCGTCCCCGGGCTCCAGGCGAGGTTGGTGCTGAGAGCGGCGATCCGCAGCCTGGCAGGCCCCGTCGGGGTGGGGATCGTGAGCATGCCGCCAACCTGTGCGTGTTGGGCGGCGGCGATCTGCTTGGAGACGATGACGGATGCGCCGGCGGCGATCGCTCGTTCGGCGGCCGCGGGTGAGCCCTGCGAGAGCTGCGAGGCGAGCAGGTGAGCGGCGCTATGGGGCGGACGTGCGATCACCCATGCACGGCGGCCGTCGATGATGTCGAAGCCGCCGTAGAACCTGGACGTGCCCGCGACGCCTGCAAGCGCGGCCGTGCGTGCCCGCAGGTCGTGCGCAGAGAGCTGGAGCACCGCCTGGTCGTCGCCTCTGTTGCCGACCCAGATGGAAGCATCCGCCGCGTAGCTGCGAGCGAAGCGGGCGATCCCACTTGCGAGGTCCCCCCGCGCGCCGCCAAGCGATATGCAGCCGAACAGCGCGAGCGCCCCTGTGGAGGCGAGCGCGAAGCTGCGGAGGCTGGTCGCCTGCAGCGAGCTGATGGCGACGGGCAGCGCTGTGAGCCGCTCCTGCCAGGCTGAGAGGCGCGAGCAGGCGGCGGTGACGAGGTCGAGCGCAGGCGGCACCGCGCAGACGGTCCCAAGGGCGATCAGCACGCAGGCGATGAGGGTCTGGGCCGGCGATGCGAGCGCGATCGCGGCGGCGGCGAGGAGCAGGAGCATCGCGCCTGCCTGCAGGGCACGGCGCGTGCCCTGCTGCAGGGCGTTGCCAGGGACGCCAGGCTTCTGATAGACGCTGCGCAGCGCGTTTCGGTCCCTGAGGTCGAGCAGCGGCAGCGCCGAGGCGATCGCGCAGCTGGCGAGCCCCGTGGCGAGGGCGGCGGAGAGCGCGAGCAGGTCAGGGGTGCTCTGCGAGCCGAGCGTGAAAGCCTCCGAGAGGTACCGCGGCGACTGCGCAAGCAGCGTGAGCGAGAGCACGAAGCCGCAGGCGACGCCAACGACGCAGGCGAGGGTGGCGAGCACGAGCGACTGGAATCCGAACATCTGCACGATGACGGTGCGGCGGATGCCGATGATCCGCATGTCCGCGATCGCCCGCCGCCTGTCAGCGGCGCTGAGCAGCAGCGCGGCGGTCGCAAGCAGCACCCCAAGCAGCGCGCTGACGGCTGCAAACAGCGCGCTGGCCTGTTCGCTCGGCTGCAGCGCCTGTTGCAGCAGTCCGATGTCCTGGCTTGCGGAGGCGACTTCGATGCGCCCCTGCGCGAGCGTGCGAAGCTCCGCATCGACCCTGCTGCGCTGCCCACGCTTGACCTGCACGAGCACGCGGGAGAGGCGGTGGGGAAGGCGGGCGAGCCGCTGCAGCTGTGCGAGCTGCATGACGGCGACGCTGGTGTGGGCGAGCGCCCGAAACGCTTCCTGGCCGAGCACGGCGGAGATCGGCAGGGAGATCGCCCTGCCTCGCAGGTACAGCGTGAGGCGCCTGCCGCTGCGTGCGGCGGAGGCGGTGAGCCCAAGCTCTTCTGCGGTGCGGGCGCTGAGGCCGATCCCGCTGTCAGAGAGGGTGGTGGCGGGGATCGTGTGGATGAGGCCATCGAGGAACACGAGGCTGGTGCCAGCGCCGGCGAGGTCGACGGTTGCTTCCCGGCCGTCTTCTGCGCGCAGGCGCGCTGTGGATTCGAGCAGCGAGCCCGTCGCCTGGACGCCAGGCAGCCGCCGCGCCTCGGTGAGCAGCGCTGCGCTGATGCCCTGCGCGGAGCGGGCGTGCAGCTGGAGGCTCGCAGGGCCCACGACGGTGCGCACCGCCTGCCTGGTTGCGTTGGAGAGGCTGCTGGAGGCGATGATGGTCGCGAAGACGAGCGCGACCGCCGTGGCGACGCCAAGGGCGGCAAGCAGGTCCTGCACGAGGTGCCTGCGAAGCCATCTGGAGTAGAACCAGACGAGCGCAGAGAGGCCGACGAGCGCGCGCGCAGGCGGCTGGAGATCCTGCAGCTGAGGCGGCGGGCGATGCGGCTGATCCGGCGACTGATGCGGCGACTGATGGGGCGCCCGATGGGGCTCGTGCAGATGCGGTTGGGGCGTGAGCGGCCCGTGCTGAGGCGGCGCGTCCTGTGCAGGCGCATGCTCAGACGGCGTCTGCTGCGGCAGCTCCGGAAGGCTGCCTCTACGGCCTCGGAGCTCGACGACGGTGCCCTCAGACATGAGTGCTCCACGATGGTGCCATTGGACATCGGCGCGCAGCGACGATGCCGCCGGACATCAGTGCTCCGCGGCCCGCAGCGGCAGCACCTCCGCGAGCTCGGTCGCGAGGCGCCCATGCAGCCGCCCATCAGAGAGCGTGAGCGCCCTGTCTGCGCCCGCGAGCGCAGGGGTCTCGTCGGTGCTGGTCAGCACCGACATGCCTTCGTCTGCGAGCGAGCGCAGGAGCCGCAGGATCGCCATCCTGTCGGTGAGCCCGACCCCCGCGACGACATCGTCGATGACGAGCAGCTTCGGTGAGCTGGTGAGCGCAAGCGCAAGCATGGCGCGCGTGCGCTGAGCGCCGTGGAGGCTGCGAAGCAGCCGCTCCGAGAGCGCCTGCGCGCCGGTGCGCTCGAGCGCCTGCTGCGCGCGCTGACGCGCGAGGCTGCGGGAGACCCCCCGCGCGAGCTGCACCTCCGTGAGCTCGCGCTCGACCGACCACGCCTCACCGAAGCGGAAGGACTCCGAGCAGTAGGCGATCCCCCGGCCGATCGCGGTCGGCCCCCGCAGCGGCCGCCCGTCGAAGCAGACGGTGCCGCCGTCAGGCGGGATGAGCCCGCAGGCGAGCCGCAGCAGGCTCGAGCGTCCCGACCTGCGTTTGCCCCATATCGCGACGAGCTCACCAGAGGCGAGCTGGAGGCAGATGTCGTCGAGCAGCAGGCTCGAGCGGTTCTCAGGGTGGCGCAGCTGGACGTGCTCGAAGCTGAGCAGGGTCATGAAGGCCTCCGCAGCCGCCTCATCGCTCTCGCCTGCCTGTGCCCGCGCACAGCTGGGTGCGCGCATACTCGATCCAGGAGAGGATCGCCCCCGCGCGCAGCCTGGCCTCTTCGGCTGCGAGCCGCTGCGCAAGCCCCTCCCGCCGCTGAGGATCCTCCTCCGCGGACAGGCTCCCCGCCGCCTCGAGGCTGAGATCGGCGCAGCGGTCGAGCACCCGCTGCGCCTGCTTCGGGGAGAGGGAGGCGAAGTGCTGGGCGATGAGGTGCGAGCGGCGCGGATCCTCGCTGACCTGGGATGCGAGCCAGCGCTCGTAGGTGCAGATGCCCTGCTCCGTCGCGCGGTAGCTGAGCTTGGGCTGGCGCACAGGGTCGTGCTCCCGCTCGCCCTGCGCGTGCTCGATGAGGCCGTGCCGTGCGAGGTTGTCGAGGGCGGTGTAGATGAGCGAGCGGCTGGAGAGCGCGAGGGTCTGAGGGTAGGTGCGCTCGAAGCGCTGCACGAGCTCATACCCGTAGCTTCCGCGCTGGATGACGAGGCCAAGCACCGCCCAGTTGACAGGCGATCGCAACGACGTCATGAACTCTGCCGTCTGCGTCTCGTTCGCGCGTCCCGCACCCATCCAATCAGCCCCTCCGCAGCAGTGCGGTGAAGCGTACACCCGATGCGAACGTTTGTGGAGATGGTCTTGCACTCGAACGTTCGAGTGCAAGACCACGGCGGCCAGATGGGCGCAGGCCCGCGCCGGGAGCGGCGAGATGCGCGCTGCAGCGCCTGTGCCTGCCCGATCGAGCCGCGCAGGGACGACCCCGCCGTATGCGGCGCCTCAGAGCGCCTGGGCCTCGGTGGACGTGAGCAGCCCGCTGCGGCTTGCACCGCTGCCGCGCCCGCTAGTAGCCGACCTCCACCAGCACCGGTGCTGGGATCAGCAGGTCGCCGTCTCCTTCGATGAGCACCGCGCAGCGCTCGTGATCAGGGTCCTTCGCGTTCAGCGCCGCGACGATCGGACCGGTATCGAGCAGCAGCGTCACCGAAACGGCTGTGCAGCGGGGTTCTCCCGCTCCGCGCTCTGCGCGATGCTCACATCGGCGCTGAACGTGCCAAGCCGCGGGCGCCTGCCGGCTCTGAGCTCCTGCGCCCTCTCGGCAAGCACCTCGCCCAGCATCCTCCCGAGAGAGAGTCCGCGCGCGCGCCTCGTGCGCGAGGATCGCAAGATCCTCCTCGCGGGCGACGGCGGTCGTCCTTCGCTCAGCCATGATGCAGATTACACATCAGATGCAGATCAGGGTCAGGCCGAGACGCAGAGAGCCGCTGCAGCGTCTTTTCCCGCACCTCCGGGGGCTGTCGGTGGGGGAGATGACCTCGACGGCGAGCTCCGGGGCGCCCGGCACTCGCGCAGCGGCAGCTGCGCACGCCGTGCAGCGTTGATGACGGCGGCTGGCTCGAGGATCTGCGCCGCCTCGTCGCCTTCGCCAGCCGCCGCCTGCGCCTGCAGAGCTT
>JAJYUP010000095.1 GCA_021792455.1 Actinomycetes bacterium | reverse complement strand
CCTGAGACGACGAGGCGTTTAGAGACGAGGCGTTTACGGTGCGGTCGCGCTCGACGCGCGCTGCTCAGGCGCTCACCTCTCGCGACTTTCGGTCAGCTTGCCTCCTGCGTAATCTGCCGCCTCGCGCAGATAGCGCGCGAACGCGGCGTCGACGACGATTCGAGCGTCCCACGCCGATGGCTGATCTGGCGCTGCGGTGGCGGCAGTCTGCAGGCACCAGTCTGTGCCGGCTGCGTACAGCGCGACGAGCTCCGCCGCAGTGAAACGGCCTCCAAGTCGTCTGCGCAGCTCGGCGACGATCGCGTCGATGACGCGCTGATAGACGGCGCTGAGCGCCGGCGCGGCCGTCACCGACCGCTGCTCGCCGTCTCGCCACTGACCGATCGCGCTGTCGAGGTCCACGAGGTCGAGGCTACCAGCGCTGAGGCTCGCCTGCGATCGGCTTCGAAGGAGAGGCGCGCATCGGGCGCGCATGCCGTCGTGTGTGTCCTGGGCAGGCGATAGTCAATGCTTTGGCAGTCCGCTGAGCACGTACACCTTCTCCCCCGGATGCGCCATGCCAAGCTGACGGGCCTGAGTTTCGGCGAGCGATTGCGTTGCGAGCGCGGAGCGCCGATGACTGAGGACAGAGTGCTCCCGTTCGAGTGTCCGCACCTTCGCGATGTCCGCGCGCGAGGTGTGCCATGTCCCGAGCAGCGACACTCCAGCGCTGACGTAGAGATAGATGAGCGCGATGAGTACGCCACCCATCGCGAGCTGGCCGAGTCTGTCCCAGCGGACGCGCGAGTGCTTGCGGTGGGCCGGCCCGCTGGTGCGGGTGCGCGATCGGTGGGGTGGGGTCTGATGCATGGGCGTGCAGGGTCTCAGTCTCGGGTGGTGCAGGGTCTGAGCCTGGGGATGTGGTGATCTCCGGGGCCGCTGACTGTCGAGCGATGGGTGGCTCTGGCAGAGGATTCGCGCTGCGAGCCTGACCTCCTGCTCGTTCTGTTGCGATGGGCAGGCACTGTTGCAGTGACGCGGGAAGGAGCTGGAAGCGCGCTGAGATGGAGATCGTGCCTGTGGAGGTGTCGGCGCGTCGAGCAGAGAGGCGAGGTGCAGGGTCCGACAGCGGACGTTGCGCGCCGAGGGGGAGCGATGCCGCCATGCAAGCTGCGGCTGTGCGGCGCGCTCAGGCGCGGAAAACCGCGCGTCCAGGGAACTCTGCCCTGCCGCCAAGCTGCTCCTCGATCCGCAGCAGCTGGTTGTACTTGGCAACCCGATCTGAGCGTGAAGGCGCTCCCGTCTTGATCTGGCCGCATCCCGTCGCGACCGCGAGGTCGGCGATCGTCACGTCCTCAGTCTCGCCAGATCGATGGCTGATGATGGCCCTGTAGCCCGCGTCGTGCGCCATCGCGATCGCTGCAAGAGTCTCAGAGAGGGTGCCGATCTGGTTGACCTTGATGAGGATGGAGTTGCACACGCGAAGGTCTATGCCCCTGCGCAGGCGCTCCGTGTTGGTGACGAACAGGTCGTCTCCCACGAGCTGGACGCGGTCGCCAAGGCGCTTCGTGAGCGCGCCCCACCCATCCCAATCCTCCTCTGCCATGCCGTCCTCGATCGAGATGATCGGATACCGCGAGCAGAGATCAGCCCAGTACTGAGTGAGCTCGGCAGCTGAGAGCGTGCGCTGCTCGTGCTGCAACACGTAGGAACCGTCGGAGTACAGCTCGCTCGTTGCGGGATCAAGCGCGATGCAGACGTCGACGCCAGGCTCATAGCCTGCTGCTTCGATGCCGGCGATGAGCATCTGAAGCGCCTCCTCGTTGGAGCTGAGGTCAGGCGCGAATCCACCCTCGTCGCCTACTCCGGTGCCAAGGCCACGCCCATGAAGCGTCGCCTTCAGCGCATGGAACACCTCGACTCCGATACGCAGAGACTGAGAGAAGCACTCCGCGCCGCAGGGGATGATCATGAACTCTTGGAAGTCGACTCTGTTGTCGGCGTGAGCGCCGCCGTTGAGGACGTTCATCATCGGCACCGGCAGCACCGCTGCGTTCTCGCCGCCGAGATACCGCCAGAGCGGCAGGCCCTCCTCAGCGGCTTGGGCGTGTGCCGCGGCAAGCGAGACGCCAAGGATCGCGTTCGCGCCGAGCCGTGACTTGCCAGGTGTGCCATCGAGCGCAACGAGCGCGCTGTCGAGAGTGTGCTGATCGGCGGCGTCGAGCCCCCTGATCGCATCCGCGATCTCTCCGTTGACGTTTCCGACTGCCTTGGTGACGCCCTTGCCAAGCCAGCGCTCTCCGCCGTCTCTGAGCTCAGTTGCCTCGAACTCGCCAGTTGAGGCGCCTGACGGCACAGATGCGCGCCCGCGAGCGCGAGACCGCAGCTCCACCTCCACCTCGACCGTCGGATTTCCCCTGCTGTCGAGGATCTGCCTCGCATGGATGCTGTCGATTGCGCTCATGGAGGCCGAACACTACTGTGCACGCACGGCGGGCGCCGCGAAAGCCTTCTGAGCGGCACCGGTCGCGCTGGGGCTGCGCTCTGCTGCGACGTCCGAGAACAGCCGACTGAATCAGCCGCCGCTACTTCGTCTTGCTCGTGGAGCTGGCGCTGACCGTCGAGCTGGTGCTGCCGGTCGCAGTCGTGCTGCTGCTGCTGCTCGATGAGGCAGAGCTGCTCGTGCCCGTCGAGGTCTGCGAAGGTGTTGTCGTGGAGCTCGTCTTGGGGACCTTCGGTTCTTTGTAGTTCTTGCAGTCCTGCACGACGAAGCCAGCCCTGCATTCGGTCTTCGCGGTCCACTTCTTGCGGTACTTCTTGACGAAGTTGGTGAGCGCCTGCTGCTCACGCTGGGAGGTGAGCTGCTGTTCGATCGTCGAACGCTCCTTCGAGAACGGCTGCTGGCTGCTGGGAAGCACCTTCGTGACTTCGAAGATGTAATAGCCGAACGGCGTCTTGACCGGCCCCTTCAAGACCCCAGTCTTTGCGGCGAAGACCGCTTCATCCAGTGCCTTCTCCTCCTCGCCAGGCCGCACTTCTTCGAGGACGCCGCCTTTCGCCTTGCTGACGGGGTCGATCGAGACGCGCTTTGCGACGCTTGCGAAGCTCTTGCCCGCTTCGACTTCCTTCTTGGCGGCAAGTGCGCCCGCTTCGGTCTTCGTGAGGATGAGGCGCAGGTTCCGCCTTTCCGGCTGCCCATAGGTGGACTTGTGCGCTTCATAGTATTTGAGCGCTTCCGTCTCGCCGCCGCCCTTCTTCTTCGCCTGAGCGGCGATCTGCTTCTCGATCTTCGGGACGAGCATCTGTTCGACCTTGACGCGCAGCAGCAGGTCAGAGATCGTGAGGTTCGTCTCCTTCAGGAACTTTTCGAAGTCGCTCTTCTTCGGGAATTCGCGCTTCCTGAGCTTGATGAATTCCTTCTGCACTTCCTTGTCCGAGACATGGATCTTCATCGCCTGCGCTTCGTTGATGACCCACTGCGAGGAGATGAGGAAGCTGAGGATCTCCTGCTTGAGCGAGTTGTACTGCGTTTCGCACTGCGACTTGAGCTGGGTTTCGGTCTGCCGAGACTGGCCCTTGGCAGGCTTGGCTTCGATCGAGCGCAGGTGCTTGATGCAGGCGGCGTAGTGGGGCGGTTCCGGCACGACGGCCTTAGCGCCCGACTGCCCGGTGGCGCCACTGCTCGTGGCTGCGCCGATCTTCATCCAGTGGTCGAACGCCGCCTTCGTGATCGGTGTCCCAGCGACCTGCACGACGGCGTCGCCAGGCAGCCCACTGCCGCAGGCGGCGATGCCGACCGCAGCAAAGAAAACGGCGCCCAGCGCCGATACGGACCTGACCAGTCTCCTCATAGAGTCACGGCATCTTAGCGAACGTGGGACTGCGGGGGTGCAGCACCGCCGCAGATCTCAGCGGGAGCTGCTCGCGGCGAGCGGCTGCTCGCTCGCAGAAGGGCGTTCGCGGGTGATGCTGAGCAGGATCTCCGCTGTGGCTGTGACCGCGGGGAATCGCTGAGGCCCGTCCTTCGGAACCCGGACTGTCACCTGTGAGCGACCAGATTCGTAGAGCGCGCCAGGCAGCAGCTCCCGCAGGCGGCGCGCGCCGGCGAGGTCGAGCTCGACCGGTGCGAGCGCGAGGCGGTCGCCGCGGAAGCTGACTGTGCGGGCACCCGCCTCCCCGAAGCGGATTCTCGCCTTCTGGAGTGCGAGCAGGTTCGCAAGCGGCTCAGGCAATGGACCGAACCGGTCTTCGAGCTCCTGCCGCAGCTCCTCGACTTCAGCGACCTCGAGAGCGCTGGCGATCCGCCTGTGCACATCGATCTTCGCCTGCTCATAGGGGATGTAGTCGGCTGGGACATAGGCGTCTACGTTGACGTCGAGTCGGACAGGCTCGACGAGGCGGCCCTCTGGGCTCTCCATGCCGTCGCGCTCGCTCTCCTCCGCCTGCCTGACGGCGTCGTCGAGCATCTGCATGTACAGCTCGAAGCCAAGCGCAGCGACGTGGCCCGACTGCTCGTCGCCAAGCAGGTTGCCAGCGCCGCGAAGCTGAAGGTCGCGCATTGCGATGCGGAATCCTGCGCCAAGCTCGGTGTGATCGGAGAGCGCGGCGAGCCTCTGTGCGGCCTCCGGCGTGAGCGCCTGCGCAGAGTCGTAGAGGAGGTAGGCGTAGGCGCGCTCGCTGCTGCGCCCGACCCTGCCCCGAATCTGGTACAGCTGGGCGAGCCCGAAGGTGTCGGAGCGCTCGACGATGAGCGTGTTCGCCTGGGGGATGTCGATGCCAGACTCGATGATGGAAGTGCACACGAGCACGTCCGCCTCCCCCCTGAGGTAGTCGATCATGACCGACTCGAGCTCCGCCTCCGGCATCTGTCCATGGGCGACGAGGAACCGGACTCCAGGGCACAGCGCCCTGAGCCGCTCCGCCGTCTGCTCGATCGACTCGACCCTGTTGTGGAGGTAGAACGTCTGCCCGCCGCGAGCACGCTCACGCTGGATCGCGCCCTCGACGAGATCCTCGTCGAACTCCCCGACGTAGGTGCGGACCGGCCTCCTTCCCTGTGGCGGGGTTTCGATGACGGAGATGTCACGCAGCCCCGCAAGCGACATCTGCAGCGTGCGCGGGATCGGGGTCGCCGACATCGAGAGCACGTCGACCTTGAGCTTGATCTGACGCAGCAGCTCCTTCTGCCTGACGCCAAATCGCTGCTCCTCATCGACGATCAACAGCCCAAGGTCCTTCGCCTGCACATCCCGAGAGAGCAGGCGATGGGTCCCTATGAGGATGTCGATCGCGCCTGAGGCGAACCCCGATACAGCGGTGCGCTGCTGCACCCGGCTCCTGAACCGAGACACCTGCTCGATCGTGATCGGGTAGGAGGCGAAGCGCTCCATGAAGGTGCCGTAGTGCTGCTGGGCGAGGATGGTCGTCGGGACGAGCACGAGCACCTGCTTACCTTGGCTGGACGCCTTGAACGCGGCCCGCAGCGCGACCTCCGTCTTGCCGTAGCCGACGTCCCCGCAGATGAGGCGGTCCATCGGCCTGGGTGCCTCCATGTCAGCCTTGACGAGCTCTATCGCTTCGAGCTGGTCGCGCGTCTCATTGAACGGGAAGGAGGCCTCGAACTGCCGCTGCCAGTCGGAGTCAGGCTCGAAGGCGTGACCGCTGCGCCTGCGTCGCTGCGCGTAGAGGTTGAGCAGCTCCCCGGCGAGCTCCTGCGCGGCTCTGCGCGCACGCGCCTTCATGGTCTCCCAGCCTCTGCCTCCAAGCTTCGACAGCGGCGGCGCGCCCGAAGCGCCGCCGCCACCCCCGACATACCGCGAGATCTTCGCGAGCTGGTCGGTGGGCACATATACGCGGTCGTCGCCCTGGTATTCGAGGTAGAGGTAATCCCTGGTGACGCCGGCGACCGTCCGCGTCTCGAAGCCGGCAAAGCGAGCGACGCCATGGTCTTCGTGAACTACGATGTCGCCCGTACGCAGGTCCGCGAAGGAGCGCAGCGCGCCACGACGCCAGCGATGATCAGCGCGCGCGCGCTGCTGCTCCCTGCGACGGTGCATGAGCCGGTGCGAAGGGATGACGGCAAGCTTCAGCTGAGGCGAGATGAACCCTTCCCGCAAGGAGGCGACGGCGAAGCGGACGGAGGAGTCGGCACCGGAGGGCGGCAGATGAGCGCTCTCCTCGAGCCAGCTCGCCCGAACGTTGCCAAGGTTGTAGGCGAGGCGCTCTCCTTCGCCCCGGCGGTCGAAGGTGACGACCGTCTCGTAGCGAGAGCGGAGCAGCTTCTGCAGCTCGCCCTCCGCCTGGGCAAGCGAGCGGGCTGGCGTGTCGGCGCTCTGGGCTCGCAGCTGAATCGCCTGATCGCCGGCGAGGGCTGAGAGCGAGATTCTCGCGCGCTGCTGGAGCTCTGCCTGGACATGCTCCGGGCTGAGGTGGAGATGGCGGGCGTCCTCGTGATGAAAGGCGGCTCGAATGTCGCTCCACTGGTCGCTGAGAGCAGGCGCGATCTCCTCCTCCGCGGCGAGAATGATCTGCGTCTGAGGGGGCAGCAGATCGAACAGCGACATGAACCTGTCGACGGGCAGCAGCTCTGCGATGTCGGCTCTGCCCTGCGAAGGCTGATGCTCAGCGAATGCTCCTGTCGACGCCGCGATCTCGGCGAGCTCGCGGTGCTCGAGGGAGAGCTCTGCTGCAGGTGCAACTTGAACCTGCTCCACCTCACCAAGTGATCGCTGCGTGAACGTGGAGAACCACCGCAGCGACTCGACCTCGATGTCGAACATCTCTACGCGCACGGGGTGCTCCTCTGTTGCTGGGAACACGTCGAGCAGCCCGCCCCTGACCGCGAACTGTCCTCGCTCCTGGACTTGGTCTACGCGTACGTAGCCGGCGGCGATGAGGTCAGCGGCGCATTCCTGAAGGTCGAGCAGGTCGGCAACGCGCAGGGTGAACGATCGCGGGCGCAGCGCGGGATCAGGGACCTTCTCAGAGATGGCGGTGGCGCTGAGGACGACGACCGGCGCCTCCGCAGAGGCAGAAGGATCGAGCAGCAGATCGAGCGCCGCGATCCGCAGCCCGACGAGATGCGGCGGCGGATTGAGGTGCGACTCATAGGCGACCCCGCGACAGGGATACCACCTCGCCGCCCGCGGGTGCAGCCAGGCGCTGAGCTCAGAGGCAAGCGCGCGCGCGCTGCTGTCCTCGCCAACGACGATGAGCGTCGGCCCAGGGAGCTCGCTGCGAGCCGGCGCGGAGTCCGCGATCGCCGCGAGCAGGTAGGGACGCAGAGCAGAGGAGACGAAGGCGCGGCCGCCCTGAGAGATGAGCCGCTTGGCCTGGTCATCCTGCTGAGCGTGACGGAGGAGCAGGTGCAGCGCCACAGGTTCAGCCGACCTCCGCGAGCACGAGCTCTTCGACGGCGGTGCACGCTTTGCGAACGAGCTGATCGACCTCCTCCGGCGGCTCGGTGAACCTGCCGAGCACGTAGGCGGAGACGACCTGAGGGTCACTGGATGCCGGCCTGCCGACGCCGATGCGAACGCGCCAGAAGCCGGGCCCGCCAAGTTGTGCGGACAGCGACTTCAGGCCGTTGTGACCAGCGAGCCCACCGCCAAGCCGGGTGCGCACATCCCCGAAGGGAAGATCTATGTCATCGTGGATCGCGAGTACGCGGTCGAGGTCGAGCCTGTAGGCGCCGCGCGCCGGCGAGGCGGAGCGACCGACCTCGTTCATGTAGGTCTGCGGCCAGAGCACGGCGACGCGCGGACGAGCGAGCTGAGCTGGAAGGAGGTGCTGGTCACGGCAGACTCGACCCTCTGCGAGGAAGCCCCCAAACCGCTTCTTGCGCTCGTGGAGTCCCCACTGCAGGCAGAGGCGGTCGGCGACGACGAAGCCGATGTTGTGGCGCGTGCCCCGATGCTCACGTCCTGGGTTGCCAAGCGCGACGATGAGCCAGTCCACCGCTGGGCCTCTTGCGAGCCCCCGCAGCAGCTACTCCTGAGAGCCCGAATCGCTAGAAGCGGATCCCTCCGGGCCCTGAGCATCTGTCTGACCGACGAGCCCCGCCTCAGCCTCGATCCGAGTTTCAGGCTCAGTCGGCAGCAGCCTCGGCGGCGAAATGGTCGCAACGACGATCTGAGGGTCGTCGAGGATGGTGACTCCCGCCGGCGCCCTGACCTCTGCAAGGGTGATGGTCTCGCCGATCTGCATGCCGCTGACGTCGTGAACGATCGCCTGAGGGATCGCAGTGGGCAGCGCCTGGACGTTGACCTCCCTGGTGAGGTGCTCGATGACACCACCTTGGCGCGCCCCAGGTGCATCCTCTGCCCCAGTGAGCTCGAGGGCGACGATGGCGTGGATCGCCTGATCGAGGCGAACCCGCATGAGATCGACGTGGAGCGTCTCTCCTCGTACGGGGTGACGCTGCACCTCCTTGACGACGACTGGCGTGCTCTGCCCACCGTCGATGCTGAGGTCGAGCACTGCGCCTGAGGCGTTGAGGGCTTGCCGCAGCGCGCGCGCGTCGACGTCGAAGCTGGCTGCGGCGCCGTCGCCTCCATAGAGCACGCCAGGCACTCGACCAGCGCGCCGCAGGCGCGAAGCACGCCGCGAACCGCGCGGCTCGCGGCTGGAGACGTGGAGTTGCGCAGAAGGTGAGCTCGACATGAGGCTGGATGACTCTAGCAGCGATCGCATGCGCCGGCAGACGCACTTGGGAGGCACAGCGCGAAGGCAGCGGTGGTGCAGCTGCCCCGGGGCGGCGCGTGAACCAGGGCGGGCTGAGAGGCGGCCCGCGAGGCGGCGCTCGCTCAGAAGAGCTGGTTCTCCCCGCCGAAGACCTCGCTGACGGAGTCGTCGATGAATATCCGCCTGATCGAGTCGGTGAGAAGCTCCGCGCATGGGAGCACCCTGATGTTCTTGGGGTGCCTGGGGTCGATCGGGATCGTGTCTGTGACCACTATCTCCTCGAAGCCAGCTCTGCCGAGGTTCTCAAACGCGTTGCCTGAGAACACGCCATGCGTCGCCGCTGCGTACACTCGCGAGGCCCCCTCCTCGAGCACTGTCTGGGCGGCTGCCTGAAGGGTTCCCGCAGTGTCGATCATGTCGTCGACGATGACGGCTGTCTTTCCCTTCACATCTCCGATGACGTATCCGATCTCGGCGACCTGCTGCGCAGGCCGCGACTTCGAGAGGATCGCAAGCTCAGCTCCGACCTTCGATGCGAAGTTCTTGTTGAGCTTGACGCGTCCCGCGTCCGGCGCGACGACGACGAGATCCGGCAGCCCGAGATCTGCGAAGTACTGAGTGAGCATGAACAGCGCCGTCATGTGGTCGACGGGCTTTGAGAAGAAACCCTGGATCTGCCCAGCGTGCAGGTCCATCGTGAGCACCCTGTCCGCTCCAGCGGACTCGAGCATTCGCGCTACGAGTCGCGCAGAGATCGGCTCACGCGGAGCGGACTTCTTGTCCTGCCGGGAGTAGCCGAACCACGGCGTGACGGCGATGACCCTGTGTGCAGAGGCGCCAACGGCAGCGTCGATCATGAGCAGCAGCTCGAGCAGCGCATCGTTCGCGGTGACCCCCGTCTGTGGATTGCCGCAGATCGATTGGACGATGAACACGTCCGCGCCCCTTATCGACTCTTCGAAGCGGCAGTAGACCTCTCCATTGGAGAAGGTCTTCAGTGTGACTGGCCCAAGATCGACGCTGAGCTTGCGAGCGATGTCGAGTGCAAGCTGTGGGTTCGCGCGGCCGGCGAACAGCATGAGCCGCTTGTTGTAGTCGATCGGAAGGCTCGTCTGTGCGAGCCCCGTGCGCGTGTCGATCGCGCTGCTCATCGGTGTGCAGTCTAATCCTAAGGGGAGGAGTGGCGCCGGCTGCGCGTGGTGTCGCTCTCCTGTGGCTTGGCAGCGCGGCTGGCCGGTGGCTTGGCGGTGCGGCCCGCCGGTGGCTCGGCGGTGTCGCCCGCCGGTGGCTCGGCGGTGCGGCCCGCCGGTGGCTTGGCGGTGCGGACCTCCTGCTCGCGAACGGCGCGACTCTCCCAGCTGTGCGCGGTGCGGCCCGCTTCCTCCTGTGCGGTGTGGTGCTCTTGCGCCGCTGCTGGGCCGCGATCCGGCTTCTGCGCAGGTCTGCCCTGCCCGCTGCGTCGCTCTCTGTATCCGTCGATGTTCTTCTGCCTGGCTCTCGCCACCGCGAGCGCTCCTTCGGGGACGTCCTCGGTGATGACGGAGCCAGCGCCTGTGTATGCGCCGGCGCCGACCTCGAC
>JAJYUP010000094.1 GCA_021792455.1 Actinomycetes bacterium | reverse complement strand
GAGATAGAGCGCAACGAGAGGTGGGCGTGAGCGAAGCGCGCTGAAGCTCAACTCGAGCGGGCTGAATGCCGAATACAGGGTTGATGAGTCGTGTCTCGCGCCCATACCAGATCGCGCTGGCAGCCGTTCTGCTGCTTGCCGTCGCGTGGTTTGTCGCGCTGAGGCCCCATTCATCGAGCAGCGGCCCAAGCGCAAGCCTGAAGGTGACAGCGACGAGCGGACGGAGCCTCACCGATCCCCACTCAACGAGCCGCCGCTCCGCGGCGGCTCCCCAAAAATCATCAAAAGGCTTGAAGGCGGCGCAGGGCAGGAAGGCGGCGGCAGGTGGGAAGGGTCGCTCGCAGGCGCCCAGTGTGCACAGCCGCCCGCAGTCTCCCGCCGCGGCCGGCGGGTCTGAGAGGGCGGGCGTCAGCAGGGTCTCGCAGACTCGGCGCTCGAGCACACGCTCGCACGTGAGCAGTGGGGCCTCCTCGTCTGGACGAGCGACTGATCTGTCGAGAGGGCAGGAGATCGGTGCGCAGCTGGCTGAGGGCAAGACCGTCCTTCTGCTGTTCTGGAACCCGAGGTCAGCGACGGATGTCGCCGTGCGAGACGAGGTTGAGACGGTCGGCGCGCAGCTGAAAGCGAAGGTCGCGATCGATTACGCGAAGCCAAGCGAAGTCGGCACATTCGGGACGGTGACGAGGAACATCAGCATCTACGAGACTCCAACTCTGCTGATCGTCGCCCCTCATCGTCTCGTGACAACGATGACAGGCTTGACAGACGCCTTCTCGATAGAGCAGGCGATCAGGGAAGCGCGGCGCTGACGGCGAAGGCGGTGCCGGCGGCGAGGCGGTGTGTCGGCCGGGACGGCGAGGCGGTGTGTCGGCCGGGACGGCGAGGGGTGTGTCGGCCGGGGCGGCGAGGCGCCAGCGAATTGGCGATCACACATGCGATATCGTGCGATCGATGCCCGGGAGGATGCATCAAACGACGATTCGCTTTGCCGCCGACACGTGGCTGAAGGTGGAGCAGCGCGCTGAGGCGAATGGCGTGAGCGCCGCGCAGTACGTTCGCGACGCGACCGTCGCGCGCATCGCGATCGAGCTCGCAGAGATCGCAGGTGGGCGGGCGCAGCAGCGACGGCTGGATGCCTCTGGCCCTGCAGCAGGCTTCGTGCCGCGACGAGAGTCCTGAGGCCTGCCGGGCAGAGCGCGGCAGATGACTCCTTCCCGCAGCGCCTGCCGCCGGCGGGAGGCGAGGATGCCCCCTCGTGAGCTCCGCACGCTTCTCAATCAATCACCAGGAGAGTCGACAGCAGGCAGCGGCTTGCGGCGCGCCTTCAGGTCGTGAGGGCGCGTTCGCCTGCCCATCTGGGCGGGCCACCAGTTCCAGCGGCCAAGCAGGGCGACTGTTGCAGGCACGAGCAGCGTGCGCACGACGAAGGTGTCCATGAGGATGCCGATCGCAAGCCCAAACCCGACCGCTCTGACCTGGCCGCCAGAGGCGCTCGAGCCCGCGGCGATCGCAAGCACCCCAAAGGTGCCGGCGAGCACGAGCCCCGCGGAGGTGACGGTCGTGCCTGTGCGTCCAACCGCTGCCGTCACGGCGTCCTTCAACGGCAGTGTCCTCGCCTCCTCCCTGATCCTCGTCATGACGAGGATGTTGTAGTCCTCCCCAAGCGCGAGGAGGAAGATGAACATGAGGAAGGGGAGGATGAACGTGAGGCCGGCTTCGCCGACTATGTCGACGAAGATGAGCACAGAGACGCCAAGCGCTGCGAGATAGGAGAAGGCGACGCTGACGATCAGATACAGCGGAGCGATGAGGCTTCTGAGCACGAGCGCGAGCAGCAGCGCGATCGCGACGATCGCGACAGGGACGATGTTGAGGAGGTCTTTGTTCGAGGTCTGGCTGACGTCATAGAGCGCGGCGGCCTCGCCTGCAAGCCCAGAGGCAACGGCGCCTGAGCTGCGCGCCGCTGCGCTGACGGCCGTCCTCGTCTGGGGCGTCGCGTTCATCGCGGCGGTGCTCTGCTGTCCACCCGCTGCGAGGGAGGCCTCGAACTGGACGACATGCCCGCTTGGCCCGACGAACGACGCGCTTGCGCGGTAGGCGTTGTACAGCGCGACTGGCACACTGCTCGATCGCGGCGGCGTTGGAGGCAGCAATCCAGGGGGGCCAAGCTTCGCGTGCAGCGAGCTGTACTGGGCAGGCGTGAGCGTCGTCCCGTTCGGCGCGAGAGGGCCAAGCAGCGACTTGAACCGGTGCGAGGCGATCAGTGAGCGTTCGGCGGCGATGATCTGCTGCGGATCTGACCAGACAGGCTCTCTGTAGCGGAAGATGAGGTTTGCGGGATTCGCGCTCGAGCGGGGGAAGTGCTTTGAGACCAGAGCGTTGCCGGCGGCGGCGCTGCTGCCCTTCGGTGCGTTCGCCGCGCCGCTGAACCCGCTCGAGTGGTATCCGAGCGCGGCGAGCGCAAGCGCTGCGAGCAGAAGGACGCCCGCGGCGAGGGTGAGCTTCGGCTGCGAGACGAGCCTTCCGGCGACGCGCCCCCATGCGCCCTCGCTTGCGTCTCCCTCACGCACCCTGCTGGGCCAGAACACAGCTCTGCCAAAGATCGCGAGCAGGGCGGGCAGCAGCGTGAGCCCTGCGAGCAGGATGACAGCGATCCCGATCGCGAGCGGTATTCCGAGATCGCGGTAGATGCCGAAGCTCGCGAGCAGCAGCGTGAGCAGCGCGACGATGACGGTGCCAGCGGAGGCGGTGATCGACTCGCCGACGCGCGTGAGAGCGCGTTCGACAGCCGCATGCCCGCTCTCACCAGCTCTGAGCTGCTCGCGTGTGCGAAAGACGAGGAACAGGCCGTAGTCGGTGCCTGCGCCAAGCACGAGGATGATGAGCAGCAGCTGGGTTATCTCCGAGATCTTCAAGCCGTTCGCGCCAAGCTCGCCGATGAGACGCATCGATATGAGCAGCGACAGCGCGGCAGGCAGCAGGGTGACGATCGGCGCGAGCAGCGAGCGGAATATCAAGAGCAGCAGCACGACGATGAAGGCGATCGACAGCAGCTGCGTTCTGTTGCCCGTCTTTTCGGAGGCGACCTGGTTTGCGACGTTCGTCGCGATCTGGCCCGCAGGCGCAGCGGTGAGCGCAGGCGGGAGGCGCACGCTGCGAAGTGCGGCTTCGAGGCCTTTGACGAGCGGCTTCTGCAGACGCACGTCAGTGCGGGAGATGCCTGAGCGCACCCCGAGCTGAAGTGCCTGCCGGTCGGCGGAGATGCCAAGCTCCTTGACCGCTTCGACGTGGGGGATGTGCCTGATGACCGCGACGAGGGGCGAAAGCGAGGCGAGGTCCGCTGCACTGAGCGGACCCTTCCTGCTGGCGACGACGATCCGGACTTCGCTGCTCTTGGTCGCTGAGCCGAGGATCGGCGCACCAAGGCTCGCAGCACGCGAGCTTGGCGCGCTCGCCGGCAGGAACTGGCTGTTGTCGTTGTTCACCTCACTGCTGAGGTTTGGAAACGCGCTCGTCAACGCGACGAACAGCACCCAGAGCACGACGATCGGGTAGCGGAAACGAACGACGTTGCGTCCGAGCGCCGAAAAGAGCGCGTCCGCACGCGTGTGGCGCTCGAGGCTGACTCGGTGATCCCCCTCACCTGGATGGTCTTCGCGAGGCATGTTGCGCATCATTGTGACGACCCGGCAGCCGACGATGGCGCAGAAGCGGCGTCGATGCTCGTTCGCAGCCGCAGCTCAGGCAGAAGCCAGGTGAGCAGGAAGGCGACGCCGGCGACGGGCACCGCGACGACGAAGAGCGTCCCGATCGTCGAGGAGTACGCCTGCACGACGCCGTGCGCGAGCGCGGGGCTGATGTGCCTCAAGAGGCCTGGGCTGACGGTCGCACCGAGGCCCCTTGGCACAGGCAAGCCATGCAGGTCCTTCGTGAGGCGGACGCTCAGCACGTTCGCGAATATCGCACCAAAGATCGCCGTCCCAAACGAGCCGCCGATCGAGCGGAAGAACGTAGCCCCAGCGGTCGCGGCGCCGAGGTCGCGGTATTCGACGGCGTTCTGGACGGCGATCACGAGCACCTGCATCACGGCGCCGAGCCCTGCCCCGAGAACCGCCATGTACAGGTACATCACGGCGTCCGAGGTGTCCGCCTTCACGGTCGAGAGCAGATACATCCCAAGCGTCATCACGGCGGTGCCTGCGACTGGGAAGACCTTGTAGCGCCCCCAGCGTGAGATGAGGATTCCGGATCCGATCGAGGTGGCGAGCAGCCCCGCCATCAGCGGCAGCAGCTGCAGCCCAGACGTCGTCGGGTCGGCGCCCTTCGCGACCTGGAGGAAGACGGGCAGGAAAGTGATCGCGCCGAACAGCGCGAAGCCGACGACGAACCCGATCGCGCTCGAGGCGGAGAACACCCTGTTGGCGAACAGCCTCAACGCGAGGATCGGCTCGACGGCTCGGCGCTCGATCAGCGCCCAGAGCACGAGCAGCCCAACGCCCGCGGCTGCAAGGGCGAGGATCGGGGCGGAGCCCCACGGGTAGGTGGTGCCGCCGAGGCTTGCGAGGAGCACGAGCGCGCTCGCCGAAAGTGTGAGCAGGATCGCTCCTGCGTAGTCGATGACGTGCTTGACCTTCGCGAGGTTGCCTGGGAGCACTGAGGCCGTCACGAACAGAGCGAGCGCTCCGAGGGGCAGGTTGATGTAGAAGACCCATCGCCAGCTGACGCTCTGGGTGAGAAAGCCGCCGAGCAGAGGGCCGATGACGGTCGCAAGCGCGAAGACGGCGCCGAACAGTCCCTGGTAGCGGCCTCGGTCGCGGGGTGGGACGACATCCCCGATGATCGCCTGGGCGCCGACCATGAGCCCGCCTGCACCAAGGCCCTGGATCGCCCTGAAGCAGATGAGCATCGTCATCGATTCGCTTGTGCCCGACAGCGCCGAGCCGACGAGGAAGATGACGATCGATGCCTGGAAGAAGCTCTTGCGGCCGTAGAGGTCTCCAAGCTTGCCCCAGAGCGGGGTGGAGACGGTCGAAGCGAGCAGGTAGGCGGTGACGATCCAGGCGATGTGGGCGGCACCACCGAGGTCCCCGACGATCGTCGGCAGCGCGGTCGAGACGATCGTCTGGTCGAGCGCGGCGAGGAGCATGCCAAGCATGAGCGCCCCGATGATGATGAGCACCCGTCTGTGGCCAAGCTGCTCGATGAGAGCGCTCGAGCTCTCCGCTTCGGGTCTGAGGTCGTTCGCGCCAGCGCTCGCGCCGCTTCCAGCGGGGCTGAGCACTCCCTCCGCAGGGATGCTGCTGGCACGTGGGGGAGGCATGTGGTGCAGTATATGCAAACTTGCATGATCTGCAGAGGATGGCCGACGGCTTGTCGGCGCGGCACTTAGTCTGTGCGGCGCATCGCAGGCGGACCCGGTCCATCTCCCATGCAGCAACCGCGCGTGCGGCGAGGGGGCGGTGCGATGCGAGGTCGCGGCTGGGCGGGCGGCGCGCCCGCTGGGCGATCACGCGCTCAGCGCGCTGAGTGGCGGCAGAAGGCCCCCGACCGCGAACGGTCGGGGGCCGAAGCCAGCGACCCCGCGCTCAACGCGCTCAGTGGTGGCAGAGCTTCACGACCGGCGCCTTCAGGGGGTGTCCGGGGTAGTGGACCTTCGCGCTGTAGGTGAAGGCGGGGGAGCCTGTGGTGCTGCGCGAGACTGAGATCCGCCAGCTCTCGACGAGGTGGGTGCCAGCATCGACCGCTTCGGTCTCTGACGCATGCGCAGTCGAGCCGAAGGGGTAGGTCGATCTGAGCAGTACGGTGCTGCCGTGGCGGATGGGGGCCTTGAAGTCTCCGAACAGCGACTCGACCGGCTGCCCGAGCCTGTAGGGCTGGGTGCCGCTGAGCGGGCTGAAGCAGGTCAGTGGCTTCTTCGCGCCCTTGGACGGCCCGAACGCGAAGAAGGCACCCGCTTTGTCGAGCACGAGCTCGACCGGCTGCTGGATGCAGAAGCTGTGACACGGCGGCGGGGTGAGGTTGTCCTGCCACCACGCGACGCGGCCTTTGCTCAGCTCGATCTTCACGTGTTCTGTCGCCTTCACCCAGCCTGAAGGCACTTCGCCAGATCCGAACCGCCACTGGAACACCGACTGCTTGCCGAGCGTCGCATACATCGTCGCGAACCCTCTCTCGGTGTAGGTGAGTGACGGCACGTGGGAGTAGGCGGCGACCTCCGCTCGCGCGAAGGCGATCGCCTTCTTGTTGCCCGTCGGCCCCGCCGCGTATGCGGCAGAGGCGAGACACAGTGATGCCAGTGCACCAACGACAGCGATTGTTGCCCCTCGCCTGATGCGCATTTGCCTCCGATCCCGTTCGATTCGGTCATGCGGTCGGTTCGCTCCAGCAGCCGTTGTCCGCATCGACCGCCGAGTGCGGATGCTACCGTCTGAGTTCGCATCTGACAAACGGCGCTGAGCGAGCTCTGCGACGGCTCTCCGGGCTCGTTGTGGTTACAGGCGCCAGCCGTTGCGTTCGGTGCGTGATCATCCGCCCATCTGCCATGCCATCTGAAAGCACGATCATCACCTGTCCGAGCTGTGGGCGCAGGAATCGGGTCCGCTCGACGCGTGCCGGCGCTCCCCGATGCGGCGCCTGCCACCAGCCGCTGCCATGGATCGTCGATGCGAGTGCAGCGAGCTTCGAGGAGGAGACGACCTCCTCGCTGCCGGTGCTCGTCGACTTCTGGGCGCCATGGTGTGGGCCCTGTCGGGTCGTCTCGCCGATCGTCGAGAGGATCGGCCATGAGCATGCTGGGCGCTTGAAGGTCGTGAAGCTGAACGTCGATGAGGCGCAGGAGATCGCCGCTCGCTTCGGGGTGCAGGGGATTCCCTCGCTCGTGCTGCTGCTCAACGGACGTGAGGTCGATCGCATCGTCGGCGCGGTGCCTGAGGCTTCTCTGCGGAGCTGGCTGGCAGGGCACATCTGAGAAGCGCCGCTCCGCCATTCCGCGCGCTCCAGCTGCAGCCTGAGATGGAATTCCCCCGATCTCGCGGAGTCCTGAGCACCTGCGACGCAGGCGTCGCTGGAAGGATGGACTGGAGTGCCGAAATCGAAGCCGCCGGATCGTCGGCTTGAGCATGGCCGCGCACATGCGCGAGGAGCTCGTCACAGACGCGCTCACGATGGCCGTGAAGGCCCGCAAGCCCTCCAAGGTGAGATTCAGGCGGCGCACCGAGGTCGTCGGCACAGTTTTTGATCGTGGCGCGGCTGTGCGCTTGATCGGCGCTGCGCTTGCTGAGCAGCACGAGGAGTGGGCCGAGCAGCGCCGCTGCATTGCACCATTCGACTGTGGCTTGCCCTATCCGCAGCTTGCCCTGGTGCCTCCCCTGGTTGGCGGCGATACGGAGCACGACGCCGCCATTACGGAGCTCCGCATCAACGCCCGTCAGCGTCACCCGCGTCTCGGCCTCCTCCAGAGATGTCTTGACGCCTGGATGATGACGACAGATGGCGGAGCCTCCCGCTCGGGAGCCTCGATGCTCATCGGCACGCAAGCGGCGTCGCCGGGATCCCTGACGCGGTGCACCGTCCCGATGAGGCCGCGACTTGCGACGACCGACGAGAGGCCCGCCACCGCCGTCAGTCGTTGGGGGACCCATCGCCGACTGGCGACATTCTCCACGGCTCGCAGGCGACCTCGCGCACCTGCGAGTCGGCATGCAGCAGATCGAAGAACACGGCGAGGACTGTCCCCTCGCCGGCGCCGGACGGCGCAAGTACGGCCTCTAGGCCCAGGTAATGTGCCGACGCACCGATCTGTCTGCACCGCGAGGCATCGCGACGGCCGGCTCGCCCAAACGGTTTCGCGTGCACGCACTCCATGGTTCGCAGGCAGAGGATCAACTCCCAGCCACCGACCGCATCCGCCGCGCCGCCGCCGCCTTCTGACCATCGACGACCAGCCCCCTGAGGTCTGCAGTCGACACGGGAGCCACCACCTCCTCCTGTCCACGCCCGGGGGCGCCCGCCGCCGTCGGAGAGCCGGAACGCGCCGAGCTCCGCCTGCTGCCGCCGCACATCGCGATCTCCGTTGACATGCTCGACACCGGCATCGACGTCCACGAGGTCGTCAACCTCGTCCTCTTCAAGCCGGTCCGCTCGAAGACGAAGCTCTGGCAGATGATCGGCCGTGGCACCCGGCTCTGCCCCGACCTGCTCGGACCAGGCGATCCCAAGCGCGACTTCTTCATCTTCGACTGCTGCGAGAACGTCGCCTACTTCAACGAGCGCCTTCAGCCGAGCGTAGGCAGGGTCGGCGAGTCGCTGCGTCTGCAGCTCTTCAAGGAACGCGTGCAGCTGATCCTCTCGCGTGCCGAAGCCGAGCACGAGGGCAAGATCAGCGGCGGCGAGCAGGGGCTTCCCGCCGAGACAATCGGGCTGCTTCGCCAACGGATCGCGAACATGGACGTCGACAACTTCCTGGTGGGTCCCCACCGGGAGTGGGTCGAGCGCTGCCGCGCCGAGCAGCCTTGGACCGAGCTCGACCTCGATCGCGCGATCGGGCTCACGGAGCGCCTGCGCCACCAGGTTCAGGAGATCGCATCGGGCCTCTTGGAGCAGCTCGCGATCCCGGCGACCCGCGAACAGCAGGAGTCGCTCGACGAGCTCGCCGGATTCATCGCCGGAAAGACGCTCACCGCAGACCAGCATGAGCTCGTCGCCATGATCGTCGAGCGGCTGACCGGCAGCGGCAAGATGGACCCCGGACTGCCCTGCGAACAGCCGTTCACGAGCCTCGCGCCCGGCGGTCCCGAGGCGCTGTTCGCCGACGCCCCGACGCTCCGCCACCACGGCTCATCCCCTGCACCACCGCCCCGAAGTCGTCGCACCGCGCATGCAGAAGGCAACGCTACGCGAGCACTCCGACGCGCTCCCGGCCGCTGCGTCGTCGGCGACCCCCGCGTTGTGTGGGAAGAGTGTGGGGAAACGGCGGTCTGACCGTCGTCGTCGCCCAGCCCCCAACACGTGAGAACCCGCGTTGCAACGCGGGTTCTCGGTGATGGGCGATACTGGGCTCGAACCAGTGACCTCCGCCTTGTCGAGGCGGCGCTCTCCCAGCTGAGCTAATCGCCCTGGGGCTGTCACTCCAGCCTATCAGCGTGCTCTTCACGCCGGCGCGCCCGGCGGGGCGGCGGCGTCCACGCGGAGACGGCTCCGGTGGCGTTCACAGGGCCTTGCGGGCCTGGGCATCGCGTGGTGCCGTGCACGAGCGTGTGAGGTCGCGTGCACGCTACGCTTCATTGCCCCGGCGACGTGGCGGAGTGGCTACGCAGCGGCCTGCAAAGCCGTCTACACCGGTTCGATTCCGGTCGTCGCCTCTGGAGAGCCTGTCTTTTGATCTCTCGATTTGGCTCCCACGCTCGCTTTCGGCTCCACTTCTAGGGTCTCAGGCCACCAGACACTCTCCGAAGACGCGCCCGTACGCTTCCCGCAAGCCGTCCTGGCACGGAGCGACGGAAGCCGCCCAGGGGCGATCCTCAGGCGGCTTCCGGGCGAGGCTTTGAGGCGGGTGCCGGCTACGCGTCGGGCGGATCGCCGCGCTCAGAGAGGTGACTCGCCCTGGGTCTGCTGGAGGCTCTGGCGTTTTCTCTCTCGCGATGACCTGGTCGTCCCTGGTGGACAGCGCAGAGCTGTCGGGGTGCCGCTGTCTGCTGCTGGATGATCAGGTGCGTTTGGGTTGGCGTGAGGTGCGGTTGATCCCTGAGCCGGGGGTGCCGCACATGCTCACGACCGCTCCGGGCGGCATCGGCGGTCACGGCGACCGCGCACGGGGCTCGCTGGGGGCCTCTGAGTCGATGCTCGGCGTGCTTTGGGGTCTTCCGGCATGGATGTGGAGACGGTGAGAGCTCGATCCTGGGTGTGAGCAGGGCTTTTATGTCGGAAGACGGCTTTGAAGGTTGCCGCCGCTGTCGAGCTGCTCCGCAGTGGGTGTCGTCGTCGAGCACCTCGCCCCTCTGGGGCGAGGTTCACTGCCAGCCGGCGGAGCTGAGCCGGGCCCGCTGTGCAGGTTCTCCGTGTCGACATCCGCGACATGGCACGCATACGGCGGCGAGGTCAGGATCAGATCGACCTGCCCGCAGCCGATCCGCGCGAGCCCATGCGCTGAGCGGGCCTCAACGTCATCGTCGGCGAGCAGGCGCTGCGCGCGCGTACTCAACAGGCGCGCAAGGCCGTGCGCGTCGCCGGTGATGACCTGCGCCCGTCCAGTGGCGCCGTGCTGCTGAGCGTGCCTGACGTTCAGCGCGGCGAGCCGCGCCCAGCGCCCCTCGAGCTCTACGCCGATAGCGCGGCGGCCGAGATGGATCGCCTC
>JAJYUP010000012.1 GCA_021792455.1 Actinomycetes bacterium | reverse complement strand
GGGGATGCTCGACTCACCTCGCGGCCGGCTGAAAGGCGCCGACGCTGGGAAGATCGGCGAGCGCGTTGGGCGTGTCGTCAACGAGTACAGGGTCGCCAAGCACTTCGAGCTCACGATCACAGACGGCTCCTTCTCCTGCGAGCGCAAGAGAGAGCAGATCGAGACGGAGGCCGCGCTGGACGGCATCTGCGTGCTCAGGAGCACCTGCCCGCCCGAGCAGCTGTCGAGCCGGGCGGTCGTCAGGGTCTACAGGCAGCTGAAGATGGCCGAGCGCGCCTACCGCACGATCGAGACCTCACTCGATGTGCGCCCGATCCGCCACCATCTCGAGCAGCGTGTCCGCTGCCACTTCTTCCTGTTCCTGCTCGCCTACTACGTCTGCTTCGAGCTGCAGGCACGCCTCGCGCCAATGATCTTCACCGACGACACGCCGCTGGCGCCGGCGGACCCGGTCGCGCCCGCCACACGATCCCCCGCAGCGAAAGCCGAGACTGCCAGCCACCGCACCACCGACGGACTGCCCGCCTACAGCCTCACCGACCTCATCGAAGAGCTCTCCACGCTCACCCGCAACCAGCTCCGCATCGGCGAGAGCGAGCACACCTTCACGCGCCTGACCAAGCCCAACGCGATTCAGGCCAAGGCGCTGCAACTGCTCGACATCAAGCTCGGCAAGTAGCCAAAGCCGGACCAGTCCCAAACCCTCAAACCGCCCACCACGGCAGGCGATTCAGGAACCCAGCCTCAAAAACTTCCGCCCAGTGGCGCCCATCGATCTGCCTGACGCTCATCGTGCCGACTCCCAGCCCACCCCGGACCTCCGCGATGTACGCGAACTTGTACGTTGTTGCCAGTGGCAGCATCACGTACAGCAGCGCGCGCCGGGGACGGCTCGCCGCGGGCAGCAAAAAAGCCCTGTAGAACAGGGCTTTCGAGTTATGCGGATGAGAGGACTCGAACCTCCACGGAGTCACCTCCACACGGACCTGAACCGTGCGCGTCTACCAGTTCCGCCACATCCGCCCGCTGGCAGGGACAGTATCGCATCGACCCATGCCACTCTGCATCGGGCTGCGCGTTTGCCGTCATGCGCATCGACGCAGCGCTCCGCGCGTCTGCACCCCCTCCGCGCGTCCGCATCGCCCTGCGCGCTCGCCGTCGTGGACGTCGACGCAGTCGTGCGTACAGGCATCGTGAGGGCGACTTCGCTTCCTCCCTCGTGCGTTGACTCCACTGCCTCACAAGGGGTTTGCTAGCCTCAGGCTGCCGCTTCACGCCGCCATCGTCTAGGGGACTAGGACGCCGCCCTCTCACGGCGGTAACACGGGTTCGAATCCCGTTGGCGGTACTGCGCACATAGGCCTCGCTGACTGCTCAGGACTCGTTCGGCCTCCCATTGTGGGCGGTCGAGATCGCGGCCAAGGCCACTCGTCGAGCCGGTGGCGCATGCGCCCGGATGGAGGAGCTCATCTGTCCGGAGCGTCTGCGTCTGTTCCGCGCTAACGGGCGCGCGCGACTTCGCGCCAGGCGGCTGGGTCGGGACGGGCGGAGCGTCGCCCACGCGTAGACTGAGGCCGCGGCGTAGCGTGTGCTCTACACTCAGGGTATGACGACGACCATCGCACAGCGGCAGTTGCGAAACGAGATGCCCGCGGTGCTGCGCGCCGTCGGGCGCGGCGAGCGCTTCATCGTGACTACCAACGGCCGCCCTGCGGCCGAACTGGGACCCCTGCCTGGCGCACGTGACTTCGCACCGCCTGAGGCACTCGCTGAGCTTCGCACCGAGGCGCCCGCTGATCCCGGTTGGGCGGCTGAGCTCCAAGCAGCTCGCGCTGAGGAACGGGCCGCAGCCGGTGAACGCTGACATGCGCTACCTGCTCGACACAAGCGTGATCGTCGCCGACGCTGGTGAGGTCTCTGAGCCGTGGGCGGTGAGCGTCGTGACGGTCGGCGAGCTGGAGCACGGCATCTTGGCTGCGAAGGGAGATGCGGTGCGTGCGCGTCGCGTCGCCAAGCTCGCGGCGCTGCTCTCGCTCGCGCCGGCGCTACCCATCGACCGTGCCGCCGCCGCCAGCTATGGCGAGCTGCGCCAGGCCAGCGGACGCCAGCCGAGCAACGATTTGTGGATCGCGGCGACGGCGCTTGCACATGGGCTCACGCTCGTGACCGCTGACGAGACGCAGGCGGCGCTGCCGCTCGTCAGCGCAGAGCTGCTGGCACCGTGACTCCCGAGCGCCGGGGGAGGGCCTGGCGCTCCCCTCGTTGGCGCGCTGTCTCGCACCTTCGCCCGCTCACCCCTCGTCGGCGCTCAGCGATGCAGCCTCGACAGTGCCGCTCGCGTCAGCTCCAAGCAGGTATGCGATCACGTCTTGCGCGCTGTAGGGGCGTCCGTCAGGCGAGAGCTGCGCGACAACCGCAGAAGCGTCGTCTCCGAGCGTCAGCAGGGGCGGCTCCACCACGCCTCCCTTTGAGACCTGAGCGAAGCCTGCGGCCGATGTCAGCCCATTGCAGAGGCACATTCGCCCCACCGTGTCCGCCAGCTCTCCGCCCTTTGCGAGGTGATCCTCCACCGGCTCCGCGGGACAGCGGTAGCCGACCGTGCCGTCCATGCGCTCGTAGGGGGTCGCGAGATATCGGAGGTCGCAGCGTCGCTGCCTAGAGGCATAGATCTCCGCCTCGGACAGCGTGCCCTCCAGCTGCGCGACCTTGAAGGGGTAGCCAGTCGGCGAGGCAGCGGTGTCGGTGTGCACCACGAGGCCAGAAGAGGCGACGCGTTCGCGCGCGCGCTGCTTCAGGTCTGCGCGCAGGCCAGACTCCTCGCAAAGCGCGAAGGCAGTCCCCACCTGAACGCCACAGGCCCCCTGCTGAAGCGCTTCGCGGACCTTCTCTGGGTGGCCGCAGCCGCCGGCCAGCCAGAAGGGCACGGCAAGCTCGCGCATCCGCTCGAGGTCGACCTCGTCGCGCGGACCGTAGATCGGCTCGCCGCGCCCGCTCAGCTGCAAGCGCCCCCTCGGCGGTGCATTGTGGCCTCCTGCTGTGTGCCGCTCGACGACGAAAGCAGAGGGGCGGCTGTCCTGCTCGCGCGCGAGGTGCGCTGCAAGCACGTGGGAGCTCACGATCGCTGCGAACTCTGGGCGCTTCAGCGGCGGCTGCCCGCCTGCAAGGAGGCTTGTGGGGTCGAAGCTCATCGTGCAGCGACCCTCGCTCGAGGCGTTCGCGACAGTGAGGGGCAGGGCAGTTGGGCGATGGTCAGCGAGAGAGTCCAGCGCCCCGGGGATGTGCCGGGGTATGCCGGCTCCCATCAGCACCCAGTCGACCCCAGCGAGCATCGCACCGTACAGCGACGGCAGAGTCGGGATCTGGATCTTCTCGAGCAGGTTGAAGCCGACCTGCCCAGCGTGCCCCTCCTTCGCGAGGTGGACATGCGCGAAGCTTGCGAGCATCGTCAGCTCTGAGAACTCTCGGCTCGCGTGCTGTCTCGGGACTGGCACCGCGCGGTATCTGTCGCCCTCGCTCCGCCCTCGAGCCCTGAACCAGCGCTTCACGATCCGATTGGCGACATCCTCGTCGACGAACGACCTGAGCGCGCGTCGCATATGCCCTCCAGGGTCGCCATCCTGCAGTTCTCGCGCAAGCACGACGGCAAGCGCTGTCCCTGAAACGACGCCCAGCTGCCCTGCTCGCGAGACCGCGGAAGCCAACCGCCACGTCGAGACGCCCACACCCATGCCGCCCTGGATGACGACTGGAGGAGGTGGCGGACAGCGCGGCGTCATCGATCGGTGCGGAGGGTGAAGGCTCTGGAGGTCAGCGTCAGGCGGCATCGAGGCTCGCCGTGCAAATCGTGAGCCTCGTCCCGACAGCGCGCAGGATACCCTGCCCATCGAAAGTTCGGCCTCGAGCGTCTGTTGCTGTCAGCATTCTCTGCGTGGCGACTCTTGGGAGCTTTCATCGTCATCGTCGGCGTGCCCAGCCTCATTCTGCGGCAGCAGCTCACTCTCCGGCAGCACCTCACTCTCCGGCAGCACCTCACTCGGCCCTCTCGCCTGCACCTGCCCATCGAAGCCTTGCGATGGCGGTCGTCATGACGGGTGTGCTCATCACCGCCATCGACACGACGATCGTCGTGCTTGCCCTGCCGGCGATCGAGCGGGCACTGCACATACCGCTTGGCTCGGTCGTCTGGGTCATCATCGGCTACCTGCTCGTCATCACCGTGCTTGCGACCCAGGTTGGCCGCCTTGGCGACATGTTTGGACGGGTGCGGATGTATCAGGCGGGCTTCCTCGTGTTCATCCTCGGCTCCGCGCTCTGTGCACTCTCGTTCGATCAGACCTCGATCATCGCCTTCAGGGTGCTCCAGGGTGTTGGCGGGGCGTTCGTCACAGCCAACTCTGGCGCGATCATCGCTGACCTGTTTCCTTCCGCGGAAAGAGGCAGGGCCTACGGCTACAACAGCGTCGGCTGGAGCATCGGCGCGGTGCTTGGGATCGTGCTTGGCGGCGCGATCGTCACCTACATCTCCTGGCGATGGATCTTCTGGATCAACGTCCCGATCGGTCTCGGCGCCGTCGCCGTCGCGCTGCGGGTGCTGCACGACTCCGCTCCGCGCCAGCGCAAGCGCCTCGACGTCGCGGGCATTCTCACGCTTGCCGTTGGGCTGTTCAGCGTGCTCTGGGCGATCACGACGCTTGCAAGCAAACCGTTCGATACGTCTATCGGAGGCTTTCTCATCGGCGGGATCGTCGTGCTCTGCATCTTCGTCGTCATCGAGCGGCGGCAGCGCGAGCCGCTGCTGCATCTCCAACTGTTCTCCGTGCCTGCGATGTCACCGTCGCTGCTCGCTGCGCTGTTCCAGGGGCTTGCGAACTTCGCGGTGCTCTTCCTCGTCATCATGTATCTGCAGGGCCCGCGCCGGCTCGCGCCGATCGACGCCTCGCTGCTGCTCGTGCCCGGCTACGTCATCGGCGGCTTCGTTGGTCCGTTTGCAGGGCGGCTTGCGGACAAGTGGGCGCCGGTCGTGCCTGCGACGGCTGGTCTCGCGATCCAAGCTGGGGCGCTGATCGTCTACTCTCAGCTGTCGCTTCACACTGGTCTCTGGGTCGTCGTGCTCGCGAGCATCATCAACGGCGTTGGGGCCTCATCCTTCTTCCCTGCAAACAGCTCCGCGGTCATGAAGGCCTCGCCCCCGCAGCTGTTTGGCATCTCCTCTGGGATGCTCAGGACATTCTCGAACGTTGGGATGGTGTTCTCCTACTCGATGGCGATCCTCATCGCCTCTCGCTCGATCTCACGCCATCTCGCGTTCGCGATCTTCGTCGGCTCGACGACGCTTCATGGTGCGCTTGCAGGCGCATTCACCTCTGGGCTGCACGCCGCCTTCTACGCCTCGATCGGGATGATGGCGATTGCCGCCGTTCTCTCTGCGACGAGGGCGAGCCGCGCCCACGCGCCTTCCGCGCGACACGCCTGATAGCCGACACCTGCCATCCGCTCCGCCCCCAGGCCACCCTCTCCGTCCCCAGGCCACCCTCTCCGTCCCTGGCCACCCGCTCCGCCGCCGGCCACCCGCTCCTTCTCGCTCAGCAGGTGGAGGAGGGTTCGGCGTAGCCTGCGCCTTCGGACGGGGCGTCGACCAGGCCTTCGTCTGCGGAACGCAGGATTGCGCCGAGATGAACGACGTACCACACGCCTCGCCAGGAGATGAGCGAAGCGATTCCGAACGAGCGGAGCCTGCCGTTCTCCCTGTAGATCATCCGGGAGTTGGGCGTCTCGTAGTAGCCGTCGCGGTTGTAGCAGACTTCGGGTGGCACCCAGTGCGCGTAGGACCTTGGAACCTCAACCCGGACCAGCTCTGCTGAGCGGGCGCCTGCGCCGAGCAGTCGGTGGGCGGCTTCGATGTCCATGTAGTAGTCGTGCAGCAGCCGGCTTTCGTAGTCTCCGGCGGGGTTTTCGATCGCCTTCAGCTGCAGGTAGGCACTCTCTGGGAAGAACGCTGAGCGTGCGATCGAGGGCCTGTCCAGCACGATCGCGCTCCACAGCGCTGACATCTCCGCACGGAAGGTGCGCGTCTTCGAGGATGGCAGCGCTGAGGTCTGCGGCAGCGACCCTTCGCTCCTCCTGCGCCGTCGGGACGAACGGCTGCCCGCCGCGTGCGTGCGCGTCCTCTGCGCCGTCTGCTGCCCTGCTGCGCGGGCCGTCTGTGCCTGCGTCCCCGATCGCCCCTCCGCCTGCCTTCTCACCGGCCTTCGCTCCGCCGATCCGCCCGCCGGCGTTCGGCTTCTCGCTGTGCGTGCACCGGAGCTGTGCACACGTGAGCTTCCAGAGCTCGAGATGGCGAGAGCGATTGCCGCAGCCGCGAGCGCGACCAACAGGGTGGCATAGAGGGGGAGCGGCCGCGAGCGGTCGCGGCCGCTTCGTCGTGGTCGCCTGCGTTCGTTCATCGCCCTCGTCCGCGTCTTAGGTCTCGGTGTCTGGTCAGGGTCTCGCCGTCAGCGCCCCAGCGCCGATCCTGACCGAACGGTAGCCTCAGCGGCGCGATCGCGCGCCTGTGCCCTGCGCGGCGTGCGAGGGACACCTGTCCAGCGGGGCCGGGCGGGTCTGTCCAGCGGGGCCGGGCGGGTCTGTCCAGCGGGGCCGGGCGGGTCTGTCCAGCGGGGCCGGTCAGGTCTGTCCAGCGGGTCCGGGCAGGTCTGTCCAGCGGGGCTGCGATCGTCGGAGTGGGGGGTGAGGTGTCGTGCTTCGAGCCAGCTCCGCTGTCTGCGGTCTTCTCCGCCGGTGGGCTGACGCCTGCGCTCCAGCGCGCGCTCCTCTGCGTGACGATCAGCCTCGGCCTGCTGCTCGCGCTCCTCTCGCTGCTCCGTTCTCGCAGCAGGTCGACCCGTCGATACGTGCGCGTCAGGGTCCTCCCCTACAGAGGGGAGGATGCGAGCGCTGAGGCGATCGTCGACATGTTCGAGGCTCTGCACAAGCGCCTGCTGCAGCGGTGGTGGCGTCGGCTGCTGCGCGGTCAGCCGTCGGTGGCCCTCGAGGTTCACTTCGATGGGCAGACTGCCTGGCTTGCGCTCAGCTGCCAGCAGGAGCTGCTGTCGATGGTGCAGTCGGCGCTGCGCTCCGCCTACCCGAACTGCAGGCTTGCGCCTGAGCGGCTGCGCCTCTGCTGTCCGCCTGTCGTGCTCCGCCTGAAGAAGCGGCATCTGTTCATCAAGCGTCTCGCAGTCATCGATCCGCTGCAGCATCAGAGCGAGCCCTCCGTCAACCGGCTGCTCATGACGATGGCTGCCTGCGATGCGCCATCGTTCGTCCAGCTCGCGCTCACGCCCGCGCCTGCGAGCTTTCAGGCGCATGCGAGGCGCCTGTACAGGCGGCAGGAGGCCGCGTCTGCGCGACGCCGCCGGCAGCGGGCAAGCGTCGGCTCGGTGCTCGAGCGCAGCGAACTGCAGGACGGCCTCGAAGTCCAGTACAGGCCGCTGTTCTTCACGGACATCAGGATCGTCGCCCAGAAGCGTCTCACATGCGAGCGGGTCGCCTCGGAGCTGCGTGCTCGCGAGGCGCAGAACAGGCTCGTCGAGCGGGGCACGACGGTGCGCCATCGCCTGTTTCACACCTACAGCGCCCGGGTCGTGAAGGGCGAGGGCAACCCGTTTCCGAGCACCCGCAAGGGGGTGCTCGCATCCACCGAGCTCGCGGCGATCTGGCACATGCCCTCCGTCGACTTCGCGAACGTGGCGATCTCGCGCGCGCAGGTGCCGCTTGCACCGGCGCCGCCAGCGATCTACAGGCCTCCGCCTGGGGAGGGGTCCCTGCGCGATCAGCATGGCCCCGTCTCCATCCACCCTGAGATGCGCAAGCAGAACACCGCGGTTCCCGGCACCGTCGAGCAGGGCAAGTCGAGCTACCTCGTTGCGACCGTCGCAGAGGATCTGCGCAGGCAGAGGTGCGCGATCGTGCTGCTCGACCCGAAGGGCGACGCTGCGGAGGCTGCAGTGTCCATCGTGCCGAGGGAGAGGACGTGCACCCTGCTCGACTTCGCGCACCCAACCTGCGGATTCAACCCGCTCGCTGTCGATGCCCCTGCCGACGTCATCGCCGACTACGTCGTCGCTGCGCTGAGGAACCTGTTCGACGACGCCGACATCAAAGCCTCATCAGACAGGTATCTGCGCAACGCGATCATCGCCGTGCTCGCCTACGACCGCAAGAGCACGCTTTGGGACGCGGCACGGCTGCTCTCGGTTGGACGGGATGGCTACTCATACAGGGCGAAGGTCGGCGCGCGGGTGCGGGAGCTGCCTGAGCTGAAGGAGATCTCGGAGTTCTTCACCGCGGAGCTCAGCGCCCAGCTCTCTGATGCCAGGAGCGTCACCACCGCAAAGCTCGATGCGCCTGTCAACAAGCTCGCGCGTCTGCTCAACTCGCCTTCGATCAAGAGGGTGCTGCTCAACGACTCGCTGAGGATCGACTTCGACGAGGTCATCTCTCAGGGTGAGGTCCTCGTCGTCAAGGGTGCGCTTGGTGAGATGGGCGCGGGCAACACCTCGGTGCTGATGCAGCTGCTCGTCGGGATGCTCGACGCCGCCCTTGCGCGCCAGCAGGATCGGGTGCCAGCGCAGCAGCGCGTCTCCGTTGCGCTGAAGGTCGATGAGGCTCCGCTCGCGCTCAACCGCGGCTTTGCGGAGACGATCGCGCTCAAGCGCTCAGCGGGACTGGAGACGGTCGCCTGCTGGCAGACCTCTGCGCAGTGGACGGACAGGCAGCTGCGGGAGCAGCTCGACGCGCTGTTCGCGCACAGGGTGTACTTCGCAACCGCCTCCGTGCAGGACGCGCGCGAGTCGGCGAAGCTGACGATGGCGCAGTTCTCTGACATGGTGCGGCCGCGGATCGAGAATCTCGCAGCGCTCGGTCACCCTGACGCGAGACTCCACCTGCCGAGGCATCACGCGATCGTCAGCTGGAGCACCCCTGAGGGTCGCCAGCCGCCGTTCATCGCGCAGACGCTCCCGATGAGAATCGATGAGCAGATGCTCGCGTGGCACGCTGCGAGGCAGGCTGAGCGAGGTGGCCGCTACAAGTCTGATCTCAGCCAGCCGCATTGGGAAGGCCTGGCGGCAGACGCAGAGCAGGCGCAGGCCCCTCGAGGGCGGGTGAGGCAGGAGGGGCTGCGGCCATCGGCGCGGGGGGGAGCTGGGCCTCCCGCGCCTTCTGGGCGCTCCCTGTTCCCTTCGCGCGAGGATGGGCCTTCCGTTGGGCATCCCGCGCCTTCTGGGAGCTCCTGCGCTCCTGCGCAGGAGGGCTCTCCGCAGACGTTGGGAGGTGAGCAGCCGGGAGGTTCGAGATCGCTCGCCTCTGTCCGCCTGAGCTCGCGCACCGCGGCTTCTCCGGACTCGGCCCCGGAGCGCGAGGCCCCGACAACGGAGGGCGAGGCGTCCCTCTCGAGGCCTCCGGCGTCGACGCTCTCCCTCGAAAGGTCACAGGAGCAGGTCGTCCCCCAAGCTCTTCCGCCTCTGCCGAAGCTCGCCGCACAGAGCTATCGGGAGCTCGTCGAGCTCGACGGCGCCAGCCGCGCTCGTCAGGTTCCAGGTGCTTCGAGTGGGCAGGCGGCCCGCCTGTCCAGTCGGGCGGGGATGAGCCCGCCCGGCGCCCTTGCTCTCCGTCAGGAGGATCTTCAGGTGCTCCTTCTCATCGGCAGGCTCGGTCATCTGCTCAGCAGCGAGGTGCATCGCCGCCTTGGCGCAGGCAGGGCGGTCACGACGACCCAGCGACGGCTGAAGCGCCTCGCTGATGCCGGGCTTCTCGAGCGCATCCAGCTTCACAGGCCTGATGGCGGCGGCGTGCCGATGTGCTGCGGTCTCAGTGACGCAGGGCTGAAGCTGCTGGCTGCGCGGGGGCTCTCCGTTCAGCGCAGTCAGCCACTCGATCTGGGTTCCGGCGGGGCTGGCCTTTCCGCCGTTCGCCGGGAGGTGCACGCCGCCGCGTGGTGCTGTGCCTACGAGCGCGCTGTCGGCATGCGCGGGCTTCTGCTCGAAGGTGCAGCGAACGCCGTGCTCTCGCCGCCTGGTTCTCGGGGAGAGCGAGAGGGTGCCGTGATGGGCCCCGCTCAGCTCACGCTCCCTCGCGGTGCCGTCGCACACCAGTTCGTGCAGGCAGGACCCGCGGGCGATCTCGAAGAGGTGCGCGCTTTCGAGACGATCAGGCCGCATGCGCGGATCACAGCGCAGGCGCCGGCGCACAGAGGGGCCGGCCTCGAGCTGCTCGTCGACCTCGACGATCGCCTGCACACGCCGGCCTGGGCAGCGAAGGTTCGCAGATATGACCACTTCCTCACCGGCTGGTCCAGCGCACTCCAGCGCTATCACGCAAAGAACCGGCTCACGCCGCACCTGATCTTCGTCTGCTCCGACAGGCGCAGGGCGCGTGAATGCGCGCTGACGGCCGACTCGCTGCTTCTCGCCGCGCAGGCCTGCGCCGGCGTTCATCCCGCTCGCTGGCGCTACATCGGCCGTGAGCGCATCATCTTCGCAGCCGAGCGCGACGTCCACGAGGGGCTGCTTCAGGGCTACAGCCTTCACCGGCTGCCACCGCAGGTTCGCGCGGCGCTTCAGCGGGAACCTCCCTTGGAGCCTGCGATCGGCGTTGGGCAGCTCCCATCGCCAAGGCAGTCGAGCCTGAACAGCTGAAGAGCTCTTCACCAATCGGCGAGGACCGGCGAAGGCCTGCGAGGGCGGTTGCAGGTTTGCCGCTGAGCGTTCGGCGGCGTCGCGCCGACCCCGGCCCGCTCCTGAACGCACCGATGCCGAACCGCTGGAGATGCGCCGCGCGCGCGGCGCCCGTGCAGGGGATGCCGATGCCAGTACCCTTGACAGCAGGAGCTGTCAAAGAACGGAGGAGGACGTTGATGAGCACGGACGGCAAGGTTGAGCTGCCGATCATTGGACCTGTCGGAGAGCCGCGCCTCGATCCTGTCCCTGGCGTCGCAGGGCGCTTCAACGGGATCATGGCCTGGAGGCCCGAGCTGATGGAGTCGTTCTTCACCTTCTATGCGCAGCTCTGGACCGAAGGTGTGCTCGACATGCGGATCAAGGACCTCGCACGCATGAAGATCGCACGGACCGTTGGATGCCGCATCTGTCAGAACACGAGGTTTGCGGTGGCGAAGGGCCACACCGTCGAGCGTGACTACGAGGACATCGACGACGTCGAGAATGGTGCATACACTGATGCGGAGAAGGCGGCGCTGCGGTACGTCGAGACCTTCTGCGTCGGTGCAGCCCACGTCACCGACGAGATCGTCGCCGATCTGCGGCGCCACTTCTCTGAGGCGGAGATCGTCGAGCTGTCGATCCTCACGGCGATGGTCGGCGGCTTCGGCTCCATCAACGTCGCGCTCAACATCGCGCCTGACACCGAGGCTCTGCAGGTCTTCGACTTTGCGAACCCGACGGCCTGACGGCTGTGCCGCTGAGCGCTGAGTCGACTGCCTCGAAGGCCGCGCCTGCTTCCAGCCGCCTCTGCGATGGGCTCGGGTGGTCGTCCCGTAGGCTTGCGGGGTCGTCCCGTAGGCTCGGGCGGTCGTCCACTGGGCTCGTGGGGTCGCCCTGTAGGATCAGGGGGTCGTCCCGTGAGCTCGCGGGGTACTCGTCCGGTTGCCGATCGCTCGCGTGGCTGCGCAGGGGCGCTTCGCAGGTGTTCATCGTTCTCGCGCTCTGATTCGGAGGTGGCAGATGCGGGCTGTCGGCATCGTTCGGCCTGATGGATATGAGGCGGTGCAGCTGATCGAGCGCCCGGTCCCTGACCCTTCGCGCGGCGAGGTGAGGATCGCGGTTGCGGCGGCGGCCGTGAACCCGACCGACAGCGGACTGCGGCTCGCCGGCGGCGGCGATCTGCCCCCGCCATGGACGCCTGGCATGGACGCCGCGGGCGTGATCGACGCCCTTGGCGAAGGCGTCACGCGCCTGCGACCCGGTGAGCGCGTGATGGCGGCCCTGACGCCGAGGCGCCCGCTTGGAGGCGCCCAAGCTGAGTTCATCGTCGTGCCGGAGGCCTCTGTCGTGCCGATACCCGATGGCGCGACGCTGCAGCAGGCGGCGACACTGCCGATGAACGGTCTGACGGCGAAGCTTGGGCTTGACGCGCTGTCGCTGCGGGCTGGGCAGTCACTCGCGGTCACGGGCGGCGCCGGTCTGCTCGCCTCCTATGTGATCGCGCTCGGCAAGGAGGCCGGTCTGCGCGTGATCGCGGACGCGAAGCCTGAGGACGAGGGTCTCGTGCGCAGCTTCGGCGCTGACGTCGTCGTGCCCCGCGGCGAGATGCTTGTCGCTGCCGTGCGCGAAGCGGAGCGAGAGGGGGTCGATGGTGTGTTCGACACTGCGCTGCTGCACGAGGCTGTCTTCGGCGCGATGAGAGACGGTGGTCGGATCGTCGTCGTTCGCGGCTGGCAGCCAGAGTCGACGGAGCGCGGCATCGAGGTGAAGGCGATAATGGTCTCGACGGTTCTCGAACGCACCGATTGGCTCGAGCAGCTGCGTCAGTCCGCCTCAGCGGGGCGCCTGCAGCTGAGGGTCGCCGCCGAATACCCGCCAGAGCAGGCGGCGCAGGCGCAGCGCATGATGGACGCCGGCGGCCTGCGCGGTCGCGTGGTGATCGTCTTCTGAGCGGAGCGCCTCTCCCTGGCTGCAGCCCGCTCAGCTGCGATGTCGGAGCAGGCGGTGGATCGCGACCCCCTCTCGTTCGCTGGTCTGAGCGCACCAGAAGCGCGGCGCCTGCTCTAGGAAGGCGTCCGTGAACGACCTGCGGGGGTCAGCGAGCAGAGACTCCGTGGCGAGGCGCGGCATGAGGTCGAGCAGCAGCGCGACGTTGCGACGCTCATAGCAGACGTCAGCTGCAAGCACGAGGTCGAACGGGGCGAGCTCGATGAGCGCTCGAGGCGACGCCCAGGACACCTGCATGGTCTGCAGGCGAACGCGGTTGCGTGCGGCGTTGCGCTGCAGCAGTGCAAGCGCGGCAGCAGACCAGTCGGTCGCAAGCACGTGCGCCCCCTCGGCCGCGGCGATGAGGCTTGGCAGGCCAAGCCCACAGCCAAGCTCAACGATGCGCATGTGAGAGAGCCTGCGCTGTGTGAGGGCGTGAGCGAGCTGGAGGCCGCTCGGCCACAGCTCCGCCCAGTAGGGCAGCAGCTCGTCCTGCTCGAATGCGTGCTGATCGATGAGCGACTCGCTGTCGCGGGGGTGCAGCAGCTCGATCTGATGTCCTCCTATGCGGATGACGCGCTCGACCAGTTGCGAGTCTTCGATCGGCTGCGCCTCGAGGTTCATCTGCCCCTGAACGTGGCGTCCCGGCTGCCACGACGCTCGAGCTGGGCGGGCAGTGGGGCTGGATGACATCCCTGGGGTGCGGTGCCAAAGAGGCCCGAGACGCGCGCCGTCGCGGACACGGCGCGAAGGATTGTCGCGTTGGCGCGCGGGGACAAGCGCGTCGGCCCCCTGCGCGCCGCAGTCGCCCGATCTGAGGGTGCAGGTGCCCCGCCTACGAGAGCGCAGAGACGCGCAGTTGCCATGACGGCTGCCAGGAGGCTGACTGCGTGACTTTTCCGCTCGCCCATCGGAAACTGCAGCCTAACGCCGTCGCGAGAGGTGCATGAGAAGCACGTGAGCGCTGTGGCCGAGGGCAGCGGTGTCGCGAGACGCTGCTAGGTTTGGCGCCCTCTTCTTCTCTGCTTCCCCTGCCTTTGCCGCGCTTTCCGCGCACGAACCTCTCCGCGCACCAGCGCGACTCCTGATCGAGCTCTCCCTCGCCCTGTGGACGGTTCACCGCGCGCCAGCTTCGCGAGCTCCTCGCGCCTGATCGTCTGACACCGAGACCCCTATAGGGGTCTCGTCCCGCGAGAGCTCGTCCTCGTGGTGGCGAGGGGGCCTTGAAGCCATCCCCTGCGTGCCCTAAAAGGCCGTTCGATCGAGATCCGGGCAGAGGAGCCCCCAACCCGCAGGAGACAGCTATGCCTCGCACCGTCGCCTCATCTCACTCGCTCACGGTCCATGCTGGGCGTGAGCGTCAACGCCCGTTCACCTCATCCGCTGAGCGTTCTCGCAGCAGGGGCAGGCGCACTCTCGAGGGCGGTTGCAGGCTGACGAGCTACCGCGCTCCCGACGGACAGGAGCGTGAGATCGTCCTGCGGCGAGGCTCCGGTGGGAGCATGCTCCTGATCGACTGGGACTGCGCGACTATGGGCGACCGAAGGCTGGTGGCGCACTTGGCGCCAGACGAGCCCTCCTCCAACGCGAAGGTCATCTGCGAGGAGTATCTGCGCACCGCGGGAGACCAGTGGTGCCGGCAGGTGAGAGGAGAGGATCTGACACTCGTTCCGCCTGACGCGGTGCGCGGCGCCGCCTTGGACTGCGCAGGACCGGCGGCAGGGCCGATGGGGGCGACCGAGTGGGGACAGACGATCGTCCCACCGCCGCTGCAGGCGGGCTCCGAAGCGCCCTGGGTGACGCTGGCCTCGGCTGACGGCGAGCGCGTTGAGCTGGCGCTCCTCCCAGGCAGCGCCTATCCAGTGGAGCTGCGCTGGTGCATGAACTGCTGCTCCGGCCCAGAGGGCCAACGCAGGGCAGTGAGCCTTCGTGAGGTGGTGGGCAGGCTGGAAAGCTATGAGCCTGCGCGGGTGAGCGCCCGTGCGCTGATCGCCCACGAGCACGCCCGGTCAGTGAGCACCGCAACGCTTGCCGGTGAGCTCGCGAGGGTTCACGCGAGCAGGATCGTGCTGAACCGCGCGCTGCGCGAGGCGGTCCTGGAGGCGGTGAGAAAAGGGGAGGCGAGCATGAGCGAGATCGCGCTTCGCTGTGGACGGATGAAGCGCGAGAGCCGCGGGGTCGTGAGCGGCGAAACGACCTGGCTTGCGCGGCGGATCGGGCTCGCGGTCGAGAGCCGAAGCGGCAGGCGAACGCCATGGGTGCACACAGAGGTGCTCGCAATGATCGCTCGCGACGGCCTGGGCGTGAGCCCACGCGAGGTCGAGCTGGCATAGCCGCGAAGCTATTCCCTGATGCTGCGCTGGCCTGCGTGAGCCCACGCGAGGTCGAGCTGGCATAGCCGCGAAGCTCTTCCCTGATGCTGCGCTGGCCTGGGCGTGAGCCGCCGCTGTCCGCCTGGATCGACACACCTGAGGAACCTGGCCCCAGCCCTGAACGCTGCGCGCTCTGCGCAGGCGCGCTGAGGCCCCCCTGTCTTCGGGCGCTGCTCTGCAGCGCAACGAACGCGGCCTGAGGCCGCAACCCAACACGACGAAGCGCCGCCCCCCGGCGGCGCTTTCCACATCTATGGCGCCAATCTGGAAGGGCGCCAGAAAGGAGTGACGGCATGAAACCGTCAAACGGGATCGACCCGTTCGCGCCGCTTGCGATGCCGATCCACTGGCTCGCAGGCACGTCAGTTGACGTGATCGCCGGCCTTGCGGCCGGCTTTCTTCTGAGCGCCGCGTTGAGGGCGCTGAACCTCCGCTGGACCTGGGCGGCCGCAGCATTCGGCGCGACGGTTCTGGTGGCCCCCGACCTCGGCGGTCTGAGCCTCGCGCTTCTGAGCGCGGGCGGCTGCGCGACGTATCGCTGCCGCGCAAGGGAGCAGAGGGAGCTCGCCGCCGGTATGGATCTGGCGGCCTCCGCGAGGCAGCGCCGCGGCCCGCTGCAAATGCTGGCGATGCTGGCGCGCGAGGTGAGGCGCGTGGGCAGCGGCAGCGAGGCGACCGAGCTTCGTGACGGCGAGCTGACCGTCGTGGTCGGCACCGACGCCGACAGCCGCTGCGTCCGGATTCCGATCGGCGGCCGCGCCGGCGGTGTGCACACGTTGGTGGTGGGGGCGGCAGGGTCCGGCAAGACGGTGACGGAGACGCTGCTGGCCTGCAGGGCGATCGAGCAGGGGCTGCCAGTGGTCGTGGTCGACCCGAAGGAGGACGGGAATCTCCACGCGGCGCTGAGCGCCGCCGCAGAGGCGGCAGGGAGGCGTCTGCTGCAGTGGTCGCCAGACGGCGACACCGTGTTCAACCCGTTCGCGAATGGCTCAGAGACGGAGATCGCCGACAAGCTGCTCGCCGGTGAGCGGTTCACAGAGCCGCACTATCTGCGGCAGGCCCAACGTTTCCTGGGCTACGAGACGAGGGCCCTGAGAGCGGCGAAGATGCAGCTGAGCCTGCGCGTCCTGGCGGAGCATCTGGACCCAGCGAAGCTGGAGCAGCTGGCGCGCGGCCTGGCAGAGCAGGAGGCGAGCCCGATCTATGACTACCTGGACTCCCTGACCGAGCGGCAGCGGCGCGAGCTCTCCGGGGTGCGCGACCGCATCTCGATCGTCGCGGAGTCCGACGTGGGCAGGTGGCTCGACCCAGCGACTGAGGCGGCGCCGCAGTTCGATCTGCTGAGCGCAATCGAAAGCGGCTCAGTGGTCCTCTTCCGGCTGCGGTCCGACAGGCGGCCGCTGCTGATGCGGATGCTGGGCTCCGCGATCGTGGCCGACCTGTCGACGACGATGGCCTGCCTCCAGGGCGAGACCATCCCCTGGCTGGCGGTGATCGACGAGTTCGCGGCGCTGGCGGCATCCGAGATCGGTGGGCTCTTCGCGCGTGCGAGGGCCGCGGGGATGAGCCTGGTCCTGGGCACCCAGGAGCTCTCAGACCTGGAGCTGGACGGGCGCGAGGGGCTCGAGAGGCAGGTGCTGGGCAACCTGACGACGACGATCGCCCACAGGCAGGTGGTCCCAGAGTCGGCGGAGACGATCTCGAAGCTCGCAGGCTGCAGGGGCGCCTGGCGCCGCTCCCTGAGCAGCGGCGGTCGCAGCACGGAGGTGCGGGTGAGAGAGCGGATCCTGCCGCCAGAGACGGTGAGGGCCCTCCCCCGCGGCTGCGCGGCGGTGATCGTCCACGCAGGGCCCTGTGCAGGCGTGAGCCTGGCGGCGATCCGCTCGAGCGCGCCGAAGAACGCCACTGGGCACAGGCAAGCAGCAGCAGGGCGAGGTGACGACGCAACGGGGCGGCGTGACGACGCAACGGGGCGAGGCGACAACGCAACGGGGCGGCGTGACGACGCAACGGGGCGAGGTGACGACGCAACGGGGCGGCGTGACGACGCAACAGGGCGAAAGTGACGAGGCAGGAGGGACGATGACGATGAAGGAAAAGGAGCCTGTGATGGATGGGAAGGACGCGCTGGGAGGCCGCAGAGCAGGCGAGCAGGTGCGGCGCGAGGCGGCGCGAAGGATGGAGCGGCGCGGGCGAGCCGGTGCTTGGACGGGCAGGCCGCAGCTGGCCGAAGAGATCGTGGCCTGGGCGTCCCGTCTGGGGGCCGTGACGGCGGATGCCCTCGCCGATCGCGAAGGCATCTCGGGGGCTTCAGCAACGGCCCGCCTGTCGGCGGCGGCGCGCTCAGGGCTTTTGAGGCGAAGCCGTCCGCTGGCGGGCAGACCCGCGCTGTTCGCGGCCACGAGCGCGGGCATGAAGGCATGCGGCGAGCAGGGACTGGAACCATGCAGAGTCTCCGCGGCAAACGCAGAGCACCTGATCGCCTGCGCCTGCGTGGCGGCGAGGCTGGAGCGGAAGCTGCCCTGCGCGAGGATCGCCGGTGAGCGCGAGCTGCGCCGGCAGGAGCGCGAGCTCGGAGGCGCGCTGGCGAGCGCGACCCTGATGGGTGCTGGGCGGCGCGTGGCGCATCGGCCAGATCTGGTGATCTGGGGGCGAGGAGAGACGGAGCCGCCGATTGCCGTGGAGGTCGAGCTGTCGGTGAAGTCGGCAAGGCGCCTGGAGAAGATCTGCACCGCCTGGGCGCGCTGTCGGCAGGTGGCCGGCGTGATCTACGTGGTGAGCCCTGTGAGCGAGCAGGCGGTGCTGCGTGCGGTGTGCGCATGCAGCGCCGAGCGCTCGATCGCGATCTTGGCGTTGGACGAGCTGCTGGCGCAGCGCTGAGGAAGCCTGCTGCACATCTGCGCGTGCGGCCGCTGCACATCTGCGCGTGTGGCCGCTGTACAGCTCGAAGCGGAGGCGGTTGCAGAGCGCCCGAGTGCGCAGGCAGAAGCTGGTGCGCAAGCAGAAGCGAGAGGGACGGCGCTCGCGGTGTGAGCGGGCGCCGTCCAGCTCGGCGCACAGCTGCGTATCGCAGATGCGTATCTCTCCACAGTCGACGAGGTGAAGGCAGCGGATGCAGAGCAGCTGGGAGAAGGTTTTGATTGCGAGCGGCGGCGCGATGAGGACCGGCGCCGATGACCCGAGAATGTGAGGACGTGCAACGTGTCGGTACACCCGAGAACTCCAAAGGATCTGATGCTCGCGCCAGTGGCGACGGAAATCGACCGCAACCTCCAGGATCTGCGCGAGAAGTCCCCGGAGCAGGTGCGCGCGACGCTGGAACTCGAACAGAACCGCTCGATGACGAATGACGATCGGGACAAGCGCCGCGCCGAGGTGCTGCGCTCAGCTGTGCGATTCGTTGACATGCACGGCTGGGAGGCGACGATCACCGAGGACGACTCTCGTCTTCATCTGAGCGGCGGCTCAGTGACGATCGATCTGGGCCTGGGCGCGTCGGTGGCTCAGTACATAGCCTCCGGCGTGCAGGAGCAGTAGGAGGGACGCGAGGCTCCAACGGGGGCGGTGCAGGGGCGGCTCAGGGGCGGCGGTGGCTGACGCTGCGAAACGGCCCCCAAGGGGAACGGTTGCGGAGGCGACGGCGAAGGGGCGTGCGATGTTCGAAAACGGGCCCCCAGGGGGAACGGTTGCGGAGGCGACGGCGAAGGGGCGTGCGATGTTCGAAAACGGGCCCCCAAGGGGAACGGTTGCGGAGGCGACGGCGAAGGGGCGTGCGATGTTCGAAAACGGGCCCCCAGGGCGGTGAGATCGATGGTCGCCAGAGGATCCCGTCCCAACCGTCGCGTAGCGTGATCGCAGGGGAGCGGCCAGACACGCAAAAGGAGATGCAAAATGGCCTACTCGAACATCAACCGCGTCGTCCTCGTCGGTCGGCTCACTCGTGACCCCGAGCTCAGGGCCACCCCTGGGGGCACGAGCGTCTGCAGCCTTCGTATCGCGTGCAACGCGACGAGACGCGATGCGGAGGGCGACTACCAGGACCGGCCGAACTTCTTCGACGTCAGCGTCTTTGGCGCGCCTGGTGAGGCGGTTCACCGCTACATGGGCAAGGGAGCCCAGGTCGCCGTCGATGGTCGGCTCGAGTGGCGCGAGTGGGAGACCGCTGAGCAGGAGCGACGCCAGGCTGTCAGTATCGTCGCCGACGCCGTGCAGTTCCTGGGCTCGCCATCTGCGGGGAGCGGCAGGAGCGACTTTGGGCTCGATGGACCAACCGATGGCGAGGGTGAGCTCGTTGCCGCCGGCGCTGCATCCGCGGGCGACGAGGTGCCCTTCTAAGGCGCGCTGCGCATACGCACTGAGGCGGGGCCGTCTCGCGGAGTCGCTGCGAGGCGGTCCCGCTCCTGCGAGACGAAGGCGGGGGCGGCTTTTTTGCGTTCTGAGCCGCCCTTAGTTCGACTGAGAGTGTGATCTGACCCGGATTTCTCTGAGCTGCCCTGGGTTCGACCGAGAGTGTGATCTGACCCAGATTTCTTGGAGTCGGAGACTCCCGCGCCAGACTTTCTGGCAGGGCTGTCATGGCGCCCCTGAAGGAGGATCCGAATCATGGGAAGACCAGCATCGATGCCGGGATCTCCACCCTCAGCACGATCGCGGACGGCCAGAGCCTCCCTGCGCCACGCCAGCGCCGCCATCTCACCCTCGGGCATCTTCTCGAAGCAGCCCAAGACGACGATGATAAACAGCGGACTGTGGCCAAAGTCGCGCAAAGCCACTGGCAGACACCCATAAAGACACGGGAGCTCGACCAGCTCGGCGTCGGCTTCATCACGCTGCGCCAGCGCTCCCCGCAGCTGATCCAGACGCTCGAGGCGCTGCCTCCCAGGGCGTGGACCAAGACCCGGCTCGACCGCTCCGGCAACCACGAGACCGCCACCTGCCACGAGCAGCAGGATGGGCCGCTCAACCGAGGGAGAGATCGTTCCGCGAGAAGAGGAGGCACCGCACGTGGACGGCTCAGTGGAAGGTCGAGATCGTGCGCGCTGGGCTGCGTGGCGAGATGCCGGTCACGACAAGCCGCCTGAACCGCAAGCGCCGCCAGGGAGCGCTCCGGCCGCTCAGGCGCTTCGCGACACGCCTGCTGTGAGGCGTCCAGCCCTCATCACGGCGATGCGCTGCGCCCGTTGCGCAACCGTGCTGTCGTGTGTGACCATCAGCAGGGTGAGGGAGCGCGCGCGCCACAGCCGTTCCAGCAGGGTCACTATCTCATCCCTCGTCTCCTCGTCGAGGTTGCCCGTCGGCTCGTCGGCGAGCAGAACGGCCGGCTCCTTCACCAGCGCCCGCGCGATCGCGACGCGCTGCTGCTGGCCCCCTGAGAGCTCCCCTGGAAGGTGCTTTGCGCGGTCTGCGAGGCCAAGCTCCGCAAGCATCTCCACTGCGCGCCTGCGCCGGTCAGCTGGCGAGGCGTGAACGGGGACGAGCGCCGTTTCGACATTCTCCTGGGCGGTCAGCGTTGGGATCAGGTTGAACGTCTGAAAGACGAAGCCGAACGCAGAGGCGCGAAGCTGCGCGAGCTCCTGCTCGCTCAGGCTCGAGAGGTCGCGGCCGCCGTAGAGGATCGTTCCTGAGGTTGGGCGGTCCAGCCCACCGAGCAGAAGCAGAAGCGTCGTCTTGCCCTCGCCCGTTGGGCCTTGAATCGCGAGGAACTCGCCCTGCTTCACCGTCAGGGTCACTCTGTCGAGCGCGACGACCGCGCTCGGACCGCGTCCGAATCGCTTCACGACGTCCCTCAGCTCGTAGACGCTCTGCCCCGAGGAGGCGAGGCTTGTGCTCCCGTTGATCGCATCGGTGCCGAGCGCGAGAGACAGGGTGGTGTCCTGGGGCGGAGAAGGGGGGCGGCTGTGCGACGGCTCGCTGCTCATGCAAGGCTCCTCAAGGCCGCGGCGGGCCGCAGGCGGGCTGCGCGCCAGGAGCCGAACGCGCCCGCGATCAGCCCACCTGCGATCGCAAGCCCGACGGCGAGTCCGATCGTTCCGCCCTGCAGTGGCGCTGTCATGTGCACGAGCACGGTGTGCGTGAAGGCGCCTCGTCCTGCTGATCTGCCCGCAGCTGCGCCGAAGGCTCCAGGCCCGGCCGCGGCGAATGCACCGCCGTTCGCAAACGATGGTCCGACGGTCGCGGTCAGAGACGGCGAGATTGCGGTGATCACCTCTGCGCCGACGACGCCGAGCACGATCCCGAGGATGCCGCCGCCGATGCCGAGCGCGATGCCCTCGCCCATCACCTGGCCCACGATCCGCCTCGTTCGCCACCCTATCGCCTTCAACGTGCCGAACTCGCGCACGCGCCGGGAGACCGCTGAGACCATCAGGAGGCCGGCGAGCAGGAAGGCGACTATCAGCGCGACTATCGAGAGCCACTTGCCAAGGCTGTTCGCGAGTTTTGAGGCGCTCTGCAGCGAGCCGCTCACCTCGCTCGCAAGCGATTCAGATGTTGCGACCGTCGCGCCGGGGATCGCCCTGCTCACCTTCGATGCAAGGGAGGAGACATCGCCTGCGCTCGAGGCGCGCAGAAATATCGTCGTGATCTTCCCGCTCGAGCCAGACAGCTTCTGGGCGGTGCCGAGTGGCAGGTAGACTTCTGCTGCTCCAGACGGGACGCTCGCCACCCCGATCACAGACACCTTCTCTTCGGCGACGCTCAGCTTCGAGCCGACGGAGAGCGAATGCTGCTTCGCGTAGGTGGAGCTGACGATCGCGACGGGCGAATCTGCTTCGCTTGCCTTGAAGTAGGAGCCCTTCGTCACCTCGGCGGCGGTGAGCGGACCGACCTGTGAGCTGCTGATCGCCACGCCGTCGACTGTGAACGTGCTCACCGAGAATGCCGCGCTTGGGCCTGATCGCCCCGCTTCAGATCCTGTGGCGCCCGCAGGTTCGCCAAAGCGTCCGCCCGCTTCCCTGAAGCTTGGGATCGTCCCTGAGAACGAGGTGTCCGTCAGCGTCAGCGCGCCTGTCGCGCCTGCTGCGCCCGCGAGAGAGGAGACCTTTGCCACGTCGCTGTAGGGCAGCGTCGACTCGCCGAAGCTGGGACGCAGCGTCTGCCGGGAGATGTGCTGCCCTGGCGTGATCTCTGCGTGATTCGCGCCCCCTCCGAATCGGAAGCGCTGTGCGCCGCTCGACCCAGGCGCAGCTGTCTTCGTCACCGTGATGTCTGTGCCAACCCCATAGAGGGAGTGCAGGACCTCGCCCTGGGCGCTCTTCACTCCTGCTGAGGCGGCGGAGACGGTGACGACGAGGCCGATTCCCACTGCGAGGCCGATGGCGATCAGAACCGCCTGCCTCGCCCTGCGGCGCAGCTCACGTCGAAGATAGACGAAGTACATGCTGTGTGTGTCCCTGGATGTGCCCCTCGATGTCGCCCTGCGGCTGCTTTTCGAGTGCTTGGCGGGTTCCTGCTCGGGTCGCTGCAAGGCTGCTTCACAGGCCGTTGCGCAGGGGGCGCGCTCAGCCTGCCCCTTCGACTGCTTCGAAGGCCAGTGACATCTCAGAGCACGGCCCTAAAACGCCGATCAGAGGTCTGTAGGGACAAGGTAAGCAATGGGTGCGAGGCCGCCCCCAAGCCGCCGTTCTCACCTCAGCTTCAGGAGCGAGCGTGCTCTATCGCTCGTCTGCGCCTGTGCCTCAGGTCGCAGTGCCTCGCAGGCCTCAGACGGTAGACTGCCCCGTCGCACCGCTTGCCGTCACCTTCGGTCTCGGTCTGGCGGGCACAGGGATCCGAGATCGCGTCAATCGCGAAGGGAGCGTCTGCAGTGCCAGTCAACACGAAAGCGATCGGCAAGAGCTTCCCGCCGATGCGCTACGCCGTCGGCAGGGAGAAGATAAGGGAGTATTCGCGCGCAGTTGGGGAGACGAACCCTCTGCACTTCGATCTCGACGCTGCGAGGGCAGCGGGCTTCTCCGATGTCGTCGCGCCCCCGATGTTCGCTGTCGTCTATGGGCTGCCCGCGGTTGGGGTCGCGCTCTTCGACCCTGAAGTGGAAGCGAACTTCGCTCGTCTCGTCCACGGCGGCCAGGAGCTTCAGTGGGGTCCTGTGCTCGTCGCCGGCGACGAGGTGTCGACGGAGGTGAGCGTCGCGGACATCTTCGAGCGCGTTGGCCTCGGCTACTACATCTTCGAGTCGGTCTCTCGCAACCAGCGGGGCGAGGAGGTCTGCAGAGGAACATGGACGAACATCGTGAGAGGTGTCTGATCTGATGAGCGAGCAGAGAGTTGGCGATCACACCGGCGAGCTCAGAGTGGGCGAGCCGATCCCAGAGCTCAAGGTCACGCCGGACAGGTACCTCACCTACCGCTATGCAGGGGCCTCTGGCGACTTCAACCCAATCCACATCGACGAGGAGTTCGCACGCTCTGTCGGGCTGCCTGGCAAGATCCTCCATGGGTTGTGGAGCATGGCCCAGGTCGCGCGCGCGCTCACCGACGCCGCTGGCGGCCCGACGCATCTGAAGCGGCTCTCCGTCCAGTTCAGGGGGATGGGGGTGCCGGAGCAGGAGGTGACCGTCAGAGGCATCGTCAGGGAGATCGCAGATGGCCGCGCGATCGTCGACGTCGAGGCTGAGCAGTCTGGCAGCAAGATCATCCGCAACGCAGAAGCGACGCTTGCGCTGTAGGGCGCGGATTGGGGAGGGCCGCCCAGTGGGGGCGGCCTGAGTGTTTGCGAGGTTGAGAGCTCATCAGTCTCAGCCAGCGGGGCGGGCTCCTAGAATCAAAGGATGTTGACGCCACGACAGGAGCAGATCCTGTGCATCGTGGTCGACGTCCACATCCAGACGGGGCAGCCTGTCCCCTCGCGCACGATCGCGGCGCAGCCTGGATTCGACTGTGGGCCGTCCACTGTGCGCAGCGAGCTCGCCCATCTCGAGGAGGTGGGTCTGCTCACCCATCCCCACACCTCCGCTGGGCGTGTCCCGACGGACGCTGGGCGCCGCTACGTCGTCGACAGGATGCTCTCCTCCAGCCGGCTTCCGCAGCCGAAGCTTCAGCTGTCGCTCATGCGCAGGGAGGTTGACGATGCCATGCGCTGCACGACACAGGCGCTCTCCCAGATCACGAACCTGCTCGCTGTCGTCTCCGCTCCACCGCTCAACATCGCGATCGTGCGCCACGTCGAGGTGCTGGCGCTGCAGCCTCAGGTCGTAGCGGTCGTCACGATCACCTCGACGGGTGCCGTCACGAAGATGATCGCGACGTTCGACGCACCTGTCGACTCTGGTCTCGTTGGATGGGCGGGCGCCTACCTCAACGAGCGGCTCGTCGGCCATGCGCTTGGCTCGAGGCTGCTGCACCAGCGCCTCCTCGACCAGTCTCTGCCTCACACTGAGCTGTCATTTCTGCACAGGCTCGCACCTGCGTTCTTTCAGGAGCCGATCGCAGATGCGGAGGCAGGCATCTACGTCGGCGGGGCGGGGCGCCTGCTTCAAGCGAGCGAGCGGGAGAACATCGCTGAGCTCAACGAGCTGATGAACCTGCTCGAGCAGCGCGCAGCGCTGCTCAGCCTGCTGCGGACTGCGCTCTCAGCGCCTGATGTCTACGTCAGCATCGGCGAGGAGAACGAGCTGCCTGCGATGAGGTCGCTGTCGGTCGTCGCGGCGGCATATGGCCTCGCTCAGCGCAAGCTTGGGGCGGTCTCCGTCATAGGGCCTGTGCGGATGGACTACAGGGGTGCGATAACCACCGTCCGCGCAGCGGCGAACGAGCTCTCTCGGTATGTCGAAGATTCCTACGCGGATGCTTGAGCGTGCAGCGGCCCAGGGCACCCGTGCAGACAGGCGCCCGCGGCAGCGAGCACCCCACAGCGAGCAGCCAAGAGCGAACACCCCACAGCGAACACCCCACAGCGAACAACTCACAGCGAACAACTCACAGCGAGCACCCCAGAGCGAGCACGAAGAGCAACCACCGAATGAGGGCGACAGCTGATCGAAGCTGAGGGCCCTGCGCAACGAAGACATCGATGAGTACGACATCAACACCACGCGACCCCTATGAGGTGCTCGGCGTCAGGAGGGACGCCTCAGAGCAGGAGATAAAGAAGGCCTTCCGGAAGCTTGCGAGGCAGCTGCACCCAGACGTCAACGCGCAGGACCCGAATGCGGAGGAGAAGTTCAAGGAGGCTGCGGAGGCGTATGAGATCCTCTCTGACGCGGAGCGCAGGGCGACCTATGACCGGTATGGCCACGACGGGCTGCGCTCAGGCGGATATGCCCCGAACTTCGACGCCTTCGGCTCGATCAGCGACCTGTTCGACGCGTTCTTCGGGGCAGGCGGCGGCTTTCGCAGCCGCGGCGCACCCGCCTCTGGCGGTGACATCGCCGTCACGATCGAGCTCGATCTCGCGCAGGCAGCGCATGACAACACGGTCCAGGTCAGCTATGAGGCGATCGAGGTCTGTGAGCACTGCCATGGCAACGGCGCAGAGCCTGGGACCCCGATCGAGGCCTGCTCGCGCTGCCGGGGCGAAGGTCATCTGCAGGCGGTGAGCAGGACGCCGTTCGGCCAGATGGTGAGGACGGTCGTCTGCGACGCCTGTCATGGCAGCGGCCGCCTGGCCCGTCAACCCTGCAGGCAGTGCTCAGGAAAGGGCCTGCGCTCAGGCAGGCGCACCGTCTCAGTCGAGGTGCCTGCGGGGATCTCAGACGGCCAGCGGATCAGGATCGCGGGAAAGGGGCATGCAGGCGAGCGCCGCTCGGCGGCAGGCGACCTCTATGTGCTCGTGAAGGTGCGCCCTGACGAGCGGTTCCTGCGCGAAGGCGATGACCTGCTCACCGTCCTGTCGATCCCAGCCTCGCTCGCCGCGCTTGGGGGCGAGGGTGAGGTGAGCACGCTCGACGGGACTGTCCCCGTCACGATTCATCCTGGCGTCCAGCCAGGCGAGATCATCACGCTGAAGGGACAGGGCATGCCACAGCTGCGCCGTGGCAGGAGGGGCGATCTGAAGGTCGTAATCGACGTCGTGATCCCAAGGCGCCTCAGCGAGACGCAGAGGCAGCTCTTTGCCCAGCTGCAGGGCAGCATCACCGAGGAGAACCTCCGCTCAGAGGAGTCGATGCTCGCGAAGCTGCGCAGGGTCTTCCGACATCATTCGACGTGATAAGGCTTGCGCTGCGCGTTCAGAGCGAGCGGGCTGAGCTCGTGCTCGCCGAGCTGCTCGAGCTCGCGGGGGGCGGAGTCGAAGAGCTCGAGCTCGCTGATGGCAGGGTCGAGTACGCGATCTACGGCGCGGAGGGGGAGCTGCCTGCGCTGCCTGACCTCGAGGCGACCGCGAAAGGAGCTCTCTGCGAGATCTCGACGAGCACGATTCGCAACGACTGGCATGAGCGGTGGAGGGCGTTTCATCGGCCGACGCTGATACGGGGTGAAGGAGCGGGGTTGGGGCGGGGACGCTCGCTGTACATCAGGCCGCCCTGGATGGAGCGGGGTGAGGGGGAGGGTGTCGATGAGATCGTCATCGACCCAGGCCAGGCCTTTGGGACAGGCTCTCACGCGACGACGAAGCTGTCTTTGAAGATGCTGCTCGACCTGCATCAGCAGATCACCGCACTCGAGGGCGAGCGGGCTGCGCAGCGCAGGGTGCTCGACTTCGGCACGGGCTCTGGCATCCTTGCGATCGCCGCCGCAAAGCTTCGCTTCCATCCCGTGATCGGCCTCGACTTCGATCGCGAGAGCATCGCCGCTGCGAGCCTCAACGCGGCACGCAACTGTGTGAGCTTGGAGCTGCGTGAGGCGGACCTGCTCACCGAGCCGCTGCCGCCGCTCGATGGGGCGATCGTGCTCGCGAACCTGCTTCGGCCGACGCTCAGCGCGATCGCCTCGAGAATGACGACCCCCCCGAGGGAGCTGCTGCTCAGCGGCGTGCTCGTCGAGGAGGCGGATGAGGTGAGCTCCGCGTTCAGCGGTCATCTGCCTCTGCTCGAGCGTGCCCGCAGTGTCGAGGGCGAATGGGCTGGCATCTGGCTCACGATGTGCTGAGCGCGGCGAGAGCAGGCAAGCGCCTCGTCGGCGCCTGCGGTCAGCGATTGGCTTCGAAGGCCGCCTGCACAGAGGCGGGCAGCTCCTCTGCTTCGATCTCCGCTTCGAGCATCTCAGCGTCTGTCACCTCAGTTGCAGCATGCACGAGTGATCGGTAGAGAAGGTCGAATGCGAGCCTGAGGCTGCTCTTCTCCTCGTCTGTGCGCTGGAGCAGAGCGCTCACCGCCTCCAGCGCTTTGCCGATGATCTCGAGCGCTTCTTCATCAGCGCCTGGGCGGGGGTCCCTGCAGGCGGAGACGGCCAGCTCGAGCATCGCGATCGCCTGCTGCGTTGAACCAGAGAGCATCGCAGGCCCAGCGACGCTCACATACGTGTAGATTCGGGCAAGCCTGCCAGAGAGCGTGAGGTGGCGGCCCCTGCGCGGCGGCGAGAGCTCTGGCAGCTCACCGTCCTCGAGCAGCCCCGCGATCGTGTGGCCAAGCACGGCCCTGCGAGCCCAGCTGTCGAAGCCCGCCTGCGATGCGACGCGCAGCGCGAGGTACAGCCCAGCGACGGGCAGCCCATATGGAGGGTCAGAGGCGAAGACGAGGCGCTCAGGCGGCACCCTCGACAGCAGCTGGATGACGTCGATTGGGAAGAAGCACGAGGTGTCATAGATGATCCTGAGGTGGTCCTTCAGCCTCGCGGTGATGATGCCCTGGTCGCAGATCGCCGCATGCGCGAGGATGAGCGTCGCATCTGGGTGCTTCAGCGCGAGATCGACGAGGCCATCGGCGATCGGCGGAAGACCTCTGCCTGCGTGGATGAGGACAGGCACCTTCGCGTCTTCTGCGAGCTTGAAGATCGCGTTGATCTCCTGTCCCTCCAAGGTGAACGCCTGCTCTCGTGGGTGCAGCTTTATGCCCTTTGCGCCTGCGGCGAGGCAGCGTTCCGCCTCTTTGACAGGTTCTTCAGCGGGATCGAGCCTGCAGAAGGGAACGAGCCTGCGATCAGATTCGGCGGCGGCCCTGAGGACGGCGTCGTTTGGCGCCCTGTAGGCGGGCACGCGCTGAGGGTCGTTGAGAGGGAACACGCATGCTCTCGCTGCCGAAGCCTGATCGAGCAGGGAAAGCAGCTGCTGCAGATCCAGTGAGCGTCCATCCTCATCAGTGCCGAGGTGGGTGTGGGCGTCGATGATCTCAGTGTCGCTCGGCAGCAGCCGCTGCGCTTCGAGCTCGAAGGGCGCTGCCGCCTCAGCGTGGATCTGCGCTGCGTCTGGGCGGGAGGTCACGAGAGGAGGGTAGCGGGGCGCGCAGCGAAGCGGAAGCGCCTGCCCTGACCGCCTGAAGCCTGCCGAATCGCGACGCTGATCAGCTCTTGTGGTGCTTGGAGGTCTTGTGGAGGCTGTGGCCTCTGCTGCGCCTCTGCTTGATCGTCAGCTCGTCGATCACCTTCGTGTGCGAGGCTTCGGTCGCGACGACCTTCACTTTGAGCACGTGATGTGCGGAGAGCGCCTTGCGCCCAGCGGGGTTGAGCTTGATGTCGAGAGTCCTGGTCTGCGAAGCGCTGACCCTGTAGAGGGCGGTTCCATAGACGAGGCGCTGCGGTCTCTTCGGATGGGTCTTGCTCTTGTGGTGCGTCTTGCTCTTGTGGTGCGTCTTGCCCTTGTGGCGCGCCTTGCTCTCGTTGGCGCTCCTGCCCTTCGCAGAGCTGTCTGCGGCGTGGGCTGCTCCCCGTGTGATGAGCCCCTCGCCTCCGACGATCGCTGCGCCCTTCTTCGGCGCCTTGCCCTTCTTGCCTTTGACCGCGTGGGCAGATCCCTTCAGAACGAACTGAAGCGTTCCTGTGCATTCGGTCGTGAACGCGCAACGGACCCTGAGATGGACGACGTCGCTGCTGCCGACGATGGCCTTGTGCTGCGAGCTTTCCAGCCCTATCGCGGTCTGTATGCAGTAGGGACCAGACGGAGCGCCAGGCGGGCACCGTTCAGCCGCGCTCGCACTCGACGAAGTGGCGCCGATTCCGACCGCAAGTCCAGCGGCGCTGAGCAGGACGGCGATCGTTGCCCTGTGTGACATTGGAGTCCTCCACGAGAGGTTTGCGAACCGTCGGTTGCCCTCGATCTCGGGCACACCGCCTGCGCGATAACTCGCGCACTGTGCCGAGATATACGAAGCGGGCGCGCTGACCCTGACAAGCCGATGGGCATGCAGGACCTCCTCCCCTCGAGACTGAGCGTCTAGGCATCGAGCGGCAGGGTGCGGATCCCGCCGGTGATCGCCCTGATGGTGCTCCGTTCGGCGACGGTGACAAACACTTCGAAGACGCCGCTGCGGTCAGGCGGCCTGAAGGTCTCGATCGTCCTCCAGCGCTTGCCTTGGAGCTGTTGCACGTGCACAGGGGAGCGGTGGAGCGGGCTCTTGCCCCACAGCGTGAGCCTGACGGTGGTGAGGCGAGCTGCGGGGGCGTGCTGAGAGCGCTGCGTGCTCGACCGGTGGGCGATGACGAGCGGGAATCTGAACGAGGTGGCCGATGGCTTCGGCTTTCCGTCGATGAAATAGGTTCCCGACTGGTAGGTCGTCGAGTAGGAGGGGATCGGCGGCTGATCTGCGATGAGGTACCAGAGCACGGTGGAGACGCCCTCCTGCCAGAGCAGGTGGAAGGTCTGCTGCATCCAGTGGGCCTGCCGAAGCGCCGGCACTCCATGCGGGTCCGGCGGGTCGCTGTCCCAGGAGACCTCGGTGACCCACACTTCGTGGTGCCTTGGGCCGCCGATCAGATGGAGCCGCTGTGCGATGTGAAGCGGCTGCGTGAGCTTGTGCATGTCCGCGATCGCAACATCGTTCTTGTCGAGCGCTTTGAAGTAGGGCCCTGCGACCGAGTAGGGGTGGTGGTCGAGGACGTCGAAGTACGCGCGCTGAGGGCAGCGAGCCGGCGTGAGCCTTTCGGTGAGGCAGAAGAGGTGCCTGACGAACTGCGCCGGCGGCATCCTCTGGCCGCCTGGGGGATCGCCATAGGGGGCGGTGCCGCCGCTGACGACGTGCTGATGAGGCAGAGATCTGTGGATCGCGAAGTAGAAGGCGTCGAGCATCCTGCGGTAGATGGAGGGGCTCGTCGGAATCCACCTGTGGTGAGAGCGGACCCACTGTGGGGCGAGGTAGACGGAGAGGTTCGGCTCGTTCCAAGCCTGCCACCAGCTGATGCGAGGCAGCGGCGAGCTCTGGTGAGCTGGGACGAAGGAGCCGCTGTAGCGCCTCGCAAGCGCCTTCGCGAACAGGCCGAACTGGGTGGCGTTCGGCTTCCACGTCCCAGGCGTTGCGGACGGTGGCCTGCCAGCCCCTTCAGCCCAGCTCGGTGCGCCATTGACGGTGATGAGGATTCTGAAGTGCTCCGCCGCCGCCGACCTGACCGCTTCGTCGAGCTGACTGAAGCTGTAGCCCGACCAGGCGGGGTCTTCCGCGTCTGAGGCGCTCGGCGGCCTGATCGGCGCGATGGATGACCAGCTCGCTTCGAGTCGGATGGTGGAGGCGTGCTCCTCCTTGGCTCTGCGAAGCCAGAGCGCTCTGACGGCGGGGTTGCTCGATTGGAACAGTTCGCCGTCGCTGAACCCAGTCTGGAGTTCTCGCACCGGATCGCCGGCCCTGCGATGGGCGGAGAGCCCCTGGGCGGCGGAGTGGCGGTGACTGTGCCTCGCGGTGAGCGGGGCTGTCGGATGCCCAGCGGTGGGCCGGGCCGTCGAATGCCTCGCGGTGCGCGCGGCGGCGTAGGCGTTGCGGAGAACGGGAAGCAGGATGCAGGTGAGCAGGAGGCAGCCGAGGAGCAGGGGGGAGGCGAGGGTCCAGAGGGTGGGCCTCTGAGAACGCTCCGCCGGCGGCTGAGGGAGGCGGGCCACGCCTCAGCTGCTCTTCATGCGCCGTCTGATGATGTAGCCGATGAAGCTGAGCAGCGCGATCGCGGAGAGCGCGATCGGCAGGCCGAGGCCAAGGCCCCGAGAGGAGCTCGCAGCGCTGGCCTGGATGAGCGGCTTGCCTGCGCTGCCAGGCGGTGTCCCTGAAGGTGGGGTGGACGACGGAGGCGAGCCCCGCCCGCCGCGCCGTTTCGAACGAAGGCGAGCGGCGCTGGCGGCCGAGCGTGCAGAGCGGGAGGTGGAGCTGGTGCTGTTGCGGGCGTTCCTCTGTGCCCCCGTGTCTTCTGCGAAGGCCTGCAGGGCGCGTGCTTCGCTGCCAGCGGCTTTGAGCTGTGTGCGCTCCGAGGGCGAGAGCACGCCCTTGTGGGGCTTTTGCGAGCCGACAGGCTCGTTTCCTTCCGGACCCGGCACGATCTCGACGTACTGTTCGACGCCAGAGTTGCCAGGCGGGGCGAGCACTCTCCTTGCGCTCGCAGGCTGCGAGAGCAGGACCAGCAGCAGCAGCGAGAGCAGTGGCGAGATGAGGAGCGGGCGCGGAGCGGAGCGGGCGGCGAGGCGGCGAGGCTGCATTGCCTGTACTACGCGCCGGGCGGGCGGTCCCTGACAGCGGGGAGCGGGTGAAGGGCGGGCGGCGTCAGCCAATCGGGGCCTTCAGCGTAGAGAGGCGCTGTGGATGCATACACGCTCGAGGCGGCAGCGGCCCAGAGGCTGAGAAGCAGAGCGCAGAGGCGCCCGCGAGTCGCGGTGTTGGGGCAGAGCTCCGCCTCCTTCCTGCTCGGCCTCGTGCTGCCCCTCTACCTCGCGGTGAACGGCGGCGGCTACGAACGCGTGCTCTACGGGGAGGTCGGCGTTGCGATCTGGTGGGTGGCGATCGCAGGCGTTCTCTGCGGCGTGCTCCCCCTGGGGAGGCTGAGCAGGCAGGGGATCCTGACGCTGGGCATCCTGCTCGCCCTGGCGTTGTGGTCAGGGGTGAGCGCTCTGTGGTCTCTGAGCGGCGGCTCGAGCGTCGAACAGATGTCGCAGCTCTCCGTCTACGGAGGGTTTCTCGCCCTCGGCCTGCTGGCGGTGACGGCGAGAACGCGCGTGCACCTGATGGCAGGCCTTCTCTGTGCGATCGCGGTCGTCTGCGTGCTCGCGCTGTGCTCACGCCTGAGCCCAGGCCTCTTTGCAGGATCGCAGCTGACGGGGAGGTTCCTCTCAGGGTCAGCACAGCGCCTGAGCTGGCCGATCAACTACTGGAACGGGCTCGCCGCCCTGGTTGCGATGGGCGTGCCCTTGGCAGTGCACTTCGCAGCGAGGGCGAAGCACCTGCTGGCGCGAAGCGCAGCGGCGGCATGCATCCCGATGATGCTCGCGACGAGCTACCTGACGTTCTCCCGCGGGGGCTGGCTGGAGATGGCTGTGGCAGTGGTTGTGCTGCTGGCGCTTGGCGGCGGCAGGCTGTGGACAGCGGCGAGCATGGCCCTCGGCGCAGGCGGCGGGGCGATCCTGATCGCGGCGACGAGCGAGCGGCCCGCAGTGATGCACAACGCTGCCAACACCGCCGCCGCCCGGCAGGGCGGCGCTCTCATCCTGATGACGATATTGGTCTGCCTCGGCGTCGCTGTCCTGAACGGTGCCATCTCACTGATCGAGCGTGAGCGCGGAGGCTCTCACTCCGCGCTGAGGCGCGCCTCGCGCCTGAGAGAGGTGAGGCCAGGTGTGTGGGTGGGAGTCGCCCTCGCAGCGGCGGTGATCCTGTTCCTGGCTTTCGGCGGGCCCGCGGAGCTCGTCCGCCTGTGGCATCGCTTCGAAGGGCGCGGCATCTACATGAAGCCCGGCGAAAGCATCGCAGGGCGGCTGACAGGCCTGAGTGGAGAGGGCCGCTGGCAGATGTGGCTGTCATGCCTGGCGGCTTTTCTGTCACACCCACTCGGCATAGGCGCAGGCACGTTCTGGATCTGGTGGCCCTCAAAGGGGAGCATCTTCGGCTATGTGAAGAACGCGCACTCACTGTATTTCGAAACGTTGGGTGAGCTGGGGCTGCCGGGAATCCTGCTTCTTGCGGCATTTCTGACAAGCGGGCTGTGGGGAGCGCTGAGGGGAAGGGCTTTGGGGAGATGGCGGCAGAGGGCGCTGGGCTTCAACGGATCGCGCGAGATCGCCGCCGCGATCGCAAGCAGCTGCGTCGCCTTCTGGGTGGCGGCGATCTACGACTGGGTGTGGCAGCTGCCCGCCCTGGTGTCAGTGTTGATGCTGCTGGTGGCGGCAGGCTTGGCAAGGGAGCACAGGGACGGTGCAGGCGGGGCTGGGGTGCGTCGTGCGGAGGAGGAGGGGGTGAACGAGGCTTGGCGGGGGCTGGCTCGGGCAGGGCGAGGTCGGCGGAGGCTGCGTGGGGGAGAGCGACGTCGATGGGGGCTGACTCGGGCAGGGCGAGGTCGGCGGAGGCTGCGTTGGCGGCGGCCTGCCCGGATGGGAAGCGCTGCGGCCTGGACGGCGGTGGGAGCGCTGAGCATCGCTGCGATCGCCTGGCCTCTGAGCGAGCAGCTGTCGATGCGCGAAAGCGTCTCCGAAGCACGAAGTGGGCGGTTGGCGGCGGCGCTGAGCGATGCGAAGACCGCGTCAGCGATAGAGCCCTTCTCTGCGGAAGCGCCTCTGCAGCAGGCACTGGTGCTCGAGCAGGATGGATCCCTGGGGGCCGCCTCGCGCCTGGCGAGGACGGCGATCGCAAACGCGAGGAGCGACTGGCAGTCCTGGGCGGTGCTTGCGAGGATCGAAGCTGAGCGGGGCAGGACAGGAGCGGCGTTGACGGCTTGGCGGACGGCTCACGCCCTCGACCGCCACGACCCTCTGTTCAAGGGATGAGGCTGAGGGTGCAGCGATGACGGATGCGGTGCAGCGGTGATGAGGCTGTTGAAGGGATGATCCCCCGATGAATGGGCGGCAGGTTGGGAGATCTCGCGTGAGCGAAGGGATGGCGCGGTGAGCTTCGAGGACATGCTGGGAGAGGACGAGCGCGAGCTCTCAGAGCTCTCAGAGCTGCTGAGCGCAGCGAAGCCGGCGGCAGGCGAGGGGTGGCAGGGCAGGCTGGGACGTGAGCTGGAGGCGCTGCGAATGCCGATGAGCGGGGCGAAGCTGTGGCCGCTCGTTGCGCTGCTGACGCTGATCGGGCTCGCCGCTCTGTGCGTGGTTATCCTCGGCGTGCTCGGACACGGGCCGTTCGCGGCAGGCTAGGCCGATGCGGCTGTCTGCATCCCGCCGCAGAAGCCTGTCTGCAACCTGCCGCAGGCGGTTGTCTGCATCGTGTCGCAGGGGCGGCGCTGCTGTAGTGTGGACGGGATGACGAGGTGGTATCGCGCAGCAGCGATGTTGGTGGGGATCGTCTTCGCAGGGCTGGGCCTTGCAGGGATGATCTACGACCTGACAGAAGAAACGTCCTCGAGTGCCGAATGGGTGGTGATCGCGGCGCTCATCGTCGTCGGGGGCGCATTGATCGCAGGCAGGCCAAGGCTGCGCTGAAGCGAGGGGCGCTGCTCTTCGAGTGCAGGGGCGGCTCTGCTCTGCCTCAGTCTGAGGAGGCGCAGTTGAGAGGGAGCGGTCGCGGGCGGGCCGGGATGTGCGGTCGCGAGGCGCCTCACGGCAGCGTGACGATCTTCGCTCCGCCGACGCTTTGGTAGCGCCCCGGTTCGCAGGTGAGGACGATCACCTGGCAATCGCCACCCGCGACGCAGAGGGCGGCACCGATTCGCTGCAGCTTCTCCGGGTCGGAGTACCCAAGCGCGTCGTCGATTATGACGGGCACTCCTGCAGGGGCGCTGCCTGCAGCTGGGGTGCCCTCTGGGGTGGAGGCGCCGTCTGGGGCGGGGGCGCTGCCTGCAGCTGGGGTGCCGTCTGGGGTGGAGGCTCCCTCTGGGGCGGAGGCTCCGTCTGGGGCGGAGGCGCCGGCTGGGGTGGGGGTGCTGACGAGCGCGGCGCACGCGAGGCGCGTGAGGACGGCGAGCTGCTCCCTCGCTCCACCTGAGAGCGAGTCGAACGGCACAGTCTTTCCATCGAGCGTGCGGTGAAGGACGGACAGGGTCTGCTCGTCGATGCTGACCTCGACGTGAGGTCCATAGAGGATCCGCGCGTATGCGTTGACCTTCTCTGAGAAGGGACCAACGTAGGCTTCTCGCGCCTGCTGGCGCTTTGCAAGCAGCGTTCGATGGAGATGCTCCGCTGCAGCGGCGCGCCTGTCCTCCGAATCGACCTGACGCTGGAGGTCCTGCAGCTGAGCTCGCGCCTCGGCGAGCCGATCGGCGAGGCCGTCGGCGCTCTTGACCTCGAGGTGGGCTCTGCGTTGCGTCGCTTCGAGTTCGAGCTCGCCGATGCGCTGCTTGAGGCTCTCCTGCCGCTTCTCGGCGTTCCGCAGTCTCGCGTGCGTGCTTTGAGGGTCTGCGGCGCTGAGCTGCCCCTCGGCTGCTTGGAGCGCGGACTGAGCGGCGGCGAGCACCTGTTCAGCCTGCCGGACGGCGTCCTGAAGCGCATCGTCAGCCGCGGTCTGCCTGTCGCGCTGCAGCGCATCTGCGGCTTCCTGTTGGGCGTTGCGCGCGGCCTCGAGCCGAGTGGCGTGAACGAGCGCCTCTTCTTTGAACTCTTGGAGCGCGCTGCGTGCGCGATCGACCTCCTGCTGTCGATCTGAGTGATCGTTGCTTGCCGCTCGCAACGTGTCCTTCGCTTCGTTGAGGAGGGCCTGCGCACCTTCGAGGGAGTCTGTGGGGAGGGTGGAGTCGTCGAGCCGGTCCTCGAGCTCTGTGAGGCGCTGCTCAGCACGGTGAAGCTTGGCGGAGAGCTTGGCAGGATCGAGGTCTCTGAGGGCGTCTTCTCGACGCTGGTCTGCACTGGCGAGGTCAGCTCGATGCTGAGCGCGCCTGCGGGCGATGGTGTGCGCCTCAGCGACGGAGGATGCGCCTGCCTCGGCGAGCAGGCGAGCGAGCTGATTCTGCGCCTCCGAGAGGGTCGCCTGCGCGTCGTCGGCGGCTTGAGGTTGGCTGACGGCAACTCGGACGAGGTCGCCGACCTGGACTTCCAGACGCCTGGAGACGAGGTGCTCTGTGCGCTCGCCGGCGGGCACGGTGCGCATCTGTCCGTCGACGTTGAGGTCAACCTGCTGCAGCGCCTCGATCGACACCCTGGGCATGCCTGCCTCCGCCCTGCCGCGGGCGACGGCAAGCCCCTCCGCCGCCTCGGTGATGGCGGCGAGCAGCGTGTCATCGATCGTGCAGGAGGACAGGAACTGCTCAGCGGTCGCGATCGTCTGCTCCGCTTCAGTGACGCGTTGCGCGCGCTCGCGAAGCTGGTCGCGCTCGAGTCGCAGCTTGAAGAGATCGAGCACTGCGCTGCGCGCATCCGCCTGGTGCTCGGCGTCGTCAAGTGCGGTGGCGGCCTTCTCACACTCGCGCTTCGCTTGCTCGACGGCCTCCGCTGCTGCGGCGAGCCTCGGCTGGCTTGCCGCGATCGCCTCCTCGAGGCGGGCGGCCTCTGCTGCGGTGGACTCTGCGCTGCGAGCGAGCTGATCACGCCTCTCAGTGGCGCTCCCCGCCTCCCGCAGCGCGCTCTGTGCCTGCTGATGGGTGTGCTGAGCCCGCTCGAGTGAAAGCTCGAGCTGCTCGATCTGCCGAGCAGCCTGTGTGTGCTGCTCGACCTGCCGATCGAGGTCGGGCTTCTGGGCTTCGAGCTTCGAGCGTTCGATCTGAATCTGTCGCAGGCGCTCCGCAGTCTGCTCGAGCTCGCCGATCGCCTGCTCGAGCGCCTCCACCTCCTTCTCGCGCTCGCGCAGAAGCTCCACCCGCTGAGTGCGCTCCTTCGTGGCTGCGCCTGTGGGCGTGAAGTGGCGAAGGCGCTCCCTCTCGACCCGCTGAAGCAGTGCCTCCTCGTCGGTGCCGCCGAGCCTTTCGCCCCCTCCCGCGGCGAGGTCGAGCGCCTTTGCGAGGCTTGGAGAGCTGTGGAGCTCAGGCTGGGAGATCGCGATGCCCTGCTGATATCGGAGCGCCCTGAGCAGCGTCAGATCCGTCTCGCTTTGAAGGATCTCATGCACCCTGCGATGGGCGGCTTCGCCGGCGAGCTGCTCGGCGCGAGGCGCGCTCACCTCGAGCTCAGTCATTCTCTCCCTGAGCCATCGCTTGCGATACAGCAGCCTGTAGGGACCGATGGTGAGCTCCGCCTCGACCTCCGGGCCGACATCTCTGCCGACGGGCTGGATCGCCTTGACCGCGGCCTTCGTCGTCGAGTCCTTCTCCTCGAGCAGGAGCATGAAGGCATCGGCTATAGAGGTCTTGCCGCTCTCGTTGAGCCCCTCGATGATCGTGATCCCGTTGGGGTCGAGCTGGACGTGGAGCGCCTGTACGCCTCGGAAGTCGCGCAGTGAGATCGAGTGGAGCCTCATCTGCGCAGCGGAGCGATGGAGGTGTGGGCGAGGGCGGCGACGGAGGTGTGGGCGAGGGCGGCGACGGAGGTGTGGGCGAGGGCGGCGATCCGCATCTGAGAGCTCCGACGATCCTCAGCTTGCGAGCCTGTAGAGGAGGTTGAGCGCATCGCGCGCGACCGCTGCCTGCTCGCCAGGGGAGGCGGCTTCGGTGCGCAGCTGCTGAAGCGCCTCTCTCACATAGCCTGAGACGTCGAGCGCTTGCAGGTCCGCCTCATCCGGCTCTACGATGAGATCGGTGTGACGCTCCCAGGTGTCGAGCGCAGCGAGCGTCTCCCCGCAGCGCTCGAGTGCCTCTTCGAGCTTTGCGTGCGCCGCGAGCGTGAGCGAGCCCTGGAGGGCGAGCTTGACGGCGGTGGTCGGCTTGGACGGCATCGCTTGAAGCGTGTGAATGAGCTGATCGACGTCGGCGTCGCTCGTGAGCTCGCGGTGAACGCGCTCGAACGTCCAACTCCCGATCGCCTGAGGCTCGACCTGACAGCGGTCCCGATCGAGGCTTACGAGGAGCACGCGGTTGGGGTCGGTCTCACCGTAGTCAGTCGACACGGGAGTGCCTGAATAGAACGCGCGCCCGCCCGTCTGTGCGATCTCGGTGACGGAGTGGCGATCGCCAAGGGCGAGGTAGTGGGCCGCGCCTTCAGAGAGCAGGTCCCTGATGCGCTCGGCTCTGATGAGCGCCGGGTCCTCTGCGCTGGGGCTGAGGTCGTCGACGATGCCATGCCCAACGATGACGCGAACAGAGCGATGAGGGACGGGTGGCATCTGAAGGCAGTCCGACAGCGGATCGTGTAGCTGGTGCTTGGTCTGCCACGGTGCGGCGACGACCTCCACTCCGTCGATCTGAAGGTCTGCGACCGTCCCGCTCTGCTGCGGCACGATGGCGTTGGGGGGAGCGTGCTCCATCCAATCCGCGCTCCTGTACACAGAGCTTTGGTCGAGCGGGTCGTGGTTGCCAGGCAGCAGCAGGACCGGGACGGTGAACGCTGAAAGCGCGTCGATCGCCTTGGCGATCACCCGCCGATCGACGTGGTTGGAATCGAACAGGTCGCCGGCGGCGAGGACGAACGCGCAGCTGTGCGCAGAGGCGAGGTGAGCGATCCTGCGGACGGCGTCGAACCTGTCCTGCGCAAACCGCGCCCTCGCCTCTGCAGGCAGGAAGTGAGCCTGCATGCCGAGATGCCAGTCAGCGGTGTGGATGAACCTGACCAGAGGACACTCTCCGATGATCGGGCTTGGACAGGAGGCGACAGAGAGGATGCCACTCCTGGGCAGACGATGGGCTGATCTCGCCGGCGCCTCGGCTGCCTCGATCTCCGCCTCACCCCGCCGCCTCGATGTCCGCCTCACCCCGCCGCGGCTGCTGCAGCTCGCATCGCGGCGGTCGTGCGCGCCTCCTCTGAGAGGATCTGGAGGATCTCGCTGAGGCGGCGCCTGCTGGCGGGGTTGGCGAGGTTTCCATCATCGCGGAAGGCTGTGTCTATGGAGGGGACCGCGAGCTCGGCGTCGATGACGCGCGCCCCAGCGAGCTTGAGGGCCTTCCGCAGCTCCTGCTGGGACCAGGTGGCGCCGAACATCCCCGTGCTTCCGCCGATGACCGCGACCGGCTTGTTGGCAAGCGCGGAGGTCGCGGGCGTTGGGCGGGACGCCCAGTCGACGGCGTTCTTGAGCACCCCTGGTATAGAGCCGTTGTACTCAGGGGTGACGAAGAGGATCCCATCTGCCGCCCTGATCGCGGCGAGCAGCGCGTTCGCCCCCGGCGGCCCGCCACCCTGAGGCTCCTCATCCGACTCGTCGAAGGGCTCGACCCGCTTGAGATGCGGGAAGACGGTGAGCGTGGTCTGCGGCGGCAGCTGGAGCGCCGCCGCAGACAACAGCCTCTTGTTGTGCGAGTGAGGCCTGAGTGACCCTACGATCCCAAGCAGGCGAACCGGTTGCGCATCATCCGCCGCCGAAGCGGCGTGATCCGCCGGGCGAGTGCGACGATCCGATGTGTCTGACTCTCTGAAGGTCACGCTGGCCTGCCTCTCCGCACCGCGTCGTCACTCCTGCTCAGCACGCGCGAGCTCGAGGGTGACGTCGATCGTGACCTGCCTGCCGAGCACGAGTCCGCCCTTCGGCAGCGGCGCATTCCAGGATAGGCCAAGCGCGTCCCTGTCGACCGTTGCTTGGAGGTCGAGCCCGATCTTCTCGACCTCGCCAAGCGTGATCGCCGGCCCGGCGATCGTGCCAGTGAACTGAACAGGGGCGGTGACTCCTTTGACGGTGAGGGTGCCCTGCCCGCTCACCTTCCCGTCCTCGACGCTGAGCTGCTGCGACTGGAAGGAGATCTGCGGGTGGCGCTCTGCGTCGAAGAAGTCAGGGGAGCCGAGGTGCCCCTTCAGCCTCTCGTCCTTGATGCGGAGCGAGGCGACCTCAGCGGTCCCTTCGAGCCTGCCGTCGGAGAGCGTGACGTCGAACTGGTCGAACTCTCCCCTGAAGGTGCCGACGAGCATGTGGCGAACCGAGAAGCTCGCGGCTGAGTGGACGGGGTCGAGCTTCCAGGTGCCGGCGGGGATCTGCTGCGGTACTGGGGCCTCGAGGTCTGTTGGGGTTTGAACGTCAGTGCTCATGTGACTCCTCTTGCTCGTGTTCTCTGCTTGTCGTTGAGCTCTCTGCTTGTCGTTGAGCTCTCTGCTTGTCGTTGAGCTCTCTGCCGATATCTGCGTTCTGTGCTGGTCTTCGTGTTCTCTGCTGGTCTCTGTGCTCTGGGGGGTGCGTCGTCGTGATCCCACGACCGTGCCTGACTGTGCGAAGGTCCTGGGCGAGACTCGAAGAGGCGCCCGCGGGGCCGACAGGCAACCGGACTGAGGTCCGTTTAGGCGGTACACTATAGCAAAGCGGACCACGGTCCCAGTTGAGATGAAACCGATAGAGCTTCCCGTCCTGGGCGCCCGGCACGAGCGCTCCGACGCTGCCCGCAACCGGCAGAAGATCCTTGCCGCCGCAGAGCGGCTGTTCATGCGCGACGGGGTGAGCTGCACCTCGATGGACGCGATCGCAACTGAGGCGGGCGTCGGCAAGGGCACGCTGTTCCGGCGCTTCGGCGACCGTGCCTCACTTGCGCTCGCGCTGCTTCAGGCAAGCGATTCGGCCTTCCAGGAGGCTTTCATAAGGGGGCCTGCTCCACTTGGACCAGGAGCCGGCCCCTGCGAGCGGCTGATCGCCTTCGGCGAAGGCCTGCTTGGCCACATCGCCGCCCACGGTGAGATCCTGCTGGCCGCGCAGACCGCAAGCGGCCCAGGAAGGCGGTTCGATGCCGGCCCCTACAGCGCCTACAGGGCGCACGTGCGGATGCTTATCGAGCAGGCGAACGCGAGGCTCGACGCCGACTATCTCGCAGACGTCCTGCTCTCCTGCCTGTGCGCGGAGCTCGTGATGCACCAGATGAGAGCTCAGGGAATGAGCGTCTCTCGTCTGCAGGCAGGCTGGGAGCAGCTGGTGAAGGGTGTGCTCGCCTGCTGAGCGGGACTCGCTGCGAGATCCCGAGCAGGACGAGCGGGATCCGCTGCCTCCTGAGAGTCCTCGAGCTCGGCGCGCAGCCGGCGAAGGGCGCGTGAGGCGATCTGCTGGACGTTTGCGAGGCTGAGGCGGAGCAGGGAGGCGATCTCAGGGCCGCTGAGCTCGCCCCCAAAGCGCAGCGCGATGACTTCGCGCTCGCGCTGGGAGAGGCTGGCGAGAGCGGCGAGCAGCCGCTCCTCCGCCTGGTCGCCGAAGGGCAGCGCGCGAGCGCCGTCGTCGGCGTGGCAGCCGAAAGCGCTCTTGCCCGTGCCGCCGCCTGCCGCGAAGGGTTCCGCCTCCTGCCGCAGTTGAGACTGATGGGCGTCCGTGAGCGGCACCTGGGGGCGTCTCCGGAGGCGGCGGTGGTGGTCGATGAGCAGGTTGCGAGCGATGCAGAGCAGCCACGTCTTGGCGCTGGCTGTGGCAGGGTTGAACCTGTGCCACGCTCGGAGCGCCCGCTCGAAGGTGGCCTGCGTGAGGTCCTCGACGTCCTCCTTGGCGATCCTGCTGTAGGAGAAGAAGGCGTAGACGTCGTGGACGTGGGCTCGATAGGCCTCTGTGAACGCGGCCCTGCTGCCGCGGGCCTGGTCAGGACCCCGGCTTGCGACCCCGCCCTTGGGGCTCTCCTTCGCGATGGTATGCACGCGACCCTCAGCCTGCGCCGTCCCGCCGAGGCTCTCTCGCCCGCCCTTGGGGCTCTCCTTCGCGATGGTATGCACGCGACCCTCAGCCTGCGCCGTCCCGCCGCGGCTCTCTCGCCCGCCCTTGGGGCTCTCCTGGGCAATGGTCTGCACGGTGCCCTCAGCCCTCAGCCTGCGCCGCCCGGGCTGACCGGCACGACGCTGAGCACCCCGCCGTTGGATCCGCTGGTGCCGAGCGCGTTCGCGAGGCCGCGCCTGTCGGTGCACAGCTTGCTGTAGACGTGGCGAAGGTGGTTCTCGACGGTGCGCACCGACAGGTGGAGGCGTTCGGCGATTTCGCGGTTCTGCAGGCCAGAGGCGGCGAGCATCGCGACGCGCTGCTCAGCGACCGTGAGCGAGTCGACGCCATGGGTGTGGGGACGGCGGGGACGGGCGCCAAGGCTGTGCAGCGCCGCTTGGCAGGCGGTCGCGATCCGGAGGGCGCCGATCCGCGTCGCGGTGTCGAGGCTCTCGCGCAGCACGATCCTCGCCTCGCGCGGCTGGCCAGCCGCGATCATGATGCGGCCCTCCCGCAGCAAGAGATCGGCGCGCGTGATGTTCGCGTCGGCGGGCAGCGATCCGATCGCCTCCGTGATCAGCGCGATCCCCTCCCTCGGCGGCAGGCAGGATGCGAGCGCGCCCTTGGCAAGGGCGATCGTGATCGGCGCGCCCCACGCCTGCGCTCGCTGGAGGTTGCGGTTGGCGAGCTCGAGCGCCTCGCGAAGGCGGCCAAGCGCGATGAGCGCGTCGACTGCGGGTTCGATGTGGTGGTATCCGGCGGGGTTGGTGAGCCCGATCGCCTCCTTGCGCCGATCGACGGCGAGCAGCTCCTCGAGTGCGAGCCGGTGCTCTGAGAGCCCGAGCAGGTGCTTGCCCTTCGCGACCCGCATGACCGCTGCGACCATGTTCTGCTCGTGGCGCTCAGGCGGGTGCTGCGCAATGAGGGCGGCGAGCCTCTCGCGCTCGCCACGCTCATGGAGCGCGTGGGCGAGGAAGGCGAGCGCGAGCCACTTGGGGTACTCCTCGCCCCGCTCGCAGGCGAGCTCGAGCGCCGCCTGCAGCCTTTGAGAGGCGACGGCGACCGATCCCCACCGCAGCTCGATGAGCCCCTCGACCGCGTCGAGCGCCGGCGCAGCTGCGGTGCCAGGCATCGGCGAGCGCGCGAGCGCGATGAGGGCGCGCGCCGTCTCAGGGTCGTCGGCGCGGAGCATGAGCAGCGCGGAGCGCACCGCAGACTCGAGGTGCCGAGGCTCGAGCCCGCCGAGACGGAGGCTCCGCCGCACCGTGGCAATCGCGTCCGCCGCCCGGGCAGCAGGGCCCATCCCGAGCATCTGGCCGACGGCGAGCAGGTAGGCGGGGCTGGACGGCAGGGTCTCGTCGAGCTCGCGCGCGCGGTGTCGCTGAAGGGCGGCTTCGAGGATGCAGCGGTGCAGCGGCGCCTGGCGCAGCAGCTCGATCTCGAGACGGAGCGAAAGCTCCTCGTCCACTCCCTGCAGCCGCTCTATCTCACCGCTGAGCAGCGATAGCGCCTGTTGGGCCTGACCGCAGGCGCACAGCGCCTTGAACAGCGCGACGACGGCGCCCGCCTGGTCCTGAAGCGTTTGTGACCGCTCGAGCGCCCGCTGCGCGGTGTCGATCGCGGCGCGGTGCATCTGCGCCCCGGCGAGCGCTTCCGCGAGCTCTGTGAGGATCTCCGGCAGCTGCGATTCCTGAGGCGGCTCACGCAGCGCCCGCTGCAGGCACACCGCCGCCTCCCTGGGTTTCGCCCGACGCATGTGTGCGTGCGCGCAGCGGCGGAGCGCGGCGACGTTGGCAGGCAGGCCCTGTCCCGGCGCGCGCAGCAGATGGCGGCAGACCTCGAGGTCGGAGGCGCCACGCGCGCGCAGCTGCTCCGCGCAGCCGGCGTGCATGAGCGCGCAGACAGACGAGGGCAGCTGCTCGAGGGCGGCGACGCCCTCCTGGGGGAGTGACAGACGTGCCGGGGAGGCGCCTGTGAGCACCCCTTCACGCTCGAGCTGGCCTACGATCTGGCTGGCCTGCTGCAGCGTGATCGACGCGACGGCGGCGATGACGTCGAGGTGCGCCGACTCTCGAAGCAGCGCGATCGCAGCTGTGACGAGCAGCCGCAGCTGCTGATGCTGGTGCTGGCGAGTCCGGGCCTGGAGCGGCTGCAGCTGCGCGACGGAGGCCTGGGGCGTCGCCTGGATCGAGGGCGCCAGCTCCGCGCCCGCCGCGCCCTGCTGCGGTTCGCCGACGGGTAGTGAACGCACGCTTCCCCCTTGCTTCCTCAGTTTCGCCCGCCCCCGGCGCGGCTGGGAGCCTGCTCCCTGCAACGATGAAACCTGCGGTGCTGCCTTGCGTGACCTGCGGTGCTGCCTTGCGTGACCTTCCGTGCTGCCTGGTGGCGCCTGCTGAAAGATGCGGTGCCTCCGCCCTGCCCGGCCTGCGCTGCCGCCAAGCCGCACGCGATCGTAGCCGACAGGTGCGGCGAGGTGCCGTCCGATACGTTCGCTCACGGGGAAAACGTGAGTACTCACCACTCAGGGCGCGAGAAAGATGAGTGCTCAGCACTCTTGTCTGCGATCGAGGGCGCTGTGATGATCGGTCCTGCACCGAGGCCTCCCGTCATCGGCGGGGCTGAAGGCAGTCGGCAAGCGTGAAGGCAGTCGGCGGGCCTGAAGGCAGTCGGTAAGCCCGAAGGCAGGCGGTAAGCACGAAGGCAGTCGGCGGGCCTGGAGCGAATTGGCGAGCTTGGGGGGAATCGATGACCTTGGAGGGAACATGACCGAGACGATCGACCTCGAGCGCTCGCTTGCGATCCTGAGGCGCCGCGCGCCCGTGATCCTGCTGTGCCTGCTGCTCGTCGGCGGCTCCGCCTACTTCTTCTCGAAGCAGCAGGCGAAGCGCTACACCGCGAAGTCCTCCCTCGTCTTCAGCGAAGCGCAGCTCGCCCAGCAGCTCTCAGGGCTGTCGGTCGGCGCCGGCCTGGAAACGAAGGCGAGGCAGCAGACGGAGGTGAAGCTGCTCGAAGTCGGGCCCGTCGCCGGCCAGGTCGCCGCCGCGCTCGGGGAAGGGCTCACCCCAGGCAGCGTGAAGGAAAGCGTGAAGATCGTCCCTGAAGGCGAATCGAGCGTGATCGGCATCGAAGCGACCGCCGCCTCGCCCCAGCTCGCCGCCTCGATCGCGAACGCGTACGCGAGCCGCTTCGCAGAAGACCAGGCGGCCGCTGCGACGAAATATCTCGTGAGCGCCCAGGCGCTCGTGCAGCGGCAGCTCGCCGCCCTGTCGAAGAGCCAGCGCGCCGGTCCCCAGGGCCTCGCGCTGAGGGACAGGGAGCAGTCCCTCGCGATCCTCGCCGGCCTGCATGGTGGAGGCATCGAAGTGGCCGAGCGGGCCAGCCCCCCGGCTGGCCCCTCCTCCCCAAACATCACGAGGAACGTCGCGCTCGGCGCGGTGCTCGGGCTGATCATCGGGCTCGGCATCGCGTTCCTGATCGAGCGGCTCGACAGGCGCATCAAGGAGCCGGAGGACCTCGAGCGCGCCTACCGCCTGCCCCTGCTCGGCAGCGTGCCTGAGAGCGCCGCCTACCGGAGGGCGGCCCTGCGCGAGGGTGCGCCCCTGCCGCCGCTTCCAACCGCTGAGCTCGAGGCTATGAGGATGCTGAGGGCGCGGCTTCGGTACTTCAACGTCGACAGGGACGTGCGGCTCGTGCTGATCACCTCCGCCACCCCTGGGGACGGCAAGTCGACGATCACGCTCGGGCTTGCGGAGGCGGCTGCGAGCATGGGCGCCCGCGTGCTGATGATCGAGGCGGACCTCCGAAGGCCTGCGCTCGCGAACCTGCTCGGCCTGAGCGCCGGACCCGGCCTCGCGGAGGCGATCGTCGGGGTCGCAACGCTCGAGGAGGCGGTCCAGGAGGCGAGGATCGGCGGCCAGGAGGGGGAGGATCTCGAGCTGCACGGCGCGTTTGCGCAGGCGAGGGCAGAGGGAGAGGGCGCGCAGCTGCACGGTGCAGAGGGAGAGGGCGCGCAGCTGCACGGTGCGGAGGGAGAGGGCGCGCAGCTGCACCGTGCAGTCGGGGAGCGCGCTGGGCGAGAGGGCGTGCAGCTGGAGGGTGCACGGCGGGAGCACGCACATACCCACCTTCCCGGCGCACGCGCGCTGCGCTCGCAGGTCGGCTCCGTCAGCCTCCTGTCCGCCGGCTATGGGGTGCCGAACCCGACTGGCATGATCGAGAGCAGGGCGATCGAGGAGGTGCTCTCCTGGGCGGGCAGCATCTACGACCTCGTGCTGATCGACACGCCGCCGATGTCAGTCGTGCCGGATGCCATCCCACTTCTGCGCAAGGTCGATGGGGTCATCGTCGTCGGGCGCCTGCGCAGGAACAGCGCTGAGGAGGCTGCGCGGCTTGCGGAGGAGCTGCGCAGCCTCGAGGCGCCTACGCTCGGCGTCGTCGCAAACGGCGTGAACGCGCGCGGCTCCCGCTACGGCTACGCCTACCGCTACTCGACGGGCGGATCGGAGCCGAAGCGGGCGCGGATGCGGGGGGAGCGGCCACTGTCGAGGAGCGCCTCCTGATCGCCGCAGGGTCAGGTACGTTCGAGCAGACCCTCGAGCGCGATGTCGGGGGGGTGGGGCACGGCTCCGCCGTGCCTGGGTTCGGTTTGGTGGGCGTGCCTGCCCGGCGGGACTCCGTGCTGCGGCGGGCGCTCGCAGGGGCGGACGTGCTCGCGGTCGCGATCACGCTCACCCTCGTCACGAAGCTCGTCAGGGACGACCGCTGGCACATCCTTGCGATCCTCGCGCTGCCGCTGATCCTGCCGATCGGCAAGCTCGCCGGCCTCTACGACCGCGATCAGCGGCTGCTGCGCAAGTCGACGCTGCAGGAGGCGCCAGGGCTGCTGCGCGCCGCGACCGCCTACACGCTCCTGCTCTGGATCGCCGCCCCGCTGCTGTTCAGCCCGAAACTCGGCAGGGGGCAGATCCTCGCGATGATCTCGATCCTGCTCGTGCTGCTGCTCGCACTCAGGCTGCTCGCAAGGAGGCTCGTGCTCGCAGCGCTCCCACCTGAGCGCTGCCTGCTGCTCGGGGAGCGGCGCGCCTGCGAGCGGGTGGCCGCAAAGCTCGAGGGCCATCTGCGCCGCCAGGCGAGCATCGAGCTGACGCTGCCCTTCGACAGCGCCCTGCAGGAGGCCCAGGAGATGCGCAGGCTCGCGAGGGGGGAGGAGCTCGGCAGGCTCGTCGCCGCCCACGGGATCGACCGGATCATCATCGCCGCCAGGCACAGCGACGCCAAGCACATCCCGCAGCTGGTCCAGGCGGCGGGGCAGCTTCGCCTCAACGTCTCGCTCGTGCCGAGGATGCTCGAGGTCGTCGGCTCCTCCGTCGAGTTCGACGACCTCGACGGGCTGACCGTGCTCGGGGTCAAGCAGTTCGGGCTGCCCCGCAGCTCGAAGCTGCTGAAGCGCTGCCTCGACATCTCCGGCGCCCTCGCCGGGCTCGTCCTGCTCAGCCCGCTGCTTGCGGTGATCGCGATCATCGTGAGGCTCGACTCGCCAGGCCCTGTGCTGTTCTCCCAGCGGCGGGTCGGCCAGGACGGCAGGGCCTTCTCGATGCTGAAGTTCAGGACGATGATCGATGGGGCGGAGGCGCTGCGGAAGGAGCTTGCGCACCTCA
>JAJYUP010000093.1 GCA_021792455.1 Actinomycetes bacterium | reverse complement strand
GGCGCTGCGGGTGTGGCTGGTCCTGCGGGTGCGGCTGGCGCTGCGGGTGTGGCTGGCCCTGCGGGTGCGGCTGGCGCTGCGGACGGGGTTGGCGCGGCGGGTGCGGCTGGTGCTGCGGACGGGGTTGGCGCGGCGGCGACGTCCGCCCCCGTTGCGCGGGTCGCAGAGGTGCTTGCGCGCGAGCTTCGTTGGACTTCGAGGAGGAAGCAGGAAGAGATCGAGCGGTTCTCGCAAGAGGCGCTGCTCGAGGGCATCGCACCCTGAGCTGTGCCGGCGGGGCATCTCGCCTGCGAAAGCGGCCCTACGTCCGAGTGCGTCTCATCTCGCTCCAAGCCTTGGAGTGATTGCGCCGCGAAGGGGAGCCTCAGAGGTGCCTCACCGTGGCCGGTGAGGGGAGCTCTCGCCCCGAGAAAGCCTCGCGGCAGGAGATTCCCGCTAACCTGCTCGCGAGGGTGCTGTCCGCTGGCCCAACGCGGACGGGCGCCGACCACCCAGACCACTACAAGGAGATGCTCTGATGGCAGTCATCAACCGAGCGGACCTCGAGGCGAGTCCGCTCGCCGACCTTCATGCAATCGCTGGACAGCTTGGCCTCGATGGCTTCAGGCGTCTGCGCAGGGCCGATCTGATCGAGATGATCATCGAGCGCCAGGGCGCAGGGGAGCGCAGTGAGGATGTGCTCCGGGGAGGGGGGCAGGCCTCCGCTGCCCTCGTCGGTGCGCGCGGCAGGATCGCTCGTGAGGATCGCGACAGAGAAGCGCCGCAGCAGGCGCCACAGTCGGATGGAGAGCAGCGAGAGGCAGGTCAGGCGCGCCCAGGAGCACGGGCGGCAGGTGAGCAGGCGCAGGTGGCGGAGCGAGAGCAGGGGGGCGAGATCGAGGAGGCGCGGCGGCGAGGTCTCACAGCGGCGGGGGAGCGGACCCGGGAGCCGGACCGCGGGGGAGGGGGTCGCAGCGTCGAGCCTCGCGAAGCTCGACCCAGTGCCCGCGAGCCCTCGAGAGCTGCAGCGGAGCTGAAGGAGACCGTTGCTGAGGGCGCAGTCGAGCTTCAGGGCAACGGGTCCGCGTTTCTCCGCGTGCGCCCTGGCGAGGTCTCCGATGGCGATGTCTATGTATCGGCGGCACAGGTGAGGAGGTGTGAGCTGATCGACGGGGACATGGTCGCGGGACCGGTGCGCCTGCCGCGTCGATCTGAGCGGTATCCGTCGCTGATCCGCGTAGATCGGGTGAACGGCGTGCCAGCAGATGAAGCCGTCCGTGGGGCGAGGTTCGAGGAGCTTCGCGCAGCCTTCCCAACCGAGCGATTCGAGCTTGGCTCAGAGGATCTGACTCTGAAGGCGATCGAGTGGCTGACGCCGATCGGGCGGGGCTCGCGTGCGACGATCGTCGGTGGAGCCGGTGCGGGCAAGAGCGAGACGCTGCGGAGAGTGCTTCAGTCGCTCGCTCGCGACTCGAGCCTCGAGGTGATGCTCGCGCTCGTCGGTGTGCGTCCAGAGGAGATCGAGATGTGGTCTTCAGAGCCGGCGCAGCCAGAGGTCTCGCTGTCGTTTGCCGCGGGCGCCGATGTGCTGAGTCAGGCCGTCGAGCGGGTTGTCGATCTCGCAAAGAGACGGGTCTCGAGGGGCGCTGACGTGGTGCTTGCGCTTGACTGCCTCTCCGCAGTGAGCAGCCAGGCTGCGCGCAAGGCGCTCGCGGCGGCGCGCAACATCCCTGATGGTGGATCTCTGACCGTGCTCGCGACGGCTGAGCAGCCGTTCGGCGGCGAGACGACAGTGATCGCGCTCGATCGCCTGCGCACGATGACGGGTCGCCTGCCCGCCCTCGACCTCGTCTCGAGCTGCACCCTCAAGCCGGAGCTGCTCGTGGGTGAGGAGGCGGCGAAGGAGATCTTCGCCGCTCGCATCGAGGCGCTCCGCGCCTGAGGTCGGCTTGCGCTGCCCGCGTCAGCTGACCGCTGGCGCGGCGTGAGGCGTCTGGTGGCCGCGTCAGCCCACCGCTGGCGCGGCGTGAGGCGTCTGGTGGCCGCGTCAGCCGCCGCCCGTCAGCCGCGATAGGCGACGCGGCCCCAAGAGGGCTCCGGTGCGAGCTCGATCGGTTCGTCTGGACGACCAGGCTGAATGTACTCGAAGGCGCCCGTCTCCTCGACGAAGCGGACGCTCAGCTCACCCTCCCTCACGCGCTCATCGAGCCACGCACCCCTGAAGACAAGCCGTCGCAGCCAATGCACGAGGGAGCGTTCGAGAGGACCGACGAGCGCAGGCCAGCACTCGTTCACATGCTCGCCGAGCGCGGACGCCGGCTCCGCCACCTCGCCGTTCACGGCGAGGTTGACGAGGTCCTCCATCTCCTCCTCGCCGAGGCGCCCGCCGATGAACCCGAGCCTCAGAGCCGCCTGCTCGCAGCGCTCTGCAAAGTCGCGCTCGTTGAAGGTGAAGCGCAGGTCACCATATTCGAGGACGAAGTCGGTTCCGGAGTTGTAGTTGCCGCGGCGGGTCATCTAGAGCGTGTGTCTGGGGTCTTCCTCTGGGGTTGCCGCGGCTTCGCAAGCCTCGCGCGAGCGGCCGCCTCCCAGCCGTCGGTGGACGGCGTCGGGATCATATGCAGGATTCCTGCACATGCGGGTGCGATGCAGCAGATGTTGCAGCCGGCCGAGCTCCGCCAGGACTGTCACGGTTTCCTGCTGCACATGCTGGTGCGATGCAGCAGATGCTGCGCGCTCTCGGTGCGCGCCCGTCAGCCCCGTCGCCGCCCGTCTGCGTCCTTCCCGCGGGCGTCTGGTGTGCACGGCTGAAGGGCAGGCGCCCGCTCTTCCTCCACTGCCGCAACCGCTATACGCTGCGCCCGCGTGGCACGCCTCACAGAACATGGTCTGCGGCGATCGGTCAAGGTCTCTGGACTGTTCGCGACTGCCTACGGCAACGTCGGCTCGTCGATCTATTACGCACTTGGCCTCGTCGCCGCACATGCGCTTGGGCTCACCCCGCTCGTGTTCCTCTTCGCCGGCGGCCTGTTCCTGCTCACCGCGAAGACGTACGCGGAGGGGGCGGCGATGTTCCCCGAAGCTGGCGGGTCATCTTCGTTCGCGAGACACGCCTTCAACGAGCTCGTCTCGTTCTTCGCGGGCTGGGCGCTAAGCCTCGACTACATACTCACGATCGCGATCTCCGCGTTCTTCGTGCCCCACTACCTCAGCGCGTTCCCTGGGCTGCACGGGCTGGACCACAACCCCGGCGACATCTTTGGCGGGCTCATCGTGATCGCGACGCTCGCCTGGCTGAACATCCGCGGCATCGGAGAGTCGGCGAATCTGAACGTAGTCCTCGCGGTTCTCGATCTGTGCACACAGCTGATGCTCGTCGGGATCGGCGTCGTCCTCGTTCTCCACCCCTCGCTGCTGATCGGCCAGGTTCACATCGGCGTTGCGCCGAGCTGGAGCGAGGTGATCTTCGCTCTGTCGCTCGCGATGCTCGCCTACACAGGGATCGAGACGGTCTCGAACATGGCGGAGGAGTCGAAGGATCCCGGCAGAGACGTGCCAAAGGCCGTCAACCTCGTCGTCATCGCAGTGCTCGGTCTCTATGCAGGCATCTCGATCGTCGCGCTCTCAGCGCTGCCTGTCATCCATCACGGCGTCGGCTACAACCCGGAGCTCGGCAAATTCTACGCTCATGCCGGCTACGCGACGAAGCTCGGCGAAGAACGCAACGGCTACCAGAACGATCCCGTCCTCGGCATCGTCTCGAAACTCGGCCTGCATGGAACGGTGCTGCATGCCGGCGAGTACTACGTCGGTCTGCTCGCCGCGACGATCCTCTTCGTGGCGACGAACGCAGGGCTGATCGGCATCTCGAGGCTGTCGTGGTCACTCGCCGAGCACAGGCAGCTGCCAGGGGTCTTTTCGCGCCTGCACGCACGCTACAGAACACCCTGGTTCACGATCGTGTTCTTCTCAGGGCTCGCCGCTCTGCTCGTCCTCTACGGAAACACGAACGTGCTCGGCAACCTCTACTCCTTCGGCGCGATGCTCTCGTTCACGATCGCCCACATCTCGGTGATCGCGCTGCGCGTGAAGCGACCAGACCAGCAGAGGCCATACAAGCTGCCGGGGAACGTGCGGATCAGGGGCGCTGAAATCCCGGTGAGCGCTGTGATCGGCGGTCTTGGCACCGCTGCGGCATGGGTCGCGGTGGTGGCCCTGCATCCAGAGGCTCGCGTCGTCGGCATCCCCTGGATGATCGTCGGAGTCGCAGGCTATCTCTACTACCGCAGGCGCCAGGGGCTCGACCCCTACTCCGAGCATCGCATCCCGAGGGCGGCGCGGCCCGCTGACTTCGAGGCGCTTGGTTACAGGACGGCGCTCGTGCCGATCTTCGGCACCGATGTGAGCGCCTCCGCGCTGAGCGCGGCGGCGAAGCTCGTTGGCGCCGACGGGGCGCTCTACGCCGTCTTCGTGCTTCCAGTGCCAAGCCAGCTCTCACTCGAGGCGGGCCTCGAGGAGGAGGAGGCGGCGGGGCGGCTCGTGCTCGAGAGCGCGCGCGAGCAGGCCCGTCGCGCTGGGATCAGGATCCACACGGGCTTGATCCGCACGCGGAACCCTGGGGCTGCACTCGTCGATGAGGCGCGAAGGGTCGGCGCTGATGTGATCTACTGGTCGACCCTGCATGCGCCTGCCGGCGAGCGTCGGCTCGGGCCAACCGCGATGTACCTTCTCAGCAAGCGGCCATGCAGGGTGATCATCGAGACGGAGAACCGTCCAGACGGGCAGCGCTCCGAGGTGCGCCCGCTGATCGGCGCCCGAGGGTAGGCCTCATCTCTGGGGCGCGACCGCCAGCAGGGTCTTTGCGATGCGAGACCTCGCGCAGTAGACTCGCTGGGAGCTCGGGGCGTGGCGCAGCCTGGTAGCGCGCATGATTTGGGGTCATGAGGTCCCCGGTTCGAATCCGGGCGCCCCGATTTATTGCTGGTTGTCTGCACGAGGCGGCCGGGGGCGGCTGCGGGCGGCAGGATCTGGCTTTGGGAGTGGGTTTGCGGCGCTGGATCTGCCGCGATGCCGCTTTGCTGCGTGAGGCGGTTTTCGGGGCGGACCGCCCACGGACCGCCCACGCGGATGGGCGCTGACCGCCCACGCGGGGCGGGGTCGGCGCGGTCTGCGTCAGCGGTCCGCTCGTGGAGGCGCCCGGCGGTGCGCGCGCCTTCAGGCTGAGCGTTTCGGGGGTGGCCCGGTGCCGGAGTCGACGATGCGTCCGGCCTCGATCTGCACCCAGAATGCGGCGGCCGCGGAGGCGGGTTCGCCGGCTTCGGGGTCGATGCCGAGCTGCACGATGCCTTCGGTGTTCTCGGGCAGCTGGATCAGGGGCAGGAGCTGTTGGAGCATTCCGCTGAGCACGCGCGGGGTCAGCCGCGATGTGCGCGGCCGGTGCTTGGCTTCCGCGCGGCCGAGGGCGAGGATCGGGCCGATCCCGCGGCGGCCCCAGTCGGTCAGCTCGTAGCTGCTGGAGCCGTCCTCGGCTGTCAGCTCGCGCGCGATTCCGGCGTCGACGGCTCCGGGCGGCGGCTGCTCGACCAGTCCGCTGAGAAACCCGGAGGCGTAGGCGGCCTCGAGCGCGGTGGCGGCCCTGCTGCCGGCGTCGCTTGCGTGTGTGAGCGGGCCTTGGGGCGCTTGCGCCAGCCATGCGTCGAGCCGCTCGCCGGCCGCGAACAGCTCCTTGCCGAAGTCGCTCAGCTGGTAGCTCTCCGCGGCTCCGGCGTCGCCGCGTGGCGAGCTTGACCGCGGCATGCGCGGCCAGAGGCGCCTGCGACGGCTGCGCCTGTGCTTTCGACCGGGAGTTTCTGCCATCTCAGCAGCTCCAATCTTCGCTTCGGCGCTGGAGCCTCGAAGTCTAGACGCCTCTGGGTGTGATCACCGACGAATTGGAACCCAAGTGCTCTGAGGGTCTTGGCGGCGCCCGCGGGCTCTGCTATCGGGATCAGCGATGATCGTGAGCCTGCCGATCGGCGTGGCTGGCGCCGCTGGAATTAAGCCCCAATCGCGTTCAGGGGCCTTGCGCTGCGGCGGCGCGGCGGTAGCCTCAGATCACCTGGGCCGGGGTGCGCGCCGCGGCACGGTCCTCGAAGAAGCCGACGCGAACGAACCCCAGCACGGGATCGGCGATCGAGAACGCAGCGGCCAGCGGCGGTCCCGGCGGCCGCTCAAGCAGGCACACGTGAAAAAGGACCTCACTTTCTCCGAAGCTCTTGGCGGCGCGCGGCCGGTCTGCTATCGCGATCGGCTGTGAGCGCCAGCCCGCAGATCGAACCGGACCGGCGGCGGCGGCGCGGCGGCGGGCAGCGTGGGCTTCTCCGCGGCGATCTGCGCGGCGCGCTGAGCGCCGATCGCGGGGCAGAGCGCCAAGAAGGTTGCGAGCGGCGCCAGCTGCGGCAGGGTGGCGGCCGGCCTGCCGCAGGTCAGGTGGTGGTGGATCATGAAGTAGACGCCGAACGGGATCGCCTCCCGGGCGATCTGCGGGGCGTGCGGGGCGTCCTTGTATCCGGGGTCCAGCAGGAAGGTGAAGGTGCGGATCGCCTGATCGCGTGCCTGCCAGGCGTCCGGTCCGGCGGCCAGCACCTCGACCGCGACAAGCCAGGTCAGCTGCGGCTCTGTGGCGAAGAATCTGAGGATCGCTCTGATCGCGGCGTGGAAGGCGCGCGGCCAGTCGTCGATCAGTGGCATAAAGGCGGCCTGCGCCGCGGCGTGCGTGCGCGCGCGGGTCATCTCGAAGGCCGCCAGGAAGCACTCCTGCTTGCCGCCGTAGCGCTCATAGAGCGTGCGCAGCGAGGTTTTCGCCTCGCGTGCGAGCGCGCTGACGGACACGTTGCGGTAGCCGTTCTGTGCGCACAGCCGCGCGGTCGCGTGCAGCAGCCGGATGCCGGGGTCCGGGTCGGGGTCACGGTGGATGGGGCGCACCTGTGCGCGCGAGCGGGCAAGCGGTGCGGGCGGAGACTCGTAGCTCAGCGTCCAGTCGGCCAGCTGGTCGGCGAGCTGTGGCAGCTGGTCTTGCAGGCCGCGGCGCAGGCGGTCGTGGAAGAGCATCTGGATCGCGCCGGCGATCGCGGCCGGCAGCTCCGCGGATCCCTGCGCTCGCTGGGGGCTGCGGGAGAGGCTGTCTGCGATCAGCTGGCCCAGCTCGCCGGCGGCGCGCTGGGCGCGCTGGATGCCGGCCGGGCCGGCCTCGTAGATGTGCACGAGCGCCATCGTGGAGGCGTGCGGCTGCGAGAGCGCCGCTTGCGCCGCGGTGGAAAGCGCGGCGTGCAGGGCGCGCTCGGGGTCGGACTCGGAATGGTAGCCGGCCCACATCTTCGTGAGCGCGTCCTTGTAGAGGATGTCGACGGCCGCCAGGAAGGACTGCTCGATGCCTCCCGGGAAGACCTTGTGCAGGCCGCTGCGCGCGACGCCGGATTCGCGTGCCAGCTGCCGCTCGGTGGTCGAGTTGTAGCCCTCGCTGGCGACGGCGGCGACCAGTGCGGCGAAGATCCGCCGGCGCTGGTGACGTTCGCTGGCCTGCCGGCCATCTGGTCTCGGGCCAGGACCAAGGCGGTCTGCTCGCAGCGCCTCTGTGTCGCCCCAGGGTGTCTGCATTCCTGCCAGCCGCGCGCATCATCGCGCATATCGCCGTCTGGCGCAAGCCTCACACGCCGGAGGCGGTAAGCTCTGGCAGTCAACTCGAGCGACCGCGAGGAGTGCAACACCGGGGGTTCAGTGAGATGGCCAAGCACCGACGCCGCAGAGCAAGGCGGTAGGGGATGGCCCTGCTTACCGCCACCGACACGCCGCAAGCCCCCGACGCACGCGGCCGGGGGATCCGTGCGCTGCTGACCGACTCGCACGCCACGCAGGCGATGCGCGCCGCACGCGGTCGCTGGATCGAGCGGACGACGCTGGCGAGCGAGATCCTCATCTCCGGCAAAGCGCTCGGCTCGTTGCTGGCCGACATGGTCCACGAGGGGCTGCTCGGCGAGCGGCCGGCGCTCACCGACCGCCGCAGCTTCGAATACATGCTGCTGCCGGCGGGCGCCGGCACGCTCCAGCTGCACACGGAGTGGCTGGATGCCGCGGAGGCGATCGGCGCCGCCGACGGCAGCCGGGGCGAGCTGTTCGCGCGCTGTACCGTCGACCGCTTCGACCCCGTGATTCTGCGCGAAGTCGCCGCCGGCCCGCACCGGTTCAACGCGCTGCTGCGCGACTCGCGCGCGCTCGCGCACATCTGGGGCATCGAAGACCATCTGCTTCAGCCGCCTGGACTGAAGAGCCGCCTGGTGCGCCTGCAAGCGCTCGGTCTGGTGGCGAGCACGATCGCGCCGGCAGGCGGCGCCCTCTCCTACCTCGCCGGGCCGTGCCTGTGGCATCTGGGGCGGCTGGCGCTCTCCGGCGCGCTGTGGTGCTCGCTCTACTGCCCGGAGCCGATCCCGCCGATGTTCGGCGAACTGCTCGCCGTGGTGCAGATGATCATCGACCACGCCCCCGCCGTGCCGCAGGCGGGCGATGCGACGCTGCTCTTGCACGTCGCCCCGCCGCCGGGCATCCCTGGCGGCTGGGCCGACGTGCCGCTGCGCCTGGAAGCAGGGCGGCTGCGACTTCTCAGCGTCACGCCGACCAAGCCCACCGCGCGCGTGCAGGCAAGCATCCACGTATGGGCGCAAGCGCTGCTGCACGGCAGCTTCGACGAGCTTGAGATCGACGGCGACGCCCGGGCCGCGCACAGCGGCCTGTCGGCCCTGGCGGTGCCGCTGTGCCGATGAGAGACGAGCACCAACCGGTGGTGGAGGGGCCCGCCACGCGCGCGGATCGACGCGAACGAAACCGAGGCTCAAGAAATTTCCCGCAAATAGCGGGAAAGCAGATAGCGACCCCGGATCGTAGCGTTTGCGCATCGAGGGTCCGTATTTATGTTTGCGGACTGCCTGCACGGGCCGGCGGCGCCGAGCACCGAAAGACCCTCTCGGCCGGCCTGGATTGCCCGTCTCGGGCGCGATCGTGTCGGTCCAAAGGGGCAGCACGGCGCGTGCAGATAGCCGCCCCGGATCGTACTGAACCGGGAAAACGGTTCGATCGGCGGCGTCTATCTGCGCCGCGGGGGGCGTAGGATCGGCCGGGTCATCGAGGAAGGAGATTGGGGTTCGATGTCATCGCAAGCAGCTTCGCTGAGCCAGACCGGCCTTCCGCAGCGGCAGGCCGTCGAAGACCCGCAGGAGCGCACCGCGCCGCCGCACAGGCTGCCGCGCCATCCCGACCGCTTCCCGGCGCTGCCGCGCGGCCGGCACGCCGCGGGCGGGATCGGCGCCGATGAGGTCTCCTCGATCCAGCGCGGCAGGGTCTGCGGCGCGATGATGCTCTGCCTGGCCGAGCACGACTTCGACGGTGTGTTCATGTCCGAGCTGGCCGAGCAGGCGAAAGTCTCCCTGCAGGATCTCTACCGCCGCTTCAAGCACGGAAAGCCTGAGGTCTTCCTGTGCTGCTTCGAGCAGGTCGCGCACGCTTCGCTTCACCGGCTCGCGCTCGCCGGCGAGCACGCCGATCCGCTGGGGCGCCTGCACGCGCGCGTGCTCGAGTTCGTGCAGGCGGTCTGCGAGCAGCCGGTCGCCGCTAGGGTGCTGCTGGTAGAGCCGTTCGCGGTCGGCGCGGACGCGATCGAGCGGATGCGCTTCCACCAGCGGCGTCTGGAGCAGATGCTGGCCGCCGATCTGCGCGAGCTCGGCGGCCTGCCGCTGATCGCCCGGGGCATCGTCGCCGGGGTCGCGCACCTGGCGCGCCAGGCGCTGATGGAGCAGCGGCTGGGAGAGCTGGCCGAGCAGTCCGCGCCGATCGCCGAGTGGGCGTGCTGCCTGGCGGCGGCGCGGGCAGCCCCGCCGCCCTTGAGCCCGCCGATGGCGTTCTGTGCGACCAAGCTGCTGCACCAGGCCGGCCGCGTGCGCGAGAACCGCCGCGAATGGGTGCTCGCCGCTGCGCTGACGGTGCTGGAGCGCCGCGGCTACCCGCTGCTCTCAGAGCGCGAGGTGCGCACCGAGGCGCAGATCACCTGCCGCGAGCTCGCGAGCCACTTCAAAGACGAGCAGCAGATCTTCACCGCCGTGATCGAGCAGCTCTGGAAGAGCACGCTGCGCTACGCCGAACGCGCCGGCCGCTCCGGCGCACGGGACTGGCCGCAGCTGGTGGCGCGCACCGTCTGCGAGCTGACCGGATCCTTCGCCATCGACGCCCTGCTCGCGCGGCTTGCCTGCCAAGAGCTGCCCGCGGCCGGCGCGAGCGGCCTGGCGCTGCGCGAGCGGCTGACCCGAGAGCTGGCCGAGCGACTGCGCAAGAGCGCCCCCGCCGAGCAGCCGATCAGCGCCCCGGCGGCGCAGGCAAGCATCGCCGCCTGCTGGGCGATCCTGTCCGGGCGCATCAACGAAGGCCGCGCCCAGCACCTTCCCGCGCACGCGCCGCTGCTCTCATTCATCGCACTCTCCCCGGCGATCGGCCCGGCTGCGGCCGCCGAGGCGCTGGCGATGCCCGCACCGCAGATCCGCACCAAGGCGGGCAGCGCACGATGAGGCGCGCCCCCTGCACGCTCTACCCCCGACCGGCCGCCGCCGGTCGGATAAAGCCCGGCGCCGGGGCGTCTACTTGTACTTCTTGCGAATGGCACCCCGGCGCCGGTCCGAACCTCCAAGGCAGCACAAGGCCGCAAGGATTACTTGCAGTTTACATGCTCGCGCGCAATTGCGTAAGGCATGCGCGCAGCCGGTTGAAGAATCGGCCGGCGCGGGCATCATCGAAGAGAAGACCGCCGAACGGGCCCCCCGCAGGCGATCGCAGCCGCAGCGTCTACACGCGAATGGACACAGCGGCACGCAAAC
>JAJYUP010000092.1 GCA_021792455.1 Actinomycetes bacterium | reverse complement strand
AAGGCGTCGATCACCTACGACGGCGCTCGCTGGCCACTCGGCCGCCCATGGCGGGCGGCAGGGGCGGGGATCTCCTACATCCCAGCGGAACGATTCACCTTTGCCGCTCTGAGCGTGGAGGAGAACCTCGCCCTCGGCGGATATGCGGCGCCGAGGTCGGAGCTCGCGCGGCGGACGCACGCCGTCAGCGAGATGTTCCCGATCCTCTCCAAGCGCGCCAGGCAGGCCGCCGGCACGATGAGCGGCGGCGAGCAGCGGATGCTGAGCCTCGCGGTCGCGCTGATGGCCGCGCCAAAGCTGCTGCTCCTCGACGAGCCCTCGCTGGGGCTCGCACCCGCGGTCGTCCAGCAGATAATGGCTGCTCTGCGTGAGCTCGTCGAGCAGCGGAGCATGTCCGTCCTGATGGTCGAGCAGAACGTCGGGCAGGCGCTCACGATCGCCGACCGCGTATATCTGATGCGCTCGGGCCGCATGATCCTTGAGGAGGCCGCAGAGCAGACCCGGCAGCGAGACCAGTGGTGGGACCTGTTCTGAGGAGACTGTGGCTGGACCTGTTCCGAACAGACACAGCGGTGGGACCATTGCTTCCGAGCCTGGGAGGACTACGAGCCGCCCGCGATCCTCGGTGGTCGCCGGATTCGACGCGCAGGTCAGTCCGCCGCGGAGACGGAGAGCCTGCGCCGCTGGAGCGCCCACCACACCTCGATCATGCCGTCGATGTCGCGAAGGGATGCACCCGTCAGCTCTTCGAAGCGCCCTAGCCGGTAGCGGACGGTGTTCGTGTGCAGGTACATCTGGCGCGCGGTCTTGTCCACTCGGCCGTTGTTGGCGAGATAGCACTCGACCGTCTCCAGCACCGCCTGCGCAGAGGCGCCCATCGCTTCCAGCGGGCGCACATATCGCTCGAGCATCACGTTACCGAGCTCGTGATCACTCGCGATCGCGGGGAGCATCCCGAGGTCGCCGATCGAGAACACCCCGAACCTCCTCAGCGCCGCTGCGGTCTCCAGAGCTCGCGTGGCGAGATGGAACGCCCCAGCGAGATCACGCAGTGGGACGGGACCAGAGATGCCGACGACCACCTGTGCGGAGCGCGCACGGCCAGGCAGCTCTGGCACGAACCCGCACACGTCACCATCTATGAGCGCGACGACACCACGAGGGCGTCGTCCTGTGTTACCAGACTGCACGAAGGCTTCTATGTCGTGCAGCTCGGAGTCCTCGCGCGGACGGGCGCGCACCGCGAAGTACTCCTCATCGATCACAACTCCGTACGCCTCAGCGACATCGCCGAGCTGTGATGGTGGGACGGTCCCAGATAGCACCTGCCTGACGAACGCTGCCTTTCGCTCCTGCGCACCGCGCATGATCGCCAGCTCCATGCGCCGGTGGCCGGCCGCGGAGGCAATCATGCCCTGGTCCATCCATGCGTCGAGCAGCTCCAGCAGGCGGAGCAGCAGCGTCTCACGGTATTCGTTCTTCGGCGCGATCTCGTATGCGCGAGCGCGCAGGACCTCGCAGCCGAGCCGATACGCCTGCAGCAGATCGCTGACCGAGATGCCCTGGCGCGCGCGCATCGCGCCAAGCTCTTCGCAGCGCGAGATGAACTCCTCTGGAGGAAGTTCCTCCGCGCGCAGGCCCTGCGCCTGGATCTGGAAGCTCCGCGTCATCGGCGCTTCCAGCTCGCCGATCGGATGCCCCTTGTATGAGCTCAGTTGCGCGCCGAAGATTGCGGCGCAGCGACGCACATACGCGGCGGCCTCACCGCCGCACGTCAGGCGATCGATCAAGTCGTGCCAGGCATCCACATACCCAGGCAGTCCTCCCAGGCGCCCGCTCTGCGGCACGCCGTCCACCCGTTGCATGGACGCCAGGCTACCACAGCACGCCTCGCAAGCTCAAGTGTCAAGCGATCGGCGCGGGCTCTTGGTCCCGCTGAGCGGAGAGTCAGCTTCGCAGCGTCACCACGAGATACTCGTCCTCTACCGAGATCGGCAGCAGGTCCAGCTCGTATGGGCCCTTCACGAGGTGAATGCCCTCGTGCACCTCGTCGGTCAGGCTCTTGGCGACGCTCCCGCCGTCCTTGCACTCGACTGGGAACTGGCGCACGCGGGTGCGCTGCGGGTCGAAGTAGGACTGACCGGTCTTCAGGTCGAACTCCCAGCCGTGCCACGGGCAGGCGAGCAGCTTGCGGGTCATGTCGAAACGGAACTGTCCGGGTCGATCCGCCTCCAGCAGGCCCACCATCAGCCCCGTGCACAGCTCCGCGCCCTGGTGGGGACACTTGTTGCGCACAGCGTAGAACTCACCGTCGTGGTGAAAGATGCCTATCGACTCGCCCTCGACATCCACGATCACCCGCTCCCCCTCCGGAACATCATCGGCCCTTGCGACGACGTACTTGTCCATGAAAGTTCTCCCTCAGATCGACGCACCTGCGAACCGAGCCCTCGCGTAGGTGACATCAGCCGGCGCGCGCGTGAGTGCATGCGCGCGAGTCGCCTCGCCGCGGCCGGCGAGAGCCATCTGGCTCGGCGCGAGTATCTCGTACCGGTCGGCCGCCGTCAATGTGACTTGCACACATTCCGCAGCCGTTTCATCGGCAGAGCGCACAATTTTCTCTACGTCGCAGGTGCGACGCCCACAATTCGCCACGACGACTCGAGCCGCGTGAGGCCCCCTGCGCATCGTGCGCCGCTGCGTGCACTGACTGGCCGAGGCCGATGAAGAGGTGCATCGCGCTCATAGGCGGCGGGCTCGCCGCGCAGAGATGCGCGGAGGCGCTGCGCCGCGGCGGCGGCGAGCAGCCGATCGTGCTCGTGTGCGCGGAGCATCACCGCCCATACAGCCGCCCACCGCTGTCCAAGGAGCTGCTGCTTGCTGGCGAGCGCGCCGAGGATGCAGCGTACTTCAAGCTGCCGGCCTGGTACCACGATCACGAGATCGAGCTGCGCCCCGGAGTCAGGGCGACGGGCCTCGATCTGCGCGAGCGGGCCGTCCTTCTCTCCGATGGCAGAAGGATCCGCGCCGATCAGGTGCTGATCGCCACCGGAGCGCAGCCGCGCACTCTGCCTCAGCTCGCCGGCCGGACCAACGTCAGCAGCCTCTACACGATCGCGGACGCTCACGCACTGCGGAGGGCGATCATCGGCGGCGGAGCGCTTGCGATCATAGGCGCCGGCTTCATCGGGCAGGAGGTTGCCGCCGCTGCCCGCAGCCTCGGCGCGGAGGTCACGATCGTCGACTTCGCCGCAGCGCCGATGGCGTCCCTGCTTGGCGAGCGCCTCGGGAGCTGGTTCGCCGATTTCCACAGAGGCCACGGCGTGCGGCTGCTGCTCGGCAGGACGATCGCAGCCGCGATCGGTGATCGTGCGATTCGCGCCCTCGAGCTCAGCGACGGCACGGTCATACGATGCGACCACGTCCTCGTCGCGATCGGCGTGCGCGCGTCGATCGACTGGCTGCAGGGAACGGGGCTGCCGGGCCTCGGCGCGCTGGCGGGAGCGATACCGACCGATGATCGCGGCGCCACGTCGATCCCAGGCGTTTTCGCCGCCGGCGACGCCGCCGCACCGTTCGACGCCCTGCTCGGGCGGCACGTGCCGTGCGCGCACTGGGAGGCAGCTGGCCGGCTCGGAGCAGGGGCGGGGCGCGCGATGCTCGGACTTCAGTCCGGTGCAGCTCCCGCCTCCAGCTTCTGGAGTGACCAATATCGCACGCGCTTTCAGTACATAGGGCATGCGCCGCTCGCGGACTCGCTCGAGATCGACGGAGACCTCGATGCGCCGAGCTTTGCCGCGATCTTCCGTCGCGCAGGCACGCCGGTCGCGGCGCTGCTCGCGGGGCGGCCGCAGCAGCTTCCCGCCATGCGCCGCCTGATCGCAAGCGGCGTGTGAACACACAACGAGAAAAGGAGCGGTGAATGGGCTACGTGCCCGTCATAGACGAGAACGCGTGCGCAGGACATGCGGTGTGTGATGCGATCGCGCCCGAGATATTCGAGGTCGAGGAGGTCGCGAGAGTGATCGGATCTGGGCCAGACGAGCTGATCCTCGAAGCGGCACAGGGGTGCCCGTCGGTCGCGATTCGCGTGCTCGACGACTCCGGCCGGCAGGTGTTCCCATGACAGAGGGAGATGATGTTCATGAGTGAGCCGATCAACATCGCAGCACTTCGGGAGCGGGCACGAGCTCGGCTGCCGCGGCCGCTGTTCGAGTTCGTAGACGGCGGTGCTGAGGATGAGGTGACGCTCAACGCCAACCGCGAGAGCTTTCGGGAGCTCAGAGTCCTGCCTCGGCTCTTCACGGACGTCAGTGAGATAGATCTCTCGGCCACGATCGCCGGCAGGCAGCTCACTGTGCCCATCCTCTTCTCACCTGCGGGGCTCGTCGGCGTCGTGCATCCTGCGGGCGAGACCGCGCCCGCGATCGTCGCCCGCCGCCATGGCACGCTCGCGATCGTCTCAGGTCACGGGACCTACTCGCTCGAGGAGGTGGCGCAGATTCAGCCCTCGCCAGGGTGGTTCAACATCTTCCCGTGGGGGGAGCGGGATCGGTATGGGGCGATGATCGACCGCGCCCGCAGCGCGGGGTTCACAGGTCTTTGCCTCACGGTCGACACGACCGTCGCAGGCAATAGGGAGCGGGACATCCGCAACGGGTGGACAGCGCCGCCGAGGCTCGGCAGCCATCTGCACGAGTACGCGATCCACCCGCGGTGGGTGGTCAACCTAATGCGCCACCGCCGCTGCACGCTCCGCAACTTCGCGCCGCAGCCGCCGCCTCTGCGCAGCTTCGCAAGGCGCGCATCGCACGCTGCGGCAAGCACGATCGACCTCATCAGCAGGAGCTTCTCGTGGGAGGACCTCGAATGGATCCGCGCCCAGTGGGAGGGGCCGCTCGCGCTGAAGGGGGCGTTCTCGGTGCGCGACGCGATCCGAGCAGCGGAGTGCGGCATCGATGTGCTGCTCGTCGGCAACCACGGCGGCCGTCAGCTCGACGGGCTGCCGAGCGGCCTCGAGCAGCTCGCACTGCTTCGCGACGCACTTCAGGGACGGGTCGACCTCATACTCGACGGAGGGGTCCGCCGAGGGCTCGACATCGTCAAGGCGATCTGCATCGGAGCGAGCGCAGTATCCATCGGACGGGCGTGGGTGTATGGGCTTGCCGCCGGGGGCGTCAGCGGCGTGGAACAGGCGCTCACGATCCTCGAACGAGAGCTCCGCACGGTCATGGCGCTCCTCGGCGCCAGGTCGATCAGGGAGCTCGACGCGAGCTTCCTGCTCGGAGCCGGCCTGCAGCTGGAGCCGCATTCGCGGCGCCCCCTCCAGGCGAGCCGCTGTGACTCGCCATAGAGTCCGCTGCCGGACAGCGGTGGTGGGCCGCAGCTGGAGGACAGGCGTGCCGTCCCGCCTACAGCCTGTACCACTCCCTCGCGTTGCCTGCCATCAGCTTCGACCTCGCCTCTGGCGCAGTCGCCGCAAGCAGTGCCGCAAAATCGTCGTCGTGCCAGTGCGGGTAATCGGTTGCAAACATCAACAGATCCTCGCTGCCAAGCCAGCGCACGACAGCCTCCAGCTCGTCGGGCTCGCCGGCGTCGATCGGAGCTGTCGAGAAGCGTGTGTGCTCGCGGATCAGCTCAGTCGGCGCGCGGTTCACCCACGGGATGTCGCGTCGCAGCCCCCGCCACTCCTTCAACAGGCGCCAGGCCACTGGAGGCAGCCACGTGAACCCCCCCTCCAGCACCGATACCCGCAGATCGGGGACCTGCTGGAATGCCCCCTCCGCGATCATGCTCGTCAGCTGCGCCCAGTAGAGCGTCGGCTCGCCTACATACTCGGCCATGTAGTAACCGGGCCATCCCGTTGGCGTAGGCGGCCCGTCGGAGGTGCCGCCGAAGTGCAGCCCGAACACGAGATCGTGGCGGGCGATCGCTTCGAGCGTCGGATGCCAGCAGCGATTGCCGTAAAGCCGGTCGCTCCGCACGGGCATCAGCACCTGAACGAAGCCTGGGTGTCCCCCGACCCGGTCGATCTCGCGCGCAGCCAGCTGCGGCGATCGCGCGGGCACGACGATCGAGGCCCGCAGCCGCGTGTCGCGCTCCAGCCACTCCTCGATCATCCAGTCGTTGATCGCCGCCGCCACCGCAGCAGCAAAGTCCGGATAGCGGATCGAGTCCACCGCGAAGTAGCAGTTCGCGATCGCCACATCGACCTGCAGGTGATCGAGGATGTGCTCTCGCAGCATCTGCAGATCAGAGGCCGGCTGCCGGCCGTCACTCGGCACCCACTCCGCCATTGCGGTGCTCTTCGCCCCAGGAGGGTAGACACGCTTGATTCCAAGCGGCTCGCCCATCTTCCCGAATCCGCGCTCGCGTATGAACTCCGCCCACTGCACGTCGAGGTGCGGCAGGAGTGCCTCCATCGTCGTGTTCACGTGCACGTCGACGTCGATCACCGGCCCGTCCCACACCTGTCGGACGTCCTTCGCACCAACGGGCGCGGTGACGTTCATTGCTCGGCGTCCTCGACGCCGGCGTCGTCGATGACGAGGCCGTAGAGCCTGCACGCGTTCACATACATGATCTTCCGTCTCGTCTCGATCGGCAGTGAAGGCGGCAGCGCATCGTTCGGAGAGTCGAAGTCCCAGTGCGGATAGTCGCTCGCGTACATGATCCTGTCCTCAAAGCCGCCGCGTGCGAACAGCTCTGGCAGCCACGCCGGGTTCTCAGGCTCGTCGATCGGCTGCGTCGTGAACCAGAAGTGCTCGCGCACGTACTCTGATGGCCTGCGATCCAGCTCAGGGATCTCCTCCCCCATCACGCGCCAGCTCGAGTCGAGTCGCCAGCACAGCCACGGCGCCCACGACCAGCCGCCCTCCACGATCGCGAACTGCAGCTTCGGGAAGCGCTCGAACACTCCCTCACAGATCAGGCTCGCCACGTGCACCGGATTCGCCTGAGGGTAACCCATGTGATCCTCGAAGTAATAGGTCGGCCAGCCGGACCCGGTAACTAGATTACCCCCAGCCGCGGCTGGGTGAATGGCCACTGGAAGACCGTACTCTTCACAGGCCTCATACATCGGCCAGTACTTCGAGTCGCCCAGCGGCTTCTCTGTGCGCATCGACAGGATCACCTGCACGAAGCGTTTCTCTTTCGCCCAGCGCTCGATCTCCTTCACGGCGCTCTTCCCACCGAACTCGTACGCGAGGTTCAGGGATCCCAGCCAGCGAGCGTCCTTTGCGAGAAACTCCTCTGCCAGCCACTCGTTCGCGGCACTGCACACAGCTTCCGTGTATGGTCGCGGCCCGGTCCCGGAGGTCCCGATCGCTATCAGATCGATCACCCCATAAGAGAGGTCATACCGGTCCAGCAGCTGCTCGACGATGAAGTCGCCGTCGCTGCCGGGAACGCCTCCGCCTGGCGGCCAGGAGTCACTTCGCGCAGCGAACGAGCGCACCCTCACCAGGTCTGCGGAGACCAGGCTGTGGCGCCCCCCCCACAGATAGTCTCGCCACCGCTTCGGCATGCGCGAGGACAGATCATCTGGCATCGGCATCGCGTGGATGTCGGTATCGACTACCGGCATCCCCTGCCTGCTGCGCGAGAAGCGCCTCGTGGCCTCCTGCTCAGCTGCTCTCATCACCCTGCTCCTCATCTCGCTCGGCTGGCCGGCTGCACTATAGCCACCGATCAGCCTGAGTCGCAGAGAGGACGAGTGGTTTGTCGCCGGATATCAAGTGCCCTCGGTGACTTTGTGCCCACTGACAACTCAGGCGAAGCACGCTTGGCACAGTCGCCATTGAATTGGCTTGCTAGATCGAGGACGATGCTTCACACCTCGCCTCAGGAGGCTCAGCGGGGCGAGAGAGTGGCGGCATGCCACTGATCCACCGGCGTTCACTGATGGGGAGGCAGTCTCATGATCAAGGTCGTCGCACAGTTCGACCACCTGCGCGGATTGCCGCATCGAGAGTGCGAAAGGCACTACCTCGAGGTGCATGTGCCTTTCATTCGCCACGCGGTGCGGCACGCTGAGAACATCGTCACCTACGAGACCAATTTGGTGGTAGCTCAGCGCGACGTGGACGGCGGCTGGCATGCCAGGCCCACAGCTTGGCGCTGGGCTACGGGCCGGTTCCAGGGCAGCTCGGACGACCCGCCCGCGCCCTTGCCTCCGCCCTTCGCCAGGCTCGTGAGCGAGGACCATCGCAACTTCCTCAAAGACCTCAGGATGTTCACAGCCGAGGAGCAGGTGCGGGTCGATCGACGCAGTGGCCAGACCAGCCTCGCCAAGTTCTCGCTGCACGTGGACCGCCGCGCCACGACCCCAGCTGTAGAGGCGCAGCGGCGTCTCGAGCAGGGCGTCAGCCCGATGATCGACGCAGCGCAGCACGCGTTTGGAGCCAGGCTCGTCGTCTGCGACAGGGTTTTTCGGCAAGCCCAGTCGGCAGCGATCGACGAGGAGGGCCAGGTGATGTCGCCAGAGCTTCTGTGCAGCCAGACGATGAGAGTCAGCCACATCGACTTCTACTTCGACACCGTCGAGTGGGGCGAGGAATTTTTTGCCGCACACCGCGAAGAGCTGGAGGCGGTCCTCCATGACCCAGCCTTCGAGCGCGCGCGGCTCTACCAGGTGCAGGAGCGAAGCCAGGTCGACAAGCGGTGAGCGGGGGCGCCCGCGCCGTGCAACACTGCAGCGCAGATGGCCGCGCGCGCCGAGCACCCCGTCTTCGCACGGTTCTTCCATCTGCTCTTCAGCGGACCGGCTCAGCGTCAGCTTGCACCGGTGCGCAGCGAGCTCGTCGCATCGCTCTCTGGCACCGTTCTCGAGGTCGGCGCTGGCAGCGGCCTCAGCTTCCAGCACTACCCCCCAGGCGTGCAGGAGCTCATCGCGTTTGAGCCGGAGCCCTACCTCAGGGCCAAGGCGGTGAGAGCCTCCAGCGATGCCTCCTTCCCGATAACCGTGCGCGATGGGAGCGCAGAGTCGCTGCCGCTTGAAGACGACAGCGTCGACGCAGCCGTCGTCAGCCTCGTGCTCTGCAGCGTTCAGGATCTCGATGGCGCACTCAGCGAGCTTTCGCGCGTCCTTCGCCCGGGCGGCCAGCTGCGCTTCCTCGAGCACGTGCGCTCACCGGGGAGCAGGATGCAGCGTGCCCAGCTCATTCTCGATCGCAGCGGCATCTGGCCGACGCTCGCTGGCGGCTGCCACTGCTCCAGGGAGACGGTGCAGGCGATCCAGCAGGCTTCATTTGCGATAGAGCAGAGCCGCATCGTTGCGCTCGGGCCTGCCTGGATGCCGACCAACCCCGTCGTCATCGGGCGCGCACACCGCAGGTGATCGGCCCAGCGACACACCGCAGGTGATCGGCCCAGAGGCACACCGCACATGATCGGCCCAGAGGCACACCGCACATGATCGGCCCGCAGGATCAGAGGATGCCCGCCTCAGGCTCCTCCGTCGGCGGCCGCCAGCTGCACATCGCAACCGCGCAGGAGCTGGGCCTTCTCGCGCAGAGCCTCGCAGAAGCCTTCGAGGAGGACCCGATCTTCAGCTGGCTCATGCCTGATCAGAGGACGAGGCTCGCTCGGCTTCGCCGGTTCTATCTCATCGAGCTTCGGTATGTAGCGCTCGCTGCAGGGCGCGCGTGGACGGAGCGAGGGCTCGCTGGCGCGGCGATCACCGCGCCGCCTCACAGCTGGAGGCTGCCCCTTCGCGCGATGCTGCGCCAGGCTCCGCTGTTCGGGGCGCACGTCCATCGGGCGGCGCTGCTGCTCTCCGCCGTCGAGATGCACCACCCCAGAACGCCCCACTGGTATTTCGCGCACATCGGCGTCAGACCACAGGACCAGGGAAGGGGCCTTGGCAGCGCGCTCATGCGTCCCACCCTCGATCACTGCGACAGCGAGGGCCTGCCCGCCTACCTCGAGGCCTCCAGCGAGCGCAGCGCCGCGCTCTATCAACGCCTCGGATTTCAGCTCATCAGGGAGCTCAGCGTCCTTCGCAGCCCTCCGCTGCGGCTCATGATCAGGCCCTGCCAGCGCTGGATCGAGCCCCGCGCCCACCCCGCTCAGGCCTGCCCCCACCCCAGCGAAGCGCGGGCAGGATAGGATCGCCGCCGTCGTGACAGTCGCCATCGTCTGGTTTCGCCGTGACCTCCGCGTCCACGACAACCCCCTGCTCGCCGCCGCCCAGCGCTACGACGAGGTGCTGCCGCTCTTCATCATCGACGAGAAGATCACAGAGGGCAGGCGCGCTTCAGCTGCGAGAAACAGGTTCATCGCCGGCTGCCTCGAAGATCTCGACCTCGCGCTGCGCAGGCTTCGCAGCAGGCTGCTCGTCCTCTGCGGCGAGCCGGCGCATCAGCTGCGGGCGATCGCAAGCGATCTGCGCGTCGAGGCGGTGCTGTGGAGCGGGGATGTCTCCCCATACTCCAGAGCACGCGACCGCCGGGTGCACGCCGCGCTCAGAGAGCTCGGCGTGCGGGCGATCGAGCACCCTCCCAACCATGTCGTCGACGTCGGCCAAATCGAGACGGGTGCCGCCAAGCCCTACCAGATGCACTCGCCCTTCCACCGCAGGTCGCTCACGATGCCGCGCCGGCCGCTGCTGCCCGCGCCGCGAAGGCTCCCGCCGCCACCTGATCTCGCGGGCCTCTCCGTGCTGCGCCAGCACCCTCGGCTGCTGCTCGAGGCCCTCGTGCGCCATCCGCCCTCACCGCACCATCTGGCCACTCCAGCCGAGCCGCCCGCCCCAATCGCCCAGGCTGGGGAGACCGCGGCCAGGAGAGCCCTCTCGCGGTGGCTGAGCTCAGGGCTTCATCGGTACGCCCACGGCAGTCAGACGCTCGCCGAGGGCGCGACCTCTCAGCTCAGTCCCCACCTCCGGTTTGGCTGCCTCTCCGCGC
>JAJYUP010000091.1 GCA_021792455.1 Actinomycetes bacterium | reverse complement strand
CTTTCACTGCGTGCGGGCTGCGGCTCGCTCTGCGCAGGCCGACCCGCTGTCGTTCCCGGGGGTGTCTGCTCGTGAGGGCTGAGCGCCTGTGCAGGTGCCGGCTGCTCCTGCACAGGCCGAGGACTTCGCTGGATCGCCGCGCCCTGGTTGCAGCCTCCTCGATGGGGCCTGGCGGCTAGATGAGGCCGAGGTCGAGGACTGACTTGTGCTCTTCCTGCAGCTCAGCGACACTGGCGTTGATCCGCTGCCTGGAGAACTCGTCGAGATCGAGTCCCTGCACGATCTCGTGACGGCCTTCTGAGCACGTGCAGGGGAACCCGCTGATCAACCCCTCTGGCACGCCGTAGGAACCGTCCGAGGGCACGCCCATCGACACCCAGTCGCCGTCAACGGTGCCGAGCACCCAGTCGTGGATGTGCTCGATCGCTGCGTTTGCCGCGGAGGCGGCGGAGGAGGCGCCGCGCGCCTCGATGATCGCGGCTCCCCGCTTCTGGATCGTCGGGATGAACTGCTCAGTGAGCCAGGCCCTGTCGCTCATGAGCTCAGAGGCGGGCCTGCCCGCGACGCGTGCGTTGGAGATGTCAGGATATTGCGTGGCTGAGTGGTTTCCCCACACGCTCACCTTGCTGACCTCTGCGACCCTGACACCGGCCCTGTGTGCAAGCGCAGCGACGGTGCGGTTGTGGTCGAGGCGCATCATCGAGGTGAATCGCTCTCGCGGAATGTCCGGAGCGTGGCTCATTGCGATGAGGCAGTTCGTGTTCGCGGGATTGCCGACGACGAGCACTCTGACGTCCTCGGCGGCATGATCGTTGAGGGCCGCACCCTGTGGCTTGAAGATCCCGCCGTTCGCCTCGAGCAGATCACCGCGTTCCATGCCCTTCGTCCTCGGCCGCGCTCCGATCAGGATCGCGATGTTCACGCCGTCGAAAGCGACGTTCGGATCATCGGTGATCTCCACTCCGGCGAGCAGCGGAAATGCGCAGTCGTCGAGCTCCATCGCCGTGCCCTCTGCGGCCTTCACTGCTGGGGCGATCTCGAGCAGGCGCAGCTCGACATCCTGATCGGCGCCGAGCATCTGCCCAGAGGCGATCCGGAAGAGGATGCTGTAGCCGATCTGGCCGGCGGCGCCCGTGACAGCGACTCTCACTGGTTTGCTCACGTCTGGTCAGCTCCTGGGTTCGGGTTGCTCTTTGTGGTCTCTGCGATGCTCATCGAATCTGCGCCTCCAGATGATCTGCGATCGAGTGCAGGAACTCGGTCGTGCTCTCCCAGGGCTGGTCCGGCCCGATGAGCAGCGCGAGGTCCTTAGTCATGTGCCCAGATTCGACAGTCTGGATGCACACCCGCTCGAGCGTCTGCGCGAACTCGCTGACCTGCGGGGTGTGATCCATCCGGGCGCGTGCCTGCAGTCCGCGCGTCCATGCGAAGATCGAGGCGATCGGGTTGGTCGAGGTCGTCTCTCCCTTCTGGTGAAGCCGGTAGTGGCGGGTGACGGTGCCGTGGGCGGCCTCTGCCTCGACCGTCTGACCGTCAGGGCTCATCAGCACGCTCGTCATCAGGCCAAGCGAGCCGAACCCCTGGGCGATGTTGTCAGACTGAACGTCGCCGTCGTAGTTCTTGCAGGCCCAGACGTAACCTCCCTCCCACTTCAGCGCGGCGGCGACCATGTCATCGATGAGGCGGTGCTCATAGGAGAGCCCTGCGGCCTCGAACTCCTCCTTGAACTCGTTCTCGTAGACCTCGGCGAACAGATCCTTGAAGCGTCCGTCATAGCGCTTGAGGATCGTGTTCTTCGTCGACAGGTACACAGGGTAACCGCGCTCCAATCCATAGCGCATCGAGGCCCTCGCGAAGTCCCTGATCGACTCGTCGAGGTTGTACATCGCCATCGCGACGCCGGCCCCCGGGTAGTCGTAGACGTGCAGCTGCATCGGCTCGCCCCCATCCGAAGGGGTGAAGGTGAGAGTGAGCGCCCCCTTGCCGGGGACGACGACGTCGGTTGCGCGGTACTGGTCGCCGAAGGCGTGCCTTCCTATCACTATCGGCTTGCGCCACCCGGGCACGAGCCGGGGTATGTTCGAGATCACGATCGGCTCCCGAAAGATGACACCGCCGAGGATGTTGCGGATCGTGCCGTTCGGAGACGGGTACATGCGGCGCAGGCCGAACTCCTGCACGCGCGCCTCGTCGGGCGTGATCGTCGCGCACTTCACACCGACTCCGTGGCGCTTGATCGCATTCGCCGCTGCGACGGTGACCTCGTCGTCAGTCGCATCGCGGTGCTCGATCCCGAGGTCGTAGTACTCGAGCTCGATGTCGAGGTGGGGGAGAAGCAGCAGCTCCTTGATCAGCGCCCAGATGATCCTCGTCATCTCGTCTCCGTCGAGCTCGACGACTGGTTTCTCCACCTTGATCTTGGACATGTGCCGTCCTTGGGTCGAAGTCTTGCCGGCCAGCGGCCTGTACGGGCGCGCAGCATCCGTCGTGGCGGCGGGCCGGCCCCGGCGGCGTGCCCCGCTGAGCCCGCCGACGGCGACGGCGCGTCGGTGATGCTATCGCGAGCAGCCGAGCTGGCGTGTCGCGGCTGCCGCCTCTCGGTGCCGGTGTCAAGCGTCGGTGCCGCAAGGGGCGCGCTTCAGCACGCATTCAGCCGACGGCCAGCGGCCGCCGCTGGCCGGCCTGAACCCCCTCTCCGCGGAGGTTCCGCTCAGCGAGCCGCTGCGGCGGGTGGCCCTGTATATGACCGCGATTCAGGCCTACGCATGGTCTGCCAGTCCGATCACGACGACCTTTGCGGCCTGCCTGTGCTCGCAGCCGAGCGTGACGCAGCCGAGCGTGAGGCGCACGCGGAATGAGCACTGGCGCTTGTGGTGCTTCCCGGCAACCCGGCTTCGACTCCCGCTCAGCGGAAGGGCTCGGCGATCGCTGCAGTCGCGATCGTAGATTGCGAGTCGATCGTGGAGCGGCATGCACCTGCCGTCTGAGGCCGCGGCTGGGCATACCATGTGTGTTGTGATGCGAAGGCGCAAAGGGCTGCAGCTGGCGCGCGTGCTCGGAATCCCGATCAGCGTCGGGATGAGCTGGCTGCTCGTCCTGTTCGTCTACATCCTGTACTTCACGGGCCCATTCCACGAAGTCCTCGGCGGCTCGAGCACGAAGGCCTATCTCGTCACGGTTGCAACAGTCCTCGCGCTGTTCCTGTCGATAGTGATCCACGAGCTTGGCCACGCGATCGTCGCGCGACGCAGCGGCCTGCAGGTGCTCGGGATCGAGCTGTGGGCTCTCGGAGGGATCACGAAGACCGTCGGTGCATCGCGCAGCCCCTTCTCGCAGCTGAGGGTCGCGCTCGCCGGCCCGCTTGCGACCCTGGTCGTGATGCTGCTCTGCTCCGGCGCGCTGACTCTGCTCGCGCCGCATCAGGCGATCTTCGACCTCGCGATCGGAAGCGGCGCGCAGACGACTGCGCTCGGCGTCGCGCTGAAGGTGCTCGTGCTTCTGAACGCGGCGGTGCTTGCCCTCAACCTCCTGCCTGCGATCCCGCTCGATGGCGGCCAGATTGCGCAGGCCCTCGTGTGGTGGAAGACGGGCGATCGCAACCTCGCTACGCGACTGACCGGCAGGATGGGGCAGGGGTTCTCGCTTCTGATCGGAGTCCTCGGCCTGTACCTGCTCGCTCATGCCGAAAGCGAAGGGTTCTGGCTGCTGCTGATCGCCCTCGTGGTCTATCAGGGCGCGGGCGCCGCTGTGGCGCAAGGTTCGATTGGACAGCGTCTGCAGAGGCTGACGGTCGCAGACGTGATGGACCGCGAGCCGATCACGATTCCCGCAGAGTCGACGCTGCTCGACGCCCGTGACCGGTTCTTCTCGAGGTACCAGTGGCCATGGTTCGCGGTGGTCGATCCAGCGCAGCGCTTCCTCGGCGTGCTGAGCAGGGAGCGCGTCGAGGCTGAGCTCGCAGCGGGCAGGCCCGCATTGACGGTGGAGGATGCGCTGGAGGAGGACATGCACGTGGGGATCGACCTGACCCAGCCGCTGGAGTCCCTGCTCTCCTCAGAGGCGCTGGCGAAGCTCGGTGGGGTGGTCGCGGTCGACGGCGATGGGACGCTGCGAGGGGTCGTGACGCTGGCGCAGGTGCGTCAAGCGCTGCGGTCGGCCTCATAGCGGGCTGGGTCTGCTGTGGCGCTTCAGGCCGCCGCTGAGCGGGTCGGTGGGGCAGGGCAGCGCAAGCGGCTCCAGTGGCTGCGCCGGGCGCTTGCCAACCGCTGGACGCCGCGTCTCGCACTCTGCCTCGTGCTCGCCTTCTCGATCGCGGCGAAAGCGATCGACATCAACCAGCCCTGCGAATCGCCATGCACTGCGGGCAGGCACGGGCTGATATTCGACGAGCAGTACTACGTGAACGCCGCCCGCGTGATCGACGGGATAGAGCCGCCGAAGGGCGCGCCCTACCACGGCGCGCCTTTCGGCGACGACCCGAACGCGGAGCATCCGCAGCTCGCGAAGCTCGTGATCGCGGGTGGCATCGAGCTGTTCGGCGACACCCCGCTCGGCTGGCGGATCGGCAGTATCCTGTTCGCGGCTGTCGCGCTGCTCGCGCTCTACGCGCTCGTGCGCGCAGCCGGTGGCGGCGCTTGGCTGGCTGTCGGCACCTGCGGGGTGATGTCGCTCGACAACCTGATGCTCGTCAGCGGCCGGATAGGCACGCTCGACATATATGCCGTCGCGATGATGATCGTCTCTGCCGTTCTGTACATGCGTGCAAGGCCGATCCTCGCGGGGCTTGCCCTTGGGGTCGCGGTCTGCATGAAGGAAGTCTCGGTCGCGCTCGTCTTCGTTCTGGTGCTGTTCGAGGCGCTGATGCTCGCGCACTCCTGGTGGACCGCTCGAGCGACCGCACGCCTGCGCAGGGCGGCAGACGCTCGCCTGAGCCCAGAGCCAACCGGATATCTGGGCCGAGGGGCAGCGGCGATGCCGGCCGGCGGCGAGGCTGGCCTCAGCGCCTCGCGACGGCTCCTGCGGCTCGGGCTCTTCACCCTGACCGGCGCCGCCGCGGCGCTCGGGCTGCTGTGGCTGCTCGACGTGCTCGTTCCCGCCTACGACCCCGGCACGCACGAGGTGTACGCGGGCAACCCGATCAGCCACCTGCTGCACATGTACAACTATGCGCAGCTGCTGAAGGCTAAACCCGGCGAACCTGGCATCGCCTCCCACCCGCTCGCCTGGCTGCTAGACGAAAAGGCGATCAACTACTACCGCGTCGCGGTGAACACGCTCGTCGGCGGGAAGGTCGTGGCGACGCGGGACACGATCAGATTCGAAGGGGTGATCAACCCGTTCATCATCTTCCTCGCGATCCCTGCGACTTTCGCAGCGCTCGCCTCTGCCTGGCGCGACGGGGACCGGCTCGCCGCCCTTGGAGCCTGCTGGTGCCTCGGCACCTACCTGCCCTTCCTGATCGGTGCAGCAGCCTCCGGCCGCGTGACCTACCTGTACTACATGGTGATCGTGATGCCAGGTCTCTACATCGTGACGGCGAGGCTGTTTGCGAGCAGGCGGATGCCGACTGCGGCGACGGTCGGATGGGCGATCGCGCTGATCTACGGCTTCATCCATCTGTACCCGTTGCGCACTCTGCTGTGAGATCTGATGCGCGGTGCGCCGCCGGGGCCGCTGCCGCTCTGCGGCGAGGCAGGCTCTGCGGTTCTCTGCGGTGAGGTCTGCGGGCGCCATGGAGGCCGTGTGCAGCAGGCGCCCGCCTCGGAACCTCAACGCGAAGGGGCGCAGCTGAGTTATAGAGTCCTTCGCATGCCAGAGCACGACGTCCTCATCATCGGCGCAGGACTTGCCGGCCAGCGCGCCGCTCTCGCTGCGGTGCAGGCGAAAGCGTCCGTTGCGATTCTGAGCAAGGTTCATCCCGTCAGATCGCATTCAGTCGCCGCCGCCGGCGGCATCAACGCGGCGATCAGCATCGACGACGACTGGCGATCGCACGCCTATGACACCGTGAAGGGGTCGGATTACCTCGGCGATCAGGACGCGATCGAAGTGATGTGCAGCGAGGCGCCGAAGGAGGTGATGCACCTCGAGCACATAGGGGTGACCTTCCACCGCAACGAGCGAGGCGAGCTCGACCTCAGGGCCTTCGGCGGAGCGTCGATGAAGCGGACCGCCTACGTCGCCGACATCACCGGCCAGGCGATCCTCCACGTGCTCTACGAGCAGCTTCTGAAGCATCACGCCCAACTCGACCGCTACGAGGAGTGGTTCGTCACCTCGCTGTTGCAGGACGATGGCGGCTGCTGCTGTGGGGCGATTGCAAGGGACATCCGCACAGGCAGGATGGAGGCATTCGCCGCGAAGAGCGTGATCCTCGCGTGCGGCGGCGCTGGCCAGGTCTACCGGCCGACGACGAACGCGCTCATCGTCACCGGCGATGGGATCGCTCAGGCCTACCGGCTCGGCGCGCCGCTGATGGATATGGAGATGGTCCAGTACCACCCGACGACGCTCGTCGAGAACGGCCTGCTGATCACGGAGGGGGCGAGGGGTGAGGGCGCGATACTGCTCAACTCGGAGGGGGAGCGCTTCATGGAGCGCTACGCGCCGAACAAGCTCGAGCTCGCCTCGAGAGATGTCGTCTCGAGGGCGGAGCAGACTGAGATCCTCGAGGGCAGGGGGGTCGGCGCCGACAAAGCGGGAATCTACCTCGACATCACGAAGGTTCCTCGGAAGCGCACGCTCGAGGCGCTTCGTGAGATAGTCAACATCGGCAGGGACTTCGCGGGCGTCGATATCACGCGGGAACCGATCATGATCAGGCCTGGGCAGCACTACATGATGGGTGGCGTGAAGACGGACGTGAACGGTGCGACGCCGATCGATGGTCTCTACGCAGCAGGCGAGGTCGCGTGCGTGTCGGTCCACGGCGGCAACAGGCTGGGTGCGAACTCGCTGCTCGACACCCTCATCTTCGGCCGACGGGCGGGCGAACACGCCGCCGCGAGAGGCAGCTCGATGCCGATGCCGAAGACACCTTCCCATGCCCGTGTCCTAGAGGACGTCGCGCGCATCGACGAAGTGCTCGCGCGCGAGAAGGGCGGCGGGCGCAGGGTGTCTGAGATCAAGCAGGAGCTTGGGGACACGATGAACAGGCACGTCGCCGTCTACCGCGACGAAGCTGGTCTGACTGAGGCGCGGTCCGTCGTGCAGAGGCTGCGGCAGGAGGCGAGGTCCGCCTATGTCGACGACCGTGGGACCGTCTTCAACCAGGATGTGCTCGGTGCGCTCGAGCTCGACTACATGCTCGACTGTGCAGAGGCGATCGTCGCAGCGGCGATAGAGCGCAAGGAGAGCAGGGGCGCGCAGTTCCGCACGGATCACCCGCAGCGTGACGACGAGAAATGGCTGAAGCACATAGACATCACAAGGGGGCAGGACGGCCCGCAGATCAGCTACTCAGAGGTGACCATCACCCAGTGGCAGCCGGAGGAGCGGAGATATTGAAAGCGAGCGCGTGCAGCACGCGAATCGCCCATTCGATCCAGGAGTGCACCTGATGGCAGACACGCACAGGCCGCCGGAGCAGTTCAAGCTGCGCCTGCGCCGCTACGACCCTGAGTCACGCCAGCCCCCCTACTGGGATGAGCATGAGGTCAAGCTGGAGCCGCACCGCTCCGTGCTCGAGGGGATCCTCCAGGCCAAGGCGTCCTTCGACGGATCGATCGGCATCAGGTGTTCCTGCAGGGCGGCGATCTGCGGGTCCTGTGGCGTGAGGATCAACGGAGAGCCCCATCTCGCTTGCCACACGCATCTCGACGAGGCGAGGCGGCTCTCCGCAGACGGGGTCATCGAGGTCGAGCCGATGGGCAACATGCCGGTTATAAAGGATCTCATCGTCGACATGGACGCTGTGCACTGGAAGAAGATCCAACGCGTCACGCCCTGGCTGATCGCCAAGCAGCCTGTCCCCGAGCGCGAGTACATCGTCGAGCGGGAGAGCATGGTCGACATCACGCAGACGATGGCCTGCATCCAGTGTGGAGCGTGCGTCTCCGACTGCCTTGCGATGGAGGTGGACCCAGGCTTCGTTGGGCCAGCTGCACTTGCGAAGGCGTACAGATTCGTCGGCGACCCGCGTGACGATGCTCACTTCGAGCGACTCAACGACCTCTCGGAAGACCCTCAGGGCATCTATGACTGCACCCACTGCTTCAAGTGCGTGCAGGCGTGTCCGAAGGATGTGAACCCGATGGGTCAGATCATGCGGCTGCGCCGGATCGCAGGATCAGACCACCACATCGAAGACGACAACAACGGGCACCGCCACGAGGCCGCATTCGTCACGCTGATCCGCGACTACGGCCTGCTGCACGAGGCGGAGCTGCTGCCGAGGTCGTATGGGGGCAACTCCTGGCTCGGCAAGTTCCACCCGAACGCCGGCCTCGAGCTGCTGCGCTCCTCGAGGGTTGCGGCGCTTGGGATCCTGCGCGGAAAGATGAATCTGAAGACGGCGCTGCTTGGACACAAGCTTGCGAAGCCTGATCTGCAGGCGATCAAGCGCATATATCAGCGGGTCGAGGGCGCGGAGAAGCGCCGCGAGCTCAACCTCTACATCACGGGGACTGACGAAGATGACGGCCCGACTGCCGGGAGTGCTGGCAGCTCCGACGGTGCCAGCGCAGCTGCCGCCGCCGAGTCGGCTGCGCAGCCATCGCCGCAATCGGCCGTCAGCCCTGAAGGGAGCATCGATCTATGAAGGTTGCCTACTGGCCTGGCTGCGTCAGCCGGGGATTCACGCCAGAGCTCCACGGGGCGGTTGCAAAGGTTGCGCCGCTGCTCGACATCGAGCTCGTGGAGCTGGACCGCGCCAGCTGCTGCGGCGCCGGTGTCATCGCTGAGCACAACCAGGAGCTCGCCGACACGCTGAATGCGAGGACGTTCGCGCTCGCCCAAGAGGTGCAGGGCGCGGATCTCATGATGAACATCTGCTCAACGTGCCAGGGGGCGATGAGCGAGTGCCAGGAGAGGCTCGATGCCGACGCACACTACAGGGCTCAGGTGAACGAGACGCTCTCCTCTGAGGGGCTGTCCTACGAGAAGGACCCTGCCCGCCCATTCACGAACAAGAACTTCCTCTGGATGCTCGTCGAGGACATCGGCTTGGCGAAGCTCCGCTCGCTCGTGAAGAGACCGCTGAGCAATCTGAAGGTCGGACCGTTCTACGGCTGCTACATAGTGCGGCCGCGGCGGCGCCTTCAGATCGACTTCGACCATCCCCGCGACCACTATCTCGAGCAGGTGATCGAGGCGCTTGGCGGCACCGTGATCGAGTATGCGGGCGTCCGGAAGTGCTGCGGATTTCCGATCATCACGATGAACAAGGAGGCGTCACTGAGGCAGGCGGGCACGCATCTCGGAGACGCCGCAGACGCTGATGCAGACTGTCTCGTCACACCCTGTCCGCTGTGCCATCTGAACCTCGACATGCAGCAGCCGATCGCTGAAAAAGTGGTCGGCAGGGAGCTGCGCGTGCCCGTGCTCCACCTGCCTCAGCTCGTCGGCCTCGCGCTTGGGCTCGAGCCGCGCGAGCTTGGGATGAACAGGCACATCGTGCGCCCGACGAGCGTGATCGATTGGTCGACCGCGGTGGTTGCAGGCGCTGGAGCGTAGCGCCCGGCGCTGAGGCAGGTGGTGCGGTCGCCTGCTCACTTCGAGACCGTGCACGGTGCGACGCTCCTTCAATCACGTCGCCACACAGCATGGCGGCGCTTCAGTCGAGCTGCCACGCGGCGCGAGCCGCCTCCGCTGATCTCGCTGCAGCGATGAGCTGACCTGCGCGATGAGGATCCTCACCGTCGTCGGCAACAGGCCGCAGTTCGTGAAGGCGGCTGCTCTCTCCCGCCCGCTGTCGATCGAGCACGAAGAGATCCTGCTGCACACCGGTCAGCACCACGATCAGAACCTCTCAGAGGTCTTCTTCGAGGAGCTGACGCTGCCGCGTCCTCACAGGCAGCTGCACATCGCCGGCGGCGGCGCCACCTCCCAGCTGTCGAGGATGCTTGCGGCGCTCGAGCCCGTGCTCGCCGAGCTCGAACCCGATGCGGTCCTCCTGTATGGGGACACGAACTCGACGCTCGCGGGCGCGCTCGCCGCCGCAGGGGCGGACGTCCCGCTCATTCACGTCGAGGCGGGCATGCGCAGCTTCGATCAGTCGATGCCTGAGGAGCGCAACAGGCTGATCACGGACCACCTCTCCTCGCTGCTGCTCTGCCCCTCTGAGAGTGCGGCGGCGAACCTGGAGGCGGAGTCCGTCAGAGGCGAGATCGTCGTAGCCGGCGACGTGATGACGGACATCGCGCTGAGAGCGGGCAGCGACGCGCAGGCGGCGGCGGAGGTCCTCGCTGAGCATGCGCTCAGCGAGGGCGAATATCTGCTGCTCAGCGCTCACAGGCAGGGCAACGTCGAGGACAAAGAGCGTCTGCTGAAGCTCGTGCAGCTGATCGAAGCGCTGCGATTCAGAGTGCTCTTCCCAGTGCACCCACGCACGCAGGCGAGGCTCTCCGAGGGTGGCCTGGACCGGAGGCTGTCGCGGATCGCTGGCCTCACCCTGCTTCCTCCGCTGCCCTACAGCGTGTTCAGCGCGCTGCTTCGAGGCGCGAAGGCGGTGCTGACGGACTCGGGGGGAGTCCAGAAGGAGGCCTATCTCGCGGGCGTTCCCTGCATAACGCTGCGCGACCGGACAGAGTGGGTCGAGACGGTGCAGTGCGGCTGGAACACGCTTGTCGACCTAGACGCAGAGGCGGCGCTGAGAGCCCTGTCAAATCCGCCGCAGACAGAGAGGCACCCGCTCTATGGAGATGGCAAAGCCGCTGAGCGGTGCGTCGAGGCGATCAGCTCCTGGGCTGCGAGGCGCCTATGAAGGCACCTGCTCGCCCTGC
>JAJYUP010000090.1 GCA_021792455.1 Actinomycetes bacterium | reverse complement strand
ACTCGAGCGACGAGGTGGACAGCCGCGCGATCGTCGCGCTCGCGGCTGGCCAGCCGATCGAGGTGCAGCTGCTCTACCCCGACCTCGGCATCGACGAGCCGCTCGCCGCAGTGGTGCGCCGCTACCATCTCGACAGCGAGGCGCTGCATGCGGCCGCGCGCTCCGCGCTCGCCGCTCCCGACAGGCTGGTCACGCTCGAGGTCAGGGACCGCGCCGTCGCGTAGCGGTCGCGCGGGCTGCTGGGAGGCGCAGCATCCAGCCGCGCTGCATGTCGCGTCGGGCGGTGCAGAGAACCAGGCCTCGCTCCGACAACGCCGGTCGGTCGATCGACTGATCGCGTCGTGACAGACCTCATGCGGCTGACATCCAACGCAACCCAGCGGTCGATCAGGCCGCCCGACCACTGGTCCGACCAGCAGCTCGCTGACTTCAGGCAGGCACGGGACCTCCCTCCCGAGCTGTGATGGTCACCGCCCGATGGTTGCCACGTGCGACCCACGTGCGCACGGCGGTCATTCCTCGATGAACTCGCCCCCTGGAAGGAGGCGAGGCATGAGGGGACCGCTGTTTCTCGCGCCGGCCGGCTCCGCAGATCCGACACGTGCTCGCCCCCCGGAGCTCACACGGCACGCGCAGCCGGTTGCCTGGCGTCTGCAGAGAATCATACCTCGCGCGCCGATGCCCCGATCGCTCGGAGGCACGGCCGACGTGACCACCCGAGAGCACCAACGGCCGGGCGGGAGAGGCGCCCGCCCGGCCGCTGCTCGCCTCGCCTCGCTTGCCACGCCGAGAGCGAGGTGCTGCCGTCCGCGCCTCAGCGGCCAGAGCCCGCGTCTGCGCGTGCGACGTCTGCCTGCCTTGGCACGCCGCCTGACTGCTCAAAGCGCCTGCCCATGCTGCTCAGGCGATAGCGGCGAACCTTTCGCAGCTTCTCTGCTGTGGGAGATGGCTCCTCAGGCAGGAGGAGAAACCGCCTTCGGACCATCGAGTGGGGGCTTCCGTCTGCGATCACCATGCGCAGATGATGAGCGATGCAGTCGCCGCTTTCGTTGGCCTCATGTCCAACATCTCTGCCCCTCGCGCTTCAAAGATGCGAGGTCAGCTGCTGCTCTATCAGCCGCTTCACCTGCCCGCCGTCCGCCCTACCCCTCGTCTGCCTCATCACGAATCCGACGATCGGGCCGATCGCCTTCTCGTTGCCTGAGCGCACCCTCTGCGCAGCATCGGCGTTCGCAGCGATCGCTTCGGCGACGATGCCTGAGAGCTCATCCTCGCCGCTCAGAGCGGACAGCGCGAGGCGCTCCACGATCTCTTCCGGCTCCCCCCCACGCTCGATCAGCTCGTCGAGCACCTGGCGGCCCGCCCCGACGCTGATCGCGCCATCGCTCACCAGCTGCACCAAGCCCGCAAGCGAGGCTGGGCTCACGTTCGTCTGCGCTGGGTCCTGTCCCTCTGCGAGCCTGCCAAGCAGATCGCCGCTCACCCAGTTCGCGAGAACCTGCGGCTCGATCGTGCCGCTCGCCGCCGCAAGGGAGGCCTCGAAATAGTCGCCAAGCTCATCCCTGAAGCTCAGAAGCTGCGCGCTCTCCGCGCTGAGGGCGAGCTCTCTCTGCAGCCGCTCCATCCTGTCCACCGGCAGCTCTGGCATCTCCGCTTCAGCGCGGCTTCGCATCTGCTCTGAGATCGTGACGGGCAGCAGGTCAGGCTCTGGGAAGTACCTGTAGTCGTGAGCCTCCTCCTTGCTGCGCAGCGAGGTGATCCTGCCGGAGGAGGGGTCGTAGTGAAGCGTCTCCTGGATCACCTGCTCGCCGCCGATCAAGAGCCCTTCCTGGCGGGCAACCTCCGCCTTTATGCCCCGTTCGATGAACCTGAAGGAGTTCATGTTCTTCAGCTCCGTCTTCACGCCAAGCTGATCGGAGCCCACCTCCCGCACAGAGATGTTCGCATCACAGCGCAGCGAGCCCTCCTCCATGTTCACGTCGCTCACTCCAAGCCTGCGCAGCGTCGCCCTCAAGAGCTTCAGCCACTCAGCCGCCTGCTCAGCGGAGCGGATGTCAGGCTCTGTCACGATCTCTGCAAGCGGAGTGCCGCCCCTGTTGAAGTCGACGACGCTCACATCGGAGCGATCGATCCTGCCGCTCACCCCGAGATGGATCAGCTTCGCCGCGTCCTCCTCGAGATGGACCCTGTGGATGCGCACCTCACCGAGGCGTCCACCTCTGCACAGAGGCTCGTCGTACTGGGAGATCTGGTAGCCCTTTGGCAAGTCTGGATAGAAGTAGTTCTTGCGGTGAAAGACCGACTGCGGCGCAAGCTCACACCCGAGCGCGAGCCCGATCATCAGCCCGAAGTGCACCGCCCGCTCGTTTGCGACAGGCAGCGCCCCTGGCAGCCCGAGGCAGACGGGACAGGTGCGAGTGTTTGGGGGCTGCCCGAAGGAGAGCTCGCAGCCGCAGAACATCTTCGTCGCCGTCGCGAGCTGGACGTGGATCTCGAGGCCTATCACGGGCTCGAAGGCGAAAGAGCTCACCTCAGCACACCTCGCAGCTCACGCGAGGGCGACCTCGCCGTCGAAGCGCAGGGCCTGCTCGAGCACGTAGGCGACCTGGAGCAGCCTGCTCTCGCTGTAGGGGGGGCCGACTATCTGCAGGCCCACGGGCAGGCCCTCCCCGTCAGGCCCGAGGCCCCGCCCTGAGCGCCCACATGGGATCGAGATCGCTGGGATCCCTGCAAGGGACATCGGCACCGTGAAGAAGTCGTTCAGATACATCGCCCAAGGGTCGGAGGAGAAGGCGCCAAGGGGGAAGGCGACGGTCGCAGAGGTCGGCGTGAGGATGAAGTCGACCTGCTCGAACGCCTTTCTGAAGTCATCTGCGATCAGCGTTCGCACCTTCTGGGCCCTGCCGTAATAGGCGTCGTAGTAGCCGGCGGAGAGCGCGTAGGTGCCGAGCATGATCCGCCGCTTCACCTCTGCGCCGAAGCCGTCGTGGCGCGTGCGCGCATACATCCCGATCAGCTCGCCTTCCGCCTCGATGCCGAAAAGCGCCTCTGAAGGATCGCCCTCTCCGCTCGCATCGCCGGGGCGAGGAGCCTGCCCGCCCCCGTCCCTGTCCCCCACCGCGCACGCGCGCAGCCCGTAGCGCACCCCATCGAAGCGGGCGAGGTTCGAGGAGCACTCCGCTGGAGCGAGCACATAGTAGGCGGCAAGCGCATGGGGAGCGTGGGGCAGGGCGACGGTGCGCACGCTCGCGCCGAGCTGCCCCGCGAGCGAGAGTGCGTCTGCGAACGCCTGCGCGACGCCATCTTCGACCCCACGCTCGAGCGCTCCGCCTTCGGCTGAGAGCTGCGATGCGACGCCGATCTTTGTTTTTGTGAGATCCCCCTCCTGGGGGATCTCTATGTGGTTTGGGAAGTGCAGGCATGTCGCGTCCCGCTCGTCGAAGCCGATCATGTGACGCAGCAGCAGGGCGGCGTCGGTGACGTTCCTGCTCAACGGTCCCGCCTGGTCGAGTGAGGATGCGAAGGCGATCATGCCGTACCGTGAGACCGCACCATAGGTCGGCTTCACGCCCACGACACCGCAGAGGGAGGCGGGCTGGCGGATCGATCCGCCGGTGTCGGTGCCAAGCGCCCAGGGCGCAAGCCCAGCCGCGACTGCGGCGGCGCTGCCGCCAGAGGAGCCGCCAGGGACGCGCTCGCGGTCCCAGGGGTTTCGCACAGGACCGAAGGCGCAGGTCTCGTTCGAGGAGCCCATCGCGAACTCGTCCTGGTTGCACTTTCCAAGCAGCGGCGCACCCGCCTGCTCGAGCCTCGCGACGGCGGTCGCGGTGTAGGGGGGGCGGTAGCCCTCGAGGATCTTCGAGCCCGCCTGGCTTGGGACCCCCTCCGTGCAGAACAGGTCCTTCACCGCGAGCGGCACCCCTGCAAGCGGCAGACCTGAGCCCAGCCGCTCTGCCGCACCATCGTCGTCTGCGACCCACGTGAAGCAGTTCAGTCCATGCTCCCCGGCGGCGAGGTCTGCGCCTGCCCTCTGCCGATAGGCCCTGTAGAGCTCGACTGGGTCGAGCTGCCCTGCTCTCATCGCGGCGGCCGCCTCAGCTGCGCTGAGGCGGAGAAGCTCACCGTCGCTCATGCCTGGGGCCGCCGCAACGAGGACGGATGGCGCCGTGACCTGCTCAGGCGCAGGAGCTCGGCGTCGCTCATGCCTGGGCCCGCCGCGACGAGGACGGATGGCGCCGTGACCTGCTCAGGCGGAGGAGCTCAGCGTCGCTCATGCCTGGGGGCTCGGGACGAGGAAGCCCTCGCCGTCCTCGCTGACAGCGGGCGCCTGCGAAAGTGCTGCGCTCCTGCTCAGGGATGGCCTTCGCACATCTGCGCGCAGGGCGCCGCTCGCCTGCACGACGTGAGTGCTCGGCGGCACTCCCTCGAGGTCGAGCTCATCCATCTTCGCGATGTGGGAAAGGACGCTCGCAAGCTCGCCTCTCATCGCCTCGACCTCCGCCTCTGTGAGCGCGAGGCGGGCGAGCCGCGCGACGTGGAGCACCTCATCTCTCTCGATCACCGCGGGGGATTCTAGTCCTCATCGGCGCCTTCGCTGAGGGCCGCGCCACCCGACCTGGAGAGGCGCTCGCCCTGTCTCTGCCCCTGCGCCTCCTTCCCCCCTCCTGGCAGATCGTGCCCGCCGCCCTGCTCAGGGAGCGTCATCGGCTGCGGGCTCGCCGGCTCATAGAGCTCCTGCCGTTCGTCGCGCATCGAGCGGACGCTGCCAAGGAAGATCGCAACCGCTCCCGCGAGCGCAAGCCAGCCTGCCGTCTCCAGGCCGCTCGATCCGTGAGGCCGCTCGATCACGCGCACGATCGCGCTCACGCTCGCCGCAAGCCCGAAGATCGTGCCCCACACCGCAGCGGCGACAGGCACGGAGGTCGAGCGCTCGAAGAGGTTCGCAAGCGCAAGCCCGATCGCGCCTGCGCAGCCGATGATAAGAAACGCGACCGCAGGCCCAAAGGTCGCCCAGGCACTGAGGCTCGCTGAGGCGCCCGCCCCTGAGGCGAGTCTCGCTCCGCGATACCAGGGCAGCGCGAGCGAGGCGATGATCAGCCCTGCGCCCGCAAGCGCCGTGAGCTCACCGAGGCGAAGCCTTCTCAGCACGGTCGGGAGCCTCACCGCTGCCGCTGCACCTCTGCCGCCGTCAGCGTGCCGCGCAGCCTTCTCACACCCTTCGCAGTCACTTTCGCCGCTGCACCTCTGCCGCCTTCAGCGTGTTGCGCAACAGCATCGCGATCGTCATCGGCCCGACGCCGCCGGGGACAGGCGTGATCGCACGGGCCCTCTGCACCGCCGCCTCGAAGTCGACGTCGCCCACCAGTCCGCTCCTGTTGCCCGCCTGCTCTGGGGTCAGCCTGTTCATGCCGACGTCGATCACGATCGCGCCCTGCCTCACGTGCTCTGCACCGATCAGACGCGCCCTGCCAGCTGCAGCGATCAGGATCTGTGCCCTCGAACAGACGGCGGCGAGATCGGAGGTCTTCGAGTGGCAGATCGTCACCGTCGCGTCAGAGGCGAGCAGCATCAGCGCCATCGGCTTGCCAAAGAGGTTGGAGCGCCCGACGACGACCGCCTCTGCGCCTGCGATCTGTGCGCCCGTGACCTTCAGCATCTCCATCACCCCAAGCGGAGTGCAAGGACGCAGCCCATCCCTGCCCAGCGCAAGCAGCCCTGCGTTGACGGGCGTCAGCCCGTCAACGTCCTTCAAAGGATCTATCAGACCTGTGAGGGCAGGGCCATCGAGGTGAGATGGCAACGGCAGCTGAAGCAGCACTCCTGAGACCTCTGGATCGCCGTTCAGCTGCGCGATCTTCTCCGCGACCTGCTGGTGGGAGACGTCCGCTCGCAGCCTGATGTCGAACGGCCGCATCCCCACCTCTGCGCACGCCTTCTGCTTGCCGCCGACGTAGATCGCAGAGGCGGGATCCTCACCGACGAGGATCGTCGCAAGCCCTGGCGGCCGTCCAGTCGCGCCAACGAGCTCGCGCACCTGCTGCTCGACCTCGCTGCGCACCCTAGCCGCGATCGCCTTGCCGTCGATGATGCTCGCGCTCATCGTCTGAGCTTCCTCTGCCGCACCGCGTGATCGTATAGGTGCAGACTGCACGCTCGCGAGCCGAGGCTGCCCGCCTGCTCAGGGCCGCTCACCGCCTGCTCACAGGCGCATACTCCGTGATCAGCTTGCGCTCAGAGCCGTCGTTGGCGAACCGGACGACGATCACCCCATCGGTCTCGACGCCGGTGACCACCCCCTCGCCAAGCGAGGCGTGGATGACGTCGTCGCCGAGCCTGAACGTCTGCGATCGGCCCGCGTCGGATGAAGCCGCCCACCTCTCCCTCGCAGCACCGTTGCCGCCTCTCGCGGAGAAGCCGCTCTGCGCAGAGAAACCGCGGCGCCCAGAGGAGCCGACCTGCGCGGAGAGGCCGCTGTGCGCGGAGAAGCCGCTGTGCGCAGGGGAGCCCCTCTCCTCGTAGAAGCCCTTCTGCGCGGAGGGGCCGATGCTGAGCGACGATCCCCCCATCGCAAAGCCCCTCTCCTGCAAGCGCAACAGGTGCTCTGGGATCTCTTCGAGGAAGCTGCTCTGCACGCTTGCCGTCAGCTCCCCAAAGACCCTGCGGCTGCGCGCGAAGGTGAGATGCAGCTGACGCATCGCTCTCGTGATGCCGACGTAGAAAAGGCGCCTCTCCTCCTCGAGCTCTCCTGCGTCGATCGCCCTCATGTGCGGGAAGACGCCCTCCTCGAGCGCCGTTATGAACACGATCGGATACTCGAGCCCCTTCGCGTTGTGCAGCGTCATCAGCGTGACGAGTCCATCCTCGTCCCGCCTGCCGTCTGCATCCCCCCGCAGCGAGACCTCCTCGAGGAAGCGCTGAAGCGGGCTTGCCTGCGGCCCGGCGGCGAGAGGGTCCGCTCTCGCGGCGGAGGGGTCGGCCTGCATCGCCGCCTGCCCGAGGTCCAGCTCGTCATCCCCGCTTCGCTTGTCGAAGTCGTGGCCTGCGTCGATCAGCTGCTCGAGGTTCTCGATCCGCCCGGCAGCCTCGAAGGTGCGCTCATGCTCGAGGGCCTCGAGGTAGCCCGTCTCGAGCAGGACGCTCTCGATCAGCGGCCCAACGGAGACCCCCTCCTCCAGCTCGCTTCTCAGCTTCGTCATCGTCTCCATGAACCGCCTCAGCGCCTTCACCGCTGCGGGTCCGAGCCCAGGAACCTGCTCAGGTGCACAGGCGGCCTCCCAGACCGAGATGCCAACGCTCGCAGCGTGGGCGACCACCTTCGCGACCGTCGCCTCACCGATGCCGCGCCGCGGAGAGCGCACGATCCGCTCGAAGCTCACGAGGTCATACGGGTTCGTGAGGAACGTGAGGTAGGCGATGAGGTCCTTCACCTCCGCGCGCTCATAGAACTTCGCGCCGCCGACGACCTGGTATTCGATGCGAGCGCGGGTGAGGGCCTCCTCGATCGAGCGCCCAAGCGCGTTCGTCCTGTAGAGAATCGCGATCTCGCTGCGGGCCGTGCCTTCGTCGAGCAGCCGCTGCACCTCTGAGACGACGAACGATGCCTCCGTGCGCTCGTCCTGCAGGCTCGTCAGCGTGATCGGCTCGCCCTCCCCAAGCTCGCTCCAGAGCCGCTTCGGGATCCCGCCCCTGTTGTTCGCGATCACTGCGTTCGCCGCGGAGAGGATGAAGTTCGTCGAGCGGTAGTTCTGCTCGAGCTTCACGACCTTCGCATCAGGGAAGTCCTTCTCGAAGTCGAGGATGTTCGACACCTGCGCGCCCCTGAAGCCGTACACGGACTGGGAGTCGTCGCCGACGACGGCGAGGTTGCGATGAGCGGAGGCGGAGGCTGGACGATCGCGATCGGCAGGCTGAGAGGCCGCCCCGTCTGTGAGCAGCTGCAGCAGACGGTACTGGGCGTGGTTGGTGTCCTGGTACTCGTCGACGAGCACGTGCTGGAAGGCGTCTCGGTACCGATCCCTCACCTCGGGATGGCGCGCAAGCAGCCTCACGGCGAGCAGCAGCAGATCGTCGAAGTCGACGGCGTTCATCTGCTCGAGCTCGCGCTGATAGACGGTGAAGGCCTGTGAGACGAGCTCCTCGAAGTCGCCGCCCGCCTGCTCTGCGAGCTCACCTGGCTGCAGCAGCCTGTTCTTCGCGGCGGAGATGCGGCTCTGCACGAGCGCAGGCGCAAACCGCTTGCTGTCCGCGCCGATCTGCTCGAGCGAGCGCTTGACGAGACGCCTCGAGTCCGCTTGGTCGCAGATCGTGAAGCTCGGCGTGTAGCCGAGCAGCTGTGCGTTCGCCCGCAGCAGCCGCGCGCACGCCGCGTGAAAGGTCATCAGCCACATGCCCCTCGTTCGCGGCCCAATCAGGCTCTCGACCCGCTGGCGCATCTCGATCGCCGCCTTGTTCGTGAACGTGATCGCAAGGATCTGAGATGGCTGCGCTGCGCCCGTGAACAGCAGGAAGGCGATCCTGTGCGTCAGCACCCTCGTCTTGCCGCTGCCCGCACCAGCGAGGATGAGCAGCGGGCCCTCCTGGTGGGTGACGGCCTCCCGCTGGGGTCCGTTCAGCCCTTCGAGCAGGCGCTGCGCCCGCCGCGAATCGCCGGCTTTCGTCAGATCATCTTCCCCGCTGGGCACCATCTCTGCTCAGCATAGATCCGCGCCCGGAGGGCTTCGCAGCCGCCGCCCGGCTGCGGGAGGCCCGCGGTGGGCGCCCGCTTCGCTTCAGGGCCTCTACCTTTGGAGCATGCCCCTGCTGCTCGAGGTTCGTCAGAGCTGCGCACAGATCGCAGAAGCCGCAACGGACGTCATCATCGATCGCGACGCGTTCGAGTCGCTGTCAGAGCTCGGCCCTGTGGGGACTCCTGCGCTCGATGAGCACTGCCACCACCTCTCAGGTTCACCTTCCGAGGTCGCTGACTACATGCTCGCGCTCGATGCGATCAACTTCGGCTCTGGCTGGTTTCCGCTGCTCAGCAAGGCGACTCTGCGGGGCAGGCAGCTCTCCGGCTGCCTCACCGTCGCCCTGCGCCTCGCAGATCACGTTCGCGCAGGAGGGGCGATCACCCCAGCGTGGCTGCGCTCCATCACCACAGAGCAGATCGCGCAGATCCTGCGCCAGAGCCCAAGCCTCGAGCTCATCAGCCTCTACGCGCAGGCGCTGCGCTCGCTTGGACGGTTCCTCGGCGATCGCCGCGCCCTCGACCTCGTCAGCGAAGCGAACGGGTCCGCTGAGCGGTTCGCGGGCATGCTCACGGCAGGGATGCCGATGTTTGCAGACGTCGGCTTCTACAAGCGCGCCCAGATCGCCGCCCACGACCTCCAGCTCGCAGGAGTCGCCTCCTTCCACGACATCGACGAGCTCACGATCTTCGCCGACAACCTCGTTCCCCACGTGCTCCGAGTCAGCGGAGTGCTCCGCTACAGCGAGAGGCTCGCAAGCCAGATCGACTCTGGCGGCCTGCTTCCGCTTGGCGGGCTCGAGCGCCAGATCAGGGCGTGCGCGCTGCACGCCTGCGAGCTGATCTCAAAGCAGAGTGGGCTGCCGCCCCGCATCATCGACAACTGGCTGTGGAACTGCGGCCAGCAGCCTCACTTCAAGGCGAAGCCGCGCCACCGCTGCCGGTGCGTCTTCTACTGAGCCGCCCACGAGCGCTCGCACTCGACCCTCGTCGCGCTGCTGCCGCCCCGCCGTCGCGCTGCTGCTGCGTCCGCTCCCCGTCTATCCCCCTGCGGGACTTCGCCCACGTCCGCGCTCCGGGGGCCGAACCTGTGCGACCTTCTGCGGTTGCCTGCCGTTCAGCTCGCTCACGAGCCGCTCGAGCTCGGTGATGCGCGCTGAGAGTGCCTGCACAGCGTCTGCGACGGGGTCAGGCAGGTGAATCCAGTCGACATCAGGCCCCTCTGGACGGCGGCCTTCGACCTTCACGGGATGCCCAGGGTTGCCGACGACGGTCGAGTTCGCAGGCACGTCGGTGACGACTACGGTGTTCGCGCCGATCTTCGCACCATCGCCGACGGTGATCGGTCCAAGCAGCTTCGCGCCGGAGCCGATCGTGACGTTGTCCTGCACCGTGGGGTGCCTCTTGCCGGTCTGAAAGCCCGTGCCCCCGAGCGTCACACCCTGATAGAGGGTGACGTCATCGCCGATGCTGGCCGTCTCGCCGATCACGACGCCACAGCCATGGTCGATGAAGACCCCGCGGCCGATGCGCGCTGCGGGGTGGATCTCGATGCCGGTGATGAACCGCGAGACCAACGCAATCGTCCGCGGCAGCAGCGGCACCCCCGCCTCGTGCAGAGCGGCCGCGACCCTGTGCATCAGCAGAGCGTGGATGCCCGGCCAGGTCGCGAAGATCTCGAGCGAGCTCACATCGCGCGCGGCGGGATCACGCTCCTTCGTCGCCGCGATGTCGCGCCTCAGCTCAGAGAGCAGGTTGCCGACAGAGCGCACTCCGTACATTCTCGAAGCGTAGCTGCCGCTAGGCGCTCTGAGGCGCAAAGAAGGCCTGTGAGACGTAGCGCTCGCCGGAGTCGGGCATGATCACGAGGATGCGCTTGCCCCTCGAGGCGGGCCGCTGCGCAATCGTCAGCGCTGCGTGCAGGGCCGCGCCGCACGAGATCCCGGCGAGCACCCCCTCCCTCCGGGCGCAGTGCCACGCCGTCTCGATCGCGTCATCGTCTGCGACGGCGATCACCTCGTCGATCAGGTCGACGTTCAGCACTGCAGGGACGAAGCCCGCGCCGATGCCCTGGATCCGGTGCGCGCCCGCCCTGCCGCCAGAGAGCACAGGAGAGCCTGCGGGCTCGACGGCGACGATCCTGAGCGCGGGGTTGCCTCTGCGCAGGTACTCACCGACCCCGGTGATCGTGCCACCGGTGCCGACCCCGGCGACGAG
>JAJYUP010000089.1 GCA_021792455.1 Actinomycetes bacterium | reverse complement strand
CCGTGTGGAGTATCTGCGCTCCCGAATCCACCCACGCGAGCCTGTCAGCGATCAGCTCCGCGCCCGCGTCGTGCACGATCCGCTGCATCGGATAGCGGGACTCAGCGGCGTAGGAGAACGGAGCCCTGACGGCATAGGCGCGATAGCGGAACTCGGTGTTCGGCGCGACCAAAAGCGCCTGCAGACGGTCGGCGCCGAGGTCGTGGAGGGCGAACGCAAGCTCGAGCGCCGCGACACCGCCCCCCGCTATCACAGCCCTGAACGGCGCTTCGCTCGCCGGCCCTGCGCCTTCTTGCGCAACCATGATCGAAGGTTAGGGCAAGGAGCCGGCCACCTCGGCCGAGGAAAGCCCTTCTCGCGCAGCGGAAAACTACGCAGCCGGCCCTGCGGCATCGTTTTGCCGGAGGCGCTCAGGCGGCAGCACGAGCGCCGTGCAGGGCAGCTCGCGGACGACCCTCCGGCTGACGCTGCCAAGCGCCGCACCGATCCCCGAAAGCCTGCGCGAGCCGAGCACCACGAGGGTGGCACGCTGCTCCTCGGCGGCGTGGAGGATCACCGAGGCGGGGTTGCCCGGTTCGACGAGCAGCCGCACGCGCTCTTTGTGCGCCTCGCGGAGAAGCCGCTCCTCAGCGGCGATGCGGTGCGGCTGCGAGTGGGACTCCGAGCCGACGGCGTTGACGAGCACGAGCTCCCCGACGCGATCTCCGAGCAGACTGGAGGTGAAGGCGACGAGCATCTCGGAGCTGTCCGTGCCGTCGCTTGCGATCAGCACTCGATCGAGCAGCGAGGTGCCCGCCCTCCCGCGCCTGCCGAGAAGCAGCGGCGTCTCGAAGGAGCGAAGGGTTGCGCGTACGACCGCGGCGCCGACGGTGCCAAGAGGTGAACGCGCAGGCGCCCCTATCGCGAGCAGGTCGCAGCTGCTCGCATGCCCGAGGATGACGGCGGCGGGTGGCCCGCTCGTGTCGATCGCGCGCTCGCAGCTGACCCCCGCCTGCGCCGCGATCCGCGCCGCCCTCTCGAGGATGCTGCTCGCCCGCTGCGGACTGATCGCAGCCGATCGGAAGTTCGCGCTGCCGCTGCCTGAGGCGGTGACTACGAGCAGCGTGAGCCGAGCCGAGGCGCCCGCGAGCGCGGCGGCGTGGGCGACGGCCGCAAAGCTCGCGTGAGTGCCGTCGACAGCGCAGAGCACGCTGGAGAATGCGGGCGAACGGGGTGCCTGCCTGGTCGGTGCGGGGCTCTGCGTCAGTGGTCGCATCGAGGTCTCCTTTTCAGCTGCCGCCCACATGCACGAGCGGGGCTGCGCTCGCGCTGGGTACCGTGCAACAGCATGACGGCGAACGTGAGGTCTCGCATCCGCAGTTGGCTGCCCACATGCTGCGGGACATCCGCCATCGCCGCCCAGTCGGCCCCCAGAGAGCGCTGGCGGCCCAGATGCCGCGGGACATCCGCGGTGGTCCTCGAGAGGCGAGGGCAGGCGGCATCCAGTCGCGCCCGCGCCGCCACGATCGGTCGCGACGCCCGCGCAGGGGTCCTCTGACTACTCTTCCATCGAGAGATGGACGATCTCCCCGATCAACGTTGGGTCTCGCGTCTGGTGGACATCGGGCGGACGTTGATGAGCGAGCTCGACGAGGAGATGGTGCTGCACCGTCTGCTTCAGCTCGCGAAGGAGGCGACGGATGCGAGGTATGCGGCGCTGGCCGTGCTCGACGAGCAGCGCAAGGCGCTCGCCCGCTTCATCACGCTTGGAATCGATGAGCAGACCCGCAGGAGGATCGGCGAGCCGCCGACCGGCAGGGGCGTCCTCGGTCTGCTGATCGAGGACCCGAAACCGCTGCGCCTCAGCGACATCGCGAGCCACCCGAACAGCTACGGGTTCCCCGCAGGCCACCCGAAGATGACGACGTTCCTCGGCGTCCCGATCATGATCGGCAAGCAGGCGTGGGGCAACCTGTATCTCACCGACAAGCTCGGGGGCGGCGAGTTCACCGAGCAGGACGAACAGCTCGTGCTGCTGATCGCCGGATGGACGGCAGTCGCGCTCGAGAATGCGCGTCTGTTCAAGGCTTGTGAGAACAGGCGGATCGAGCTCGAGAAGGCCGTCCGCGGCCTGCAGGCGGCACGGGATGTCGCGGTTGCGATCGGTGGCGATCTCAGCCTCGAGCGGGCCCTCGAGATGATCGTTCAGCGCGGCAGGGCGCTCGTGAACGCGCGCAGCCTCGTCGTGCTCCTGCGCGACGGACCCGACCTCGTGCTCTCAGCGGGCGCGGGTCAGCGCAGCAACGTCGACGGCAGAAGGCTGCCGATCGCAGGCTCCACCTCCGGCGAGATCCTTCTGTCAGGCCGCCCACAGCGGATCGTCGGCGCGATGCGCTCACTGAAGATCTCCCCAGAGCACGCCTTCGGGGTGCCAGATCCCAGCACGGCCCTGTTCGTGCCGATGATCCACGGCGGAAAGCCGCTCGGTCTGCTCGTCGCCTTCGATCGCGGGCAGGCGGACGACGGTTTCACAGATGAGGACGAGCAGCTGCTCGAGATCTTTGCGGCGAGCGCGGGCAGCGCGGTCGCTCTCGCCCAGAGCGCTCACGCCGAGCAGCTGAGCAGCGCGCTCGCCGCCGCCGACGCGGAACGGCGCAGATGGGGCCGCGAGCTTCACGACGAAACACTGCAGGGACTCGGGGCGCTGCGGTTCCAGCTCTCTGCGGCGCTTCGCACTGCCGATCCCGAACGGCTCGAGTCGGCGGTGAGGCAGTCGATCTCCCAGATCGAGGATGAGATCCGCAACCTTCGAGCGATCATCTCAGAGCTGCGACCAGCGGCCCTCGACGAACTCGGCCTGAAGGCGGCGATCGAAACGCTGCTAGACCACCACCGGGAAACGAGTGGGCTGCTGATAGAGGCAACGCTGCGGCTGCCAGACCCAGAGGCCGGAGAGCCGCGACTGCACCCAGAGCTCGAGATCAGCGTCTACCGGCTCGTCCAGGAGGCGCTGACCAACATCGTGAAGCACGCCGAAGCCTCGAAGGTCGAGGTGCGCGCTGTTCACGCCGGTGGAGAGGTCTCGGTGGAAGTGCGTGACGACGGGACAGGATTCACACCGAGCAGCGGCGGTGAAGGGTTCGGACTCGTCGGCATGCGCGAGCGGGTGAGGCTCGCCGCAGGCAGCCTGACGATAACCTCGCAGCCAGGCAGCGGCACCTGCGTGCGCGCAAGGCTCTCAGCGCCGAGCAGCGATCGCCCGCGCGCAGGCTCAGAGACGATCAGCTTCGCCCAGGCGGGTCAGAGCTGACCGCGAGATGCTGACAGCGACTCCTCAATTCGCCCGCTCACGGTCGCAGCAGCCCTTGACGCAGCGCGTAGCGCACGAGGTCAGCCCGTTTGGATAGCCGAAGCTTGCGATTGATCCGGGACCTGTGCGTCTCGACGGTGCGGGGGGAGAGGTGCAGCTTTGCCGCGACCTCGGCAGATGTGTGCCCAAGCGCGATGAGGTGGAGAACTTCGACCTCACGCGCGCTGAGCCGCTCGCGCGCAGGCTCGAGCTGCGAGGTGGGGAGAGCTGTTTGCGCGAGAGCTGACATGACAGAGAAGTTACCGCTCCCGATGCCGACCTCCACCGTTCAAAGGCGCAGGATGCCTGCGGGCAACCACTGATCCTCCGCGGCCGGGTGGCCCTCCACGGCTCGAGGAGTCGCCACGGCTCGAGGAGTCGCCACGGCTCGAGGTGCTCCCAGCCCTGAGGCGGGACCTCCGCCGCACGGAGTCATCGTCGGGAGGCGATCTATGCGCGCTTGGCGAGAATCCAGGTATCTGCACGACGATCCGCGCACCGCCGACTCCCACGGCCCGTCCGGCGACCACCGAGCCGCCGTGCGCCTCAGCGATCGCGCGCACGATCGCGAGGCCGAGCCCGACCCCGCCAGAGGCGCGATCTCGTCCGGCATCGACGCGATGAAAGCGATCGAACACGCGCTCGAGCTGGTCCTCGGGAATGCCGGGGCCATCGTCCTCGACGATGAAGTGCAGCGAGTGCCCTGAGGTGCTCGAGCCGACAGCCGGCTCCACGCGGAGGCGAACGAGGCCGTGAGGCGAGCTCGTGTGCTCGATCGCGTTGCCGATGAGGTTGCGAAGCGCCTGGGCGAGACGGTCAGGATCTGCGAGCAGCGTGCCAGACGGGACCTCATCGAGCTCGAAGCGCCGCTGCGCGACAAGCGTCATCCCGTCCCAGATTTCGAGCAGGAAGCTCTGCAGGTCGACCTGCTCGACACGAAGGAACTCAGAGTGCTCGGCCTTCGCGAGCAGCAGCATGTCGTCGACCATCCGGCCGAGCCGCGAGATCTCCGCCTGCACGAGCCCCTCGACGCGGCGCACCTCCTGCGCGGCTGGTTCGCGCTGCGTTGCGAGCACCTCGAGCTGGCCCCTCATCACCGTGAGCGGCGTGCGCAGCTCATGCGAGGCGTCCGCGATGAACTCCCGCTGACCCGCAAAAGCCTCTGCAAGCCGGTCGAGCATGTGGTTGAACGCCTCCGCGAGCACGACGATCTCCCTGCCGCCGAATGCACGGTCGCCACCCGATGCATCCGGCTCGATCCGCGGACGCAGGTCCCCGGCGTCAACGCGTGCGGCAACCGCCGCCATCCGGCGAAGCGGACGCGAGAGCCTCGCGCCTATGAGCAGCGAGCCGAGCAGCGCGATGAGGAGCGCGGCGGCACCCGCATAGATGAACGCAGTCGCGACACCCTGCTGTGCATGGCTGACAGGGGCAAGCGACTCGCCGACGCCGACGAGCACAGCGCCGACCTGAGGCACCTGGAGCGAGCGCTTCAGCACTCGAAACTGACCTTCCTCACCAAGCGTCTGCGTGCTGTAGCCGATCGGCGCGCTCATCAGTCTGCCTGAGAGCCTGTTCTCAGCGCGCTGCACAGCCGCGCTCTCTCCGTCGTCTGGCACGCTCCGCGAGAACAGCTCCGGCGTGTTCGTCTCGATGCCGACCGTCGGCACGACCGCGAACAACACGGTCGATGTCGTCGCAAACGACTGGCCGGCGACGTAGCGGGCGAGCGTGTTTGCGATTCGCACCGACGAGCCGGAAGCGGCCTGCACGATCCGCGTGAGCGCGGTCGCATCGCCACGCAGCTCGTTGTCCGTCTGTGCGCGGAGCTGGCTGCCAGTGCCACGGTAGACGATCGCGAACGTGGCAGCGAACGTGACGACGACGACGAGCGCAACCCAGGCGGCAAGCCGCCACCGCAGCCCCTGCGCCGCCGCCCGCAGCGACACCAGAAGCCGGCGGTGAAGCGGAGTCGAAGCTTCGGCGCAGCGCTCAGGAGACATGCCCAAGCCGGTACCCAACCGACCGCACCGTCTGGATCGGCGCAGGCTTGCCAGGCTGGCGGAGCTTGCGACGCAGATATCCGATGTAGACATCGACGATGTTCGTCGCCGGATCGTGCTCATAGCCCCACACGGCGGCGAGGATCTGCTCGCGGCTGAGGACCTGTCCGTGGTGTCGCAGCAGGTAGACGAGCAGCTCGAACTCGGTTGTGGACAGCTGCACCTGCCGACCAGCCCTCCGCACCTTGCGCGTGAGCAGGTTCGCCTCTATGTCCTCGCCCCGCAGCGTCGTCTGGGCGGCCTGTGTGGCGATCCTCAGCTGGGCATTGATTCGCGCGATCAGCTCCGCGAGCGAGAACGGCTTCACGAGGTAATCGGCAGCACCCGCTTCGAGCCCAGTGACGCGATCCTCGATCTCGGCTCGCGCGGTGAGGACGATCACCGGCAGACCAGGCTTCGCGCTGCGCACCGAGCGCAGCACATCGAGCCCGCTGCGCTTCGGCAGCATCAGGTCGAGCACGACGATGTCGAAGCTCTCCCGCAACGCCGAGCGTTCGCCTGCGATGCCATCGAGTTGGACCGTGACCTCGAACCCCGCCGCCGCAAGGCCGCGCTGCAGGAAGTCGACGATCCCCGGCTCGTCCTCCACCACCAAGACCGCTGGCGCGAAGCCACCCGAGCCGACGCTGCCCGCAGCGAGCGCATCGGGGGCATGCGAGGTCTCATCGGGCGGATCCAACATTGCCAGTGAGGATAGTCCCGGCGGCGCGTCGTGCGTGAGGCGCGGTCGCCGGCAGCTCAGACGCCCGACGGTTGCTCAGATCCGGGCTCTGAGGCGCAGCGAACGGCGCACCTGAGGCGAACGTGGCCTGGCGGCTGCACTGGCGCGGGTGCCGACCGACAGGCGCAGCTGAGGCGGCGGCGGGTCGCTCGAGAGAGACCTGACCTGCGCGCTGCACTGCGGCGCGCCGATCGCGACGGGCTGCCTGATCGACCGCCCGGAGCATGCGATGAGATTTCTCATGCTCCGGTTAGAGCCTGCTTAGAGATGAAGGGCAGGCTGCTGATCCGATGGCCTTCGATCGCAGTGCAACAGATGAGCGGCGCGCCGCATCAGCGCGCCGGCGCGCAGCGGAACGGCGACGCGAATCCGAACGCCGTGCGGCAGCGGGCGTGCGTCCTGGGCTCTCAGGACGGCTGCTCGCAGGAGGCACGAGCGGAAACCGCCTGCTGACCGCCCAGACCGCCGCGGTGCTGCTCGTCCTGTTCGCCCTGCTCGGGGTGACGATCCTGCGGATCGTGCCGCTGCTCTCGCTGCACATGTTCATAGGGATGCTCCTGATCGGACCTGTCGCGCTGAAGCTCGCAAGCACCGGGTACAGGTTCACCCGCTACTACACCTTCAACCCTCGCTACCGCGAGGCGGGGCCGCCGGCGCCGGTGATGCGGATGATCGCGCCGATCGTCGTCGCCTCGACGATCGCCGTCTTCGCGACTGGGGTGGCGCTGCTGTTTCTCGGCCCAAGCTCGAGGGGCACGCTGCTCTTCCTGCACAAGGCGAGCTTCGTCGTGTGGATCATCTTCACCGCTCTTCACGTGCTCGGCCACATCACCGAGGTCCCAGGCGCGATCAGCCCCCGCTTCGAGGGGGACCTGACATCACGACTCGCAGAGGCGACCGAGCAGCTGCCTGGGATGCGCCGCAGCTCCGCCGCAAGCGCGCTGCCGACCGAGCACGTCGCAGCCTGGAACGCCTACGGCACCGGCAGCCTCGGGCGCGTGCTCTCGCTGAGCGCCGCGATCGCGTTGGGGCTGATCCTCGCGGTGGTCTCAGTCGCCTGGTTTGGGCCTTGGCTGCATCTGTTCCACAGCAGCGGGCTGTGATGGGCGACCCAGCTGAGCCTGGCGGATGAGGCCTGATGCGCTGAGCACGTGGGAAGCGGCAAGGCCCGCCCACTCCCCGTAGGGCGCGAAGAAGGCGAGCACCTGCTCTTCGGTGGCGAACGCGCGCGGATCTCCGCCGCTGAGCACGACCCCGACCCGCCGCAGCAGCCCGACGTCGCCGGCGGGGACCTGGTCTTCTCGCCCCTGGCCGTGCAGCGCGAGCATCTGCACCGTCCACGGGCCGATCCCAGGAATGATGCGAAGCCGCCCCCACGCCCGCTGATGCTCCGCGCCGTGCAGGTCGATTCGCCCAGCGGCGACCTCCCTCGCACACGCGATGAGCGCACGTGCGCGCTGCGCGCCGAGGTCCAACGACTGCAGCAGCGCGGGGCTGACCTGCGCAAGCGCGGCAGCGCTCGGCGCGTCACAGAGCACGGTGCGATCAGGCATCGTGAGCCTGCGTCCAAGCCGGCGGACGATCCGTCGCTCGATCGCCGCCGCCCGCTGATATTCGATGAGCTGCTCGCAGACCGCCCAAGCAAGCGCTGTGAAGGGATGAGGCTGCCGCGCCGTCCGCAGCCATGGACGTCGGCGCACCGACTCTCCGATCACCGCGTCTCGGCAGAACAGGCGATGGAAGGAGCGCACGTCGACGTCGATGCCAAGCGCGAAGCGCATCCGGTCGATGCCATAGAGGGCTGACTGGCGCGTGCGCGCACAGGCGCCGAAGATGACCCTGTCGGCGGCGGTCTGCGCAACCCGCACGAGCACGGGCTGGCCTTCGTGATGGATGAGGCGATGAAGAACCCCTGCTCTGACGATCGTGAGCGCGTCCGGGCTCGAGCGCATCGGCAGCCTGAACGGCGTGACGACGGCAAGCTCCCTTCGCACCTGGACGACAGAGCCTCGCTGAGAGGAAGGGCGTCGCGCAGCAGGCCGGCTGTGCGCTCGTGGATCAGCGGACGGGGCGTGTCCGGCCAAGCAGATGCACATCGACGAGCAGGGAGCGGCTTGCGAGGATCTGCAGCAGCTCGACCCCCTCAGGCGCGCCCCGACCGCGCCGTCGAGGCGATCGCGCGCCGCGTGTGGATCGCACGTTGCGCGTCGGTCCGCGCAGGCGAGCCGAGAGGGTGACGACCGCCGCGCCGGCGATGAAGCCACCGGCCGCGACCGCTGCGGTTCTGAGGACCGGCCCCTCCGAGACCCGCGAGAGCGCTCTGGAGGCACGAGAGAGCACAGGCGGCCCATGCGCCTGCAGCGCAGGCGCTCGAGCCGATCGATGGAAGATCACCGGCAGCGCGTCAGCCTGCCGGCTGTCGCCGTTGAGCTCATGGCCGGATCCAGGGCTCGAATGAGGGGTCTCACTCACTGAGTCGAGTCTAGAGGTCGCCCCCGACGTCGCAACCGGCAGGCTGGGCGGCGGCAGGCGCTCGATGTCAAACGGCCCGGCTGAGGGCGGCGCGCGCCCCTCAGGGCAGGTCGCGCTCATAGAGCCGGTAGCGACGCACGATCTGGCCGCCCATCCCTTCCATCGCCCTGTTCATCGGCTTGTTCACCTCGAGTATCCAACCCGTCTCACCCCACTTCTGGGGCGTGCGTTCCGCCGCGTCGAAGTGCATCTGGTAGAAGCGGGCGGCAACGCCTGTGTGCTGGTACTCCGGCTTGACCCCAAGCGCGAACACGCGCACCGCGTCGATCTTCCTGCGCTGGATGAGCGCCGTGATCCAGCCGAACGGGAGCAGTCGGCCGTTGAGCTTCGCGAGCACCTGGTTGTAGTCAGGCAGCGTGAGCGCGGCGCCGACGACCTCGCGAGTGTCCGCCCGTTCGGCGACCATCGCCCAGTTCTCGTCGAGCACGGGCTTGAGATCCTTGGCGTAGTGGCGGACCTCCTCCTCCGTGAGCGGCACGAATCCCCAGTTGCGCTCCCAGGCGGCGTTGTACACCTCGAGGAAGCGCCCAACCTCGGCCTCGAGGTCGCGCTTGCGGAAGTTGCGGCAGACGATCCCATGCTCTGATTCGACCTTGCCCGCAACCTCCCAGATCGCGGGATGGACCTTGTCGCGACCGGTGACGTAGAGGCTCCACATCAGCAGGTCCATCGCCTTGTCCATGCCGAGATCGCACTCGAAGAGTCGCTGGTAGTAGGGATGATGCCAGGGGCAGAGGATTATCGGCCGCCGCTCGTGGCCCTCTATGAGCACACCGCACTCGTCGTTGGTCGTGAAGTCCATGGGGCCGACGATCTTCTCGCAGCCCCGTTGCGAGAGCCAGGCTTCAGCAGCGGCGAGCAGCGACCTCGCGGCCGCAGGATCGTCCTCGCACTCGAACCACCCGAACAGGCCCCAGCGGTTGCCTTGGAACTCGTTGAGGTTGCGATCTATGTGCGCGCTGATGCGTCCAACGGCGCGACGGCCGCGCCAGGCGAGGAAGTACTCCGCCTCGGCGTGCTTGAAGAACGGGTTGCGAGCACGGTCGAGCCGTTTCTTGACTTCCATGAGAAGCGGCGCGACCCACGTGGGCTCGTTACGATACAGCCGCCAGGGCAGCTTGACGAAGGTGCCAGTCTCGCGTCTGCCAGCGACGGCCCTGACCTCGACGTCCAATGCCTTCTCATCGACAACGGTAGACACAGCAGCGTCACATTACATGGCCACCTCGATCGACGTGTTCACCAAGGTTCGCGCGCACGAGCGCGCGGCGCTGATCGACGCCGCCCGTCAGTCCGGGCTGTTCCCCTACTTCCACACAGTCGAGTCGCCGGCGATGCCGATCGTGGAGATGGAGGGGCAGCCGAGGATCATGCTCGCCTCGAACAACTACCTCGGCCTGACTGCGGACGAGCGCGTGATGAGTGGAGCAGAGCAGGCGCTGCACCGCTACGGTACGGGCCTGACGGGCTCGCGGCTGCTGAACGGCACGACGCCGCTGCACCTCGAGCTCGAGCAGGAGCTCGCGCAGTGGATGGGCACAGAGGACGCGCTCGTCTTCACGACCGGCCATCAGGCGAATGTCGGAGCTCTCGGCACGCTCCTGAGCCCAGCCGACACCGTGATCGTCGACTCCGCCGACCACGCCTCGATCCTCGACGGCGCGCTGCTCTCGAAAGCGAAGCTGAGGCCCTTCCGCCACGGCCGGGTGGACAAGCTCGAGCGCGCGCTGGAGCGTGCGCGTGAGGACGGGGGGGGAACGCTCGTCGTGATCGACGGGGTGTTCTCGATGGAGGGCGACCTCGCCCCGCTGCTCGAGATCACGAGTCTGTGCAGGCAGAGCGGCGCGAGGCTGATGGTCGACGAGGCCCACGGCGCCGGCGTGCTGGGAGCGCGGGGTGCAGGCGCATCAGAGCTTCTCGGGGTGGAGGACGCAGTCGACCTGCGGATGGGCACCTTCTCGAAGTCGCTTGCATCCTGCGGGGGCTTCGTCGCAGGGCGAGCCGAGGTGATCGACTACCTCCGCCTCTCCTCCCGCGCCTTCCTGTTCACGGCCTCCGCCGTGCCCGCCGCCCTGGGAGCAGCGCTCGCCGCGCTCAGGATCATCCGCTCCGATGAGGGGCGGCAGCTGATGTCGATGGTGCTTGCGAACGCAGCCCACCTGAGCGATGGGCTGCGACAGATCGGCTACGCAACGCTGGCAGGGACGCCAGTGCGCACCGCGTCGGACAACGAGCCGCAGAGCTTCATCACCCCAATCGTCCCAGTGTTCGTAGGCGACGACTGGAAGGCGGGCCTGCTCTGGCGCGCGCTGTACGACAGGGGAGTGTTCACGAACTGCGCGCTGCACCCAGCGGTGCCTCCAGGCGGTGCGCTTCTGCGCACGAGCGTGATGGCGACCCACGACACGGTGACGCTCGACCGTGCGCTCGAGGCGTTCGCGGAGGTGAAGGACAAGTTCGAGGCGGAGCATGGCCCGCTGCCCACCGGCGAGGGCAGGCAGGACTGAGAGGGCCCGAGGCACGGCAGGGCCGGGCGACGGACCTGGGGGCCGGCGAAGGCGGGAGCGACGATGGGTCCGGCGAGCCCTGAAAGTGCAGCTCGCGCCA
>JAJYUP010000011.1 GCA_021792455.1 Actinomycetes bacterium | reverse complement strand
CCGCGAGCTTCTTCAGCGTGGGCCCGAGGGCATCGGTGAGCTCACCTCCGTGACCACCGGTGTCTCAGAGGCGTGGCTGCTCGCACTGGTCGACGAGGATCCAACGGTGGAGGGCAATCCGCGCGAGCTGGCGAGGCTCGCCGAGCGGTTGGAGCAGTGGTGGGCGGCGGGGCAGGACTACACGGCGCGGCGCATGTTCCGCACCTGCTTCCGGCTGATTGCACCAGGCGGAGCGGAGGACGAGACCGGCAGCGGCGCTCGCCTGCAGGCAGAACAGGAGGAGGGGTCGGTCGTCGCCCTGGCGAGGCTCGACCCTGAGACTGGAGGGATCCTCGATTCCGAGCCCTGGCGCGTGGAGTTCCTGCTGCAGCACAAGGAGGACCCAAGCGTGCTCGTGCCCGCCGCGGAGGTGTGGGCGCACAGCGAGCGCCTTCAGGCGCTTGGGCGGATGCTCGAGAACCCACAGGAGCGACTGCTTGGCGGGCTTGGCCATGCGCTGCGGCTGTGGCCAGACCTCGCACCCGCGCTCGAGCAGTCGGCGCCCACTGGGATCGACTTGAGCGCTGAGCAGGCGTATCGTTTCCTGCGCGAGGCGGTTCCACTGCTCGAGCAGGCGGGGTTCGGGACGATCACGCCGCCGTGGTGGCGCCAGCGTCTCCGGGTCAAGTTGACTGCGCAGCCGATGCAGCAGTGGGAAGAGGGGGCGGGGCTGTTCGGCGTAGACGGCCTCTGCGCATACGAGTGGCGGGTCGCGATCGGGCAGGCGACGCTGACGCTGCCCGAGCTCGAAGCGCTCGCGGAGCTGAAGCTGCCGCTTCTGAAGGCGGCGGGGCGCTGGATCGCGTTGCGCGCCGAGGACGTCGAGATTGCGCTGCGGTTCTTCAAGGGCAGGCGCGCGAAGGGCAGGGCGAGCGCCGCGGAGCTGCTGCGAGAGGGGCTTGGGGTGCGCAGCGGAGGCGCGCAGGAGGAGCTGCCAGAGGTCGAGATCGAGGCGGCGGGCTGGCTTTCGGAGCTGCTGCGGGCAGACGGTGAGCGGCGGCTGCAGGCGGTTCCGAGCCCATCCTCCTTCGTGGGAGAGCTGCGCCCCTACCAGCAGCGTGGCCTTGCCTGGCTCTGCTTCATGTCAAGCCTCGGGCTGGGGGCGTGCCTGGCCGACGACATGGGGTTGGGGAAGACGGTTCAGCTGCTCGCGCTCCTGCTCGCCGAGCGCGAGCGGTCCGCGGCCGGGGGGCAGGCGCGCAGCAGGCGCGGCAAGCCCGGTCCGACCCTTCTGCTCTGCCCCGTCTCTGTCGTGGAGAACTGGCGTCGCGAGGCGGCTCGCTTCGCGCCGAGCCTTCTCCTCCACGTCCACCACGGCCGCGAGCGGCTGAAGGGGCGTGCCTTTGCAAGGGCGGCCAAGCACAGCGACCTGGTCGTCAGCACATACGCGCTTGCGCTGCGCGATCGGGCGACGCTCGCGGAGATCCGGTGGGAGCGGATCGTGCTCGACGAGGCGCAGAACATCAAGACGCGTGAGGCGAAGCAGACGAGGGCGATCCGATCGCTCGAGGCCTCTCACCGCGTTGCTCTGACGGGCACGCCGGTCGAGAACAGGCTTGCGGAGCTGCACTCGATCATGGACTTTCTGAACCCTGGGCTGCTTGGTTCCGCGGAGAGCTTCCGTGAGCAGTTCGCCACGCCGATCGAGCGCTGGCGCGACGGCGCTGCCGCTCAGCGACTGCGGCGCGCGACCGCCCCGTTCATCCTGCGGCGGCTGAAGACGGACAGGGACATCATCTCGGACCTGCCTGAGAAGATCGAGATGCGCGTCGACTGCCATCTCACGACCGAGCAGGCGACCCTCTACAGGGCGGTCGTGGACGAGATGCTGCAGCGGATCGAAGAGGTGGAGGGGATCGCGCGGTCGGGGATCGTGCTGCAGGCGCTGATGAAGCTCAAGCAGGTCTGCAACCATCCCGCCCACCTGCTGAAGGACCGTTCACGGCTGGACGGGCGCTCCGACAAGCTGACGCGCCTGGAGGAGATCCTCGCCGAGGCGCTTGCGGAGGGAGACAAGGCGCTGTGCTTCACCCAGTTCGCAGAGTTTGGCCACCGGCTGCGCGCCCACCTGCAGGAGCGCCTCGGCGCCGAGGTGCTGTTCCTGCATGGGGGAACGCCGAAGCGTGCACGCGACCAGATGGTGGAGCGTTTCCAGTCGCCAGACGGGCCGTCGCTGTTCCTGCTCTCGCTGAAGGCGGGTGGCACAGGGCTCAACCTCACGGCGGCCAGCCACGTGATCCACTTCGACCGCTGGTGGAACCCTGCGGTCGAGGACCAGGCGACCGATCGTGCGTTCCGGATCGGGCAGCGCAAGAACGTGCAGGTGCGCAAGCTGACCTGCGTCGGCACGCTCGAGGAGCGGATCGATCAGCTGATCTCCGAGAAGAAGGACCTCGCAGAGCAGATCGTCGGCTCAGGCGAGGGCTGGCTCACCGAGCTCGACGCCTCTGCGCTGAGAGAGCTCATAGCGCTGACAGGAGATGCGGTGGCAGCCTGATGGCCCCGTTCGCAAGCCATCCGAGCGGGGCGCCTGACGCCGAGCCGCCGGCCCCGCTCGCCAGCCACCGGAGCGGGGCGCCTGCCGCCGAGCCCCTGAGAGCGCCCGGCGGCGATGCCGTCGATTCAGAGCTCGCCCGCAGATGGTGGTCGCGACGGTTCCTCGACCTGCTCGAGTCGTTTGGGATCGGCTCGAGGCTGCAGCGAGGCCGCGAGTACGCGGCCGCCGGGCAGGTGCTCGAGCTCGACGTCGAGCCTGGGATCGTGCTGGCAAAGGTGCAGGGCACGATGTTCACTCCCTACAAGGTGCGGATCCGTCCAGCGGTCTTCTCCGAGCATCAGTGGCGGCGAGCTGAGAAGGCGATCGCCTCGCGAGCGCTGATGCTGGCGAAGCTCCTTGCGGGTGAGATGCCCAGTGACATCGAGGAGGTGCTGGCGGGCGCGAAGCTGGCGCTGCTGCCGGTGAGCTACGAGGAGCTGCGCGCGGACTGCAGCTGTCCGGACGAGGCCAATCCGTGCAAGCACACCGCAGCCGCGTATTACGTGCTCGCCGAACACCTCGACGGCGACCCGTTCGCGCTCTTTACGCTGCGGGGGCGCACGCAGCAGGAGCTGCTCCAGAGCCTGCGTGCCCGACGGATGAAGGCAGCTGGTGGCCTGTCCGTCGGCGAGCGTGCGGTTCAGCAGCGGGATGCCGAGCGAAAGACGCAAGTGCCGCTGACGCAGCTCATCGACAGCTTCTGGCGCGCCGGTCCTCAGCTTGCGCAGCTTCAGGTGAGCCCTCTCGCAAGCGAGTTTCCAGATGCGCTGCTGCGCCGGCTTGGCCCGTTGCCGGCAGCGGAGGACGGCGGCAACCTCAGCGAGCCGCTCGCTCCGATCTACGCGCACCTCGCGGCGGCGGCCGAGCGGCGGGCGCTCTCAGGCTGAGCGGGACTCTCAGGTGGCGGGTGGCGGGTGGTACCATGGGCCATGTGGTGAAGACGAGCATCTATCTCGACCCAGATGTCGACCATGCACTTGCCAGGATCGCTTCGGCGAAGGGAACGACCAAGGCTGCCCTGATTCGCGATGCGCTGGCGAAAGCCGTCGCAGAGGCGCCGAGATCGCGTCCGCGCGCAGCGGGAGTCTTCGAGGGGCCAGGTGATCTCGCGCGCAACGCTGACCGCTACCTCACGGAAACCGGATTCGGCGGGCATTGATCGTTCTCGACACGTCGGTCGTGCTTGCGTTCATGGACAGGCGTGATGCGGACCACGAGCTCGTGCGCGAGTGGATGGATGAGCTCGAGGACGAGCTCGTGAGCACCCCGCTCATCTTGGCTGAGCTCGATCATCTCGTCTCACGACAGGGAGGCGCTTCTGCCGCGATGGCGCTGCGAGACGACTTCAAGCGGGGCGCGTATCAACTCGAGTGGTGGCCTTCCGCCCTGCGCGAGACGATCGACGTCGCCGAACGGTGGGCATCGATCGAGCTGGGGCTTGCGGACGCCTCTCTCGTCGCGTTGGCCGCGCACGTGAAGACGACCGATATCGCCACGCTCGACGAGCGTCGCTTCCGCGCGCTGCGGCCGATGAACGACAAGCACGACGCATTCAAGCTCCTCCCCTACGACAGTCGACAGCGGTGAGCGCCGTCTCAGGACGCCTGCGCGCGGTTCTCCGCAGGCGCCGATCTGCTGCGCGAGCACCGCTTTGGCGACGGCCTCGAGCAGGGACGCGATGCCAGTCCCCGGTCCGCAGGCCCCGTCCGCACCTTTGGCGACGGGCTCGAACCGGTCCGCGATGCGAGGCATGCCGCCGGCACGCCGATGTGTCGGCTACCAGGACTGCTCGGCGCCGCAGTGCGGGCAGCTGACGCTCGTCGACACAGGTGAGAGGAAGACGAGACCGCACTCGCAGCTGTAGGAGCCGAGGTCCTGGGGGCCGCCGGCGCCCCTGGCGACCGCGAGCCCCCGCGTCTCTGCATCCTCTGCCCCCGCCGGCTCGACGCCTGCCTCAAACCCCGCTTCCGGCTCCCTGCGACGGCTCGTTGCCTGCGCGCCCCTCGTCTCAGATCCGCCGCGTCCGTCTGCCGCCTGCTCAAAGGCGGTCTGGAGAGCGGCCCCCGCGCGCTCGGTGGCGTGTGCCGCCCGCGGCCGCTTGAGTCGGGTGCGGCGGCGCAGAACGCTCCAGCCTGGCCGTCTTCTGAATGAGGGTCGCCTCCTTGCGGCGGGCTTCAATCGATCTGGTTTCATGAGCGTTCGCATCGGGGGTGCTCCATCTGCCTTGGTATCGGCTGCGCGCCGGAGGTCCGTGAGTCGAGGGTGCATCGGGTCATCCGATGTTTCGTCGTCAGCTGTGAGACTCCTCTCTGGGCTCGAGCTCACTCAGCTCTCCGGTCGCAACCTCCTCGAGCTTCCGCAGCGCCCCTGTGCGACGGGTGCTGAGGCGACAGCCGCCGCGCAGGGCATCGACGTTTGGGATACTTAGCGCGATGAGTCATCCGCGAAAGCGAACGATCAGACTCATCGTCGCACTGACGGCGGCGGTGACCCTTGCCGGAGCGCTGATGTACACGAGCTTCAGCGCCGCTGACCCGGCGTTCACGCCAAGTCAGCTGCTCTACGAGGCGGTCCCCGGCCGCAGCTACCAGCTGACGGGAACGGTCGTCGCCCACTCGGTCAAACGCGAGGGTGCGGTACTCGCATTCTCCGTGCGCGACAGGGCTGGCGAAGCGTCCGTGCCTGTGCGCTACACAGGCACGGTGCCAGATCCGTTCAAGGAAGGGCGAGAGGTGATCGTCACCGTCCAGAAGAGCGGCGATCGCTACGTCGCCGAACCGAACTCGCTGATCACGAAGTGCCCCTCGAAGTACAAGACTGCTCCTCCGAAAGAGAAGCACGTCTACTGATGGGGAGACGTCTGCCCTGATGCCTGGTCGAGCGCTGAGGCGCGCGCGCAGCGCATGCGAGGGGTGTGCGCTCGCATCGGCCGGGACCTGCGGCGCCTGTTGCCTCCGGTCGTTGGAGCTCTAGGTGCCCTCGCTCGGCTTCGCCTCGATGATCGTCGCGCTCGTCGTGTGCGTGTACGGCATCGGCGCCTCGATCTACGGCGTGCGCGCTGACGAGGACCGCTGGATCACCTCTGGGCGCAGGGCGGTGTATGGGCTTGCGCTCACGCTGCTGACGGCGTTCATCGTGCTCGAGATCGCGTTCATCACGAACGACTACACCTTCTCGACGGTCGCTGACACCTCGAGCGCGACGACTCCGCTTCTCTACCGGATGGGGGCGGTGTGGTCCTCTCAGGAAGGATCGCTGCTGCTGTGGGCGCTTCTGTCCTCCCTGTGGTCGAGCCTCGTCCTGTTCCTGGTGAAAGGCAGGATGCGCGAGGTGAGCGCGTATGCGACGGCGATCCTGCTCGCCTTCGATGGCTTCTTCGTCGCGCTTGCGGTCTTCTACGCGAACCCGTTCGAGACGCTGAGCCCTGCTCCCGTCGAAGGCGCAGGGCTCGATCCGCTGCTGCGCTTCCCGACGATGATGATCCACCCGCCGATGGTCTACTCCGGCTACACGCTGTGCATCGTGCCGTTCGCCTTCGGCGCGGGCGCGCTGATCGCGCGCAAGGTGAACATGGAGTGGATCCGCTCGACGCGGAGGTTCGCGCTCGCCTCCTGGCTGTTCCTCGGCGGGGGCATCATGCTCGGCGCGCTCTGGTCCTACTCAGAGCTCGGCTGGGGCGGCTACTGGGGCTGGGACCCGGTGGAGAACGCGGCGCTGCTGCCCTGGCTCACGGGCACGGCGTTCATCCACTCGCTGATGATCCAGGAGAAGCGGGGGATGCTGAAGGTCTGGAACAGCTCGCTCGTGCTCGCGACGGGCACGCTGGCGATCATGGGCACGTTCCTCGTCAGAAGCGGCGTGCTCGACTCGATCCACGCGTTTGGCGGCGCGACACTCGGCGTGCCCTTCGTGATCCTGATCGGCGCGATGATCGTCGGGTCGATCTATCTCGTAGTCTCGAGGAGGTCCCTGCTGCGCTCAGAGCACAAGCTCGACTCGATGTTCAGCCGGGAGGCCGTGTTCCTCCTGAACAACCTCGCTCTCGTGGGGCTCTGCTTCGTGATCTTCTGGGGCACCTGGTTCCCGCTGATCTCGAAGGCGCTGACGGGCCAGCAGGCGTCTGTCGGTCCACCCTGGTTCGGCCGCTACACCGTCCCCCTCGCGCTGATCCTCGTGCTGCTGTCTGCCGTCGGCCCGCTGATCGCCTGGCGCAGGTCGAGCGCGCGAAACCTGATGCGCAACTTCACGCTGCCGCTGCTCGGCGCGGTGCTGACCGCGATCGTGCTGGTCGCGCTCGGCGTGACTGGGAAACCGCCTGCGGTCGCGATGTTCTGCCTGTGCGCCCTCGTGATCGTCGGCGTCGTTCAGGAGCTGTGGCGGGGTGCGCGCGTGCGCAGCGCGGCGACAGGCCAGATGTTGCCGCGTGCGCTGGTCGGACTCGTCAGTCGCAACCGCCGGCGCTACGGCGGCTATCTCGTGCATCTCGGGGTTGCGATCCTGTTCATAGGGGTTGCGGCCTCATCCTCCTATCAGCATGGCCTCGAGCCGAGGCTGACGGTCGGCAAATCGGCGAAGATCGGCGGTTACGAGGTCAAGTACGTGAAGCCGACGGCTTCGGTCACGCCTGAACAGGACAGCACTCACACCGGCTCGACCCTCGACCTCGGCGCGGTGCTGCGGGTGAGCAGGGGCGGGCGCTACGTCGCGACGCTGCGCCCGACGGAGAGCTACTACGACTCCGGCGAAGAAAGCCAAGGCTCGGTGGGACATCTGATCGGCGGTCAGCCCGTCTCGCACATCGCGATGAGCAGCACGCTCGCTCGCAACATCTGGTCCGCTGTCGAACCCGACATCAGCACCACTCGCTTCGAACGGATCATCGAAGTCGGGAACAAGACGATCCCCATCACCAAGCCGGAAGACGGCATGATCGTGCTTGCCTACCTCGCGCGGGAATACCTGAAGCACACGCCTCCGACTGCGTTCAACCTGAAGGTTCAGCCGCTGTTGAACTGGGTCTGGATCGGCGCGCTGATCATCTTCGGCGGCGGTTTGATCGCGATCTCGCCGCCACCTCGCTCAGTGACTCGGCGGGTGCGCGCTCGCGCGGCGAGGCGCACGGTCGCAGCCGAGCGTGACCTCGTGAGTGCGTAGGTGAGCCCGGTTGCCTCGCTCCTGCTGATCCTGCTGCTCGGCGCGGTGGGGGCCATCGTCTCCGCGCCGCTGAGCTCGGCACGCCGCCGGCGTGCGAAGCATGCGGGGGACCTCGCTCAGCTGGAAGCCGCGCGCGAAGCGAAGTATCAGGAGATAAGGGATGCAGAGCTCGACTTCAAGCTCGGCAAGCATTCGCAGGAGGACTACGAAGCTGTCGATGCGACGCTGCGCGGCGAGGCGCTCGAGATCCTCGACAGGATCGAGGACCTCGAGACCGCTGCACAGCAGCAGCGTTAGGCGCCTCTGAGCAGCAGCACGATCAGGCGAAGCACGATCAGGCGAGCTTGCCCAGCAGCACCATCAGGCGAGTTTGCGCAGCAGCACCATCAGGCGAGTTTGCGCAGCAGCACGATCGTGTTGAGGACGAACAGGATCGCGAAGAACACCGTCCAGCGGTTGAGGTTGCGCTCGACCATCGAGCCGCCGCCAAGCGGCCCGGTGCCGGTGCCGACGCCAAAGGCACCTGACAGCCCAGAGTCCTTCCCAGAGTGCATGAGCACCAGAAAGATGACGATGATCGCGATGATCACCTGGACGACCGACAGGACAGTTTGCATCACAGCAGAAGATACAGGCTTCGTGGCGAGGTGAAGCGCCCTTCGGCTGCCGATTGGCATCTGAGCGTCGACGGCGGGGCTGCAAGGCGTGCTGCACGTCGCTAAGAGATCCCACCCCACGAGCCGATACGCCCGTGGGATCGGTCTATACGCCTGTGGGACCGGTACAGTCGAGCCGCGCAGCCCTGCCCCATGATTCTGCTGAAACCTCGATCACGATCAAGCGCACTCGGCGCTCCTGAGCCCTGGCGCGGGCGCCTCTGCAGTGGGCGCTGCCGCCAGCCCTGGCATGAGCGCTGCCGCCAGCCCTGGCATGGGTGCTGCCGCCAGCCCTGGCATGAGCGCTGCCGGCAGTCCTCACCTGGGCGTTGCCGCGACGCCCGCAGCAGGCGCGCAGGCTGGGCGCGCAACGGACGCGGCGGTTATCGGAGGTTTATCGAGGCATGGTTGTCTTGCGGAATGGATGGTTGGGGGAGAGGAGCCGTGCAGCCGGTCGCGAGCGCCGCCTCAGGGCGTGAAAGGACGACGGAGTGAGCGCACTGCGCTGGGTGAAGCGCGCGACGCTCTCGCTGCTCACCGGCGGCAGCCTGACCGTCGCGGGAATCGGCGGCTCTGGACACGCGCTGGCCAGCGGATCCCCCCCGACGGCTAAACCGAAAGCGTCAGCCTCGAGCGCAGAAGCCTCTTCGACCTCGGGGACCTCGACGAGAGCACTGAGCAGCACACGATCGACTGCGACGACGAGCACGAGCGTGACGAGCTCCTCGACGACGACGAGCACCTCGGCCACCGCGAGCGACTCGAGCACGACGACGGGGTCGAGCGCCGAAGGGTCAGTGACGCAGAGCAGCGAATCGACGAGCCTCACCACGACTGAATCGCCGACTGTGACAACTCGCACCGTGACGCAGACGCTGACTGCGCCGACGCCGAGCGGGACGGGGAGCGGAGAGACCTCGAGCTCTGCGACGCAGACGAGCTCGAGCAGCTCGAGGGCGACGGGGCCACTGACGAGAAGCGGCGCGTCGTCTCCAGTGGCCTCGCCGCAGCGTGGACAGCGCCTGAGCGGCGGCGGCGGAGGCACAGCGCCCCTGCACAGAGAAGCATCGAAGCACAAAGCGAGCGCTCGCTCGAGAGGTGGGAGTCATCGCCGGCAGGGCTCCGCACGCCACCCCGCGAAAGGGACCTCAGGGCCTGGCAGCGTCGCGCCGGCGCCGCAGCTCGTCGCATCGCAGGCGGAAACGCTGAACGCGCTGCTCGGCAACCCTTCCGCCTCGCTTCAGGCGCTCGACTTCTACCGCATACCAATGTTCCTGCTGCCGATCTACCAGTCGGCGGCCGTCCAGTACGGTGTGCCCTGGCAGGTGCTCGCTGCGATCAACGAAGTCGAGACCGATTACGGCAACGACCTGAACGTCTCGACGGCGGGAGCGGTCGGGTGGATGCAGTTCATGCCGCAGACCTGGCTGCAGTATGGCGTCGACGTGCAGGACGCCGGCTACGCCGACCCCTACAACCCGCTGGACGCGATCTTCGCGGCGGCGAGGTACCTGCGTGCCGCCGGTGCGAGCAAGAGCCTCGCGGCGGCGGTGTTCGCATACAACCACTCGAAGGCCTACGTGGAATCTGTGTTGTTGCGGGCGAAGCTGATCGCCGACTACCCAAGCGAGGTGATCGCGACGCTGACGGGGCTCGCGGAGGGGGAGCTGCCGGCGGGGAACGCGCTTGCGATCGGCGAAACGATGGTGGACGCGCCGCCGGTCGCGACCGCCGCCGGCGCCGCGGAAGGCGGGCGCGCAGCACCTCGGTCGGCTGGCGGAGGCTTGGGAGCGAAGCGGGCGGGCGGCGCTGCGGGCGCGCCAGGGTCTGATGGCCACTCACCGCAGGTGCCGAGCGCGTTGTTGACGCCCACGGAATCGGCGCCAGGCTCGAAGATCGCCGTCACGCCTCAGCAGAGCGCCGAAGCGCTCGTCCACGCCGGAGCGGGCGCAGATCGGTTCGCGCAGCTGAGCGCACGCGGCGGTGCCCCCGTTCTCGCGGTGCAGGACGGCAAGATCATCGCGATCGGCCGATCGCCGCGTCTTGGCCGCTATATCGTGCTGAGGGACATCTATGGCAACGTGTTCACCTACGCTGGTCTTCGCAGCATCGCGCGCACATACGAGGCCCCTGAGTTCGACGGTCGGGGAGAAATTCCAGGGGCCGCCCTTGCCGGCGCGAGCGCTGCGAACGACACCGCACCGGCAGCGCCTGCGACCGCAGGAACTCAGCCACCGGTGACGTTGAAGCCCGCTTTGGCGAGCGGCAACAGGGCGAAGGGGGCCGCTCTCGGCGGAGAACCCGCCTCAGAAGCGCAAACCTCGCAAGGCAAGGTGCGGATGTTCGCTGATCCGCACAACCCCTACGCTCACGCCGCGATCAGGCGAGCGGAAGCGCTTGGGCAGGTCGCAGGCGGCCTGAGGCTGCTGCGGGTCGGCGCTGTCGTGACCGAGGGGACGGTGCTCGGCAGGGGCACCCCTGAGCAGGGGGGCACGCACGAGCGGTTCGAGATCGCGATCTCACCAGCGGGGGACGCAGGCACCGTCGCTGTGCAGCCCGTGCTGCAGGCCTGGCGGCAGCTCTACGCCGCTCTGCATCCCGAAGGAGCAACCCGCGACGCCGGCCTGCTTGGGGCCACCGCCGGCGATGCGTTCCTGCTCTCGACGAAGGCGCTGCGGCAGGCGGTGCTGTCCGACCCCGGCATCTCGCTCGATGCCTGCGCTCGTCACGACGTCGAAGTCTCAGCGATCGACAACAGGGTTCTCGCCGCGCTCGTCTTCCTCTCACGCAGCGGCTTGAAGCCGACGGTCGGGTCGATCTCATGTGCGCGCAGGGTCTCGCACGGATTCTCTATGCCAGGCACAGGTGTGCAGGGGCCGCTGGCCGCGATCGAGCTGACTGAGGTGAACGGCATTCCGATCGCAGGGCATGAGGGGCCGGGCTCGATCACGGACCTGACGGTGAGGACCCTGATGACTCTGCAGGGGCGGTTTGCCCCGACGGAGATCGAAAGCCTGATGCGCTACCCAGGGAGCGCGAACACGGTTGCAAACCCACACCGCTTCGCCTCGATCCGCTTGAGCTTCGCGGCCCGCAGGCCAGGGCCCGTGGCGAGCGCGGCGAGCGTCATCTCCGCGAAGGCCACCTCAGGCGCTGCTGCCTCGATCTCGGCGAGCGCAGGCGGAGCGCGCTCGGTGAAAGCGGGCGTTGGGCTGAGCTCAACGCAGTGGGGTGCCCTGCTGAGCAGGATTGGCGCGCTGCCGCAGCCGGCGGTGAGCCGCAGGCGCAGCCCGGCTGCGATCCCTGACAGCCTGCGCGGCCACTGAGACGCCGTGTCCCTCTACGGCGGAGTCGATCTCGGCGGCACGAAGATCCAGACGGTCGTGGTCGACGGGGACGGCGCGAAGGTCGTCGGCAAGGCACGGGCGGCGACGCCATCAGCGGGTGGTCCCCCCGCCGTCGTCGAGGCGATCGAGCAGGCTGTGCGTGCGGCGGCGGCACAGGCGGGGATCGACACCCGCGAGCTGGCGGGGTTGGGTGTCGGCGCTCCCGGTGAGGTTGATCCCGCCTCAGGCACACTGCTGCGCGCCACGAACCTCGCTGGCTGGACGAAGCCGTTTGCGCTTGGCCCCGCATTGACGGAGCGCCTCGGACCGCCAACGGCGCTTGGCAACGACGTCGACGTCGCGACGCTCGCGGAGCATGAGCTTGGCGCGGGGCGTGGGGTCGAGTCGCTGCTCGGCGTCTTCTGGGGCACTGGCGTCGGCGGCGCGCTGATCCTCGACGGTCGCCTGTGGCGTGGGCGCGGCGGAGCGGGGGAGATCGGTCACATGGTCGTGCGGCTTGGCGGGGCCCGCTGCCCATGCGGACGGCGCGGCTGCCTCGAGGCGTACGCAGGCCGGCGGGCGATGGAACTGAAGGCGCTCCGCGAGGTCGAGCGCGGCAGAGAAAGCACATTGTTCGAGATCATGAGAGAGCGGGGCAGAGAGACCCTGGCAAGCTCGGTCTGGGCGCGCGCGCTGGAGGAGGGCGACGGGCTTGCCCGCCACCTGATCGACCGCGCTGTGAGGGCGCTTGGCGCTGGGATCGCCTCTGCGATCAACCTCCTCGATCTCGAGCTCGTCCTGATCGGGGGCGGTCTTGGCACTCGCTTCGGGCGCCCGATGGCTGCGAGGATCGCTGAGGCGATGAGCCCGCACCTGTTCAACGACGGTCGTCCGCCTGAGGTGAGGGTCGCCGAGCTCGGCGATCTCGGAGGGTCGATCGGCGCGACGCTGATCAGCCGCCGCGCTGTGCACTAATCTCTGTCTTCCAGTTGTCCCAGCCTGTCGTGCACCTATCGGCGGTTCTGCGCAGTCCCCTGCTCGACAAGGGAGGCGAGAAGCTCGGGTCAGTGGAGGATCTGATCGTCCGCTTGGCCGATGGCGGCTATCCGCCGGTGACAGGCGTGAAGGCGAGCATCGGCGGGCGCAGTCTCTTCGTGCCGATCGCGCAGATCGCCTCGCTTGCCCCAGGTGCGACGAGGCTTGCCGGACAGAAGCTCTCGCTCGGTCGGTTCGAACGGCGGCCAGGAGAGGTGCTCCTGCGCGAGGACGTGCTCGGTCGCAAGCTCGTCGACGTCGAGGCCGACCCGCCAAGGCTCGTAACTGCCCATGAGATCGAGCTCGCGAGCATCGAGGGCTGGTGGCGGGTGGTCGGACTCGACCCCAGCCGCTCCGCAGAGGTGAGGCGGATGCTGCCGCGGCGTCTGAAGGGACTGATCAAAGACCGCCCGTTCCTCGACTGGAGCGACATGGAGCCGTTCGTCGGCCACATCCCAAGCGCTCGCCTGCGCTTCTCGCACAGGAAGCTTGCGAACCTGCACCCGGCGGAGATCGCGGACCTGGTCGAGGCGGCATCCCACGACGAGGGTGAGGAGCTCATCGAAGCGGTGAGCGAGGACAGGGAGCTGGAGGCGGACGTCTTCGAGGAGCTCGACGACCACCACCGGCTCGAGTTCATAAGGGAGCGGCCAAACGAGCAGGTGGCGGCGGTGATCGCGCGGATGGAGCCCGACGCCGCAGCCGACCTGATCGCCGAGATCGGCCAGGAGCGCCGGCTGGGGATCCTGAGCCTGCTGCCCCAGCCCCATCGCAAGAAGATCGAAGCGCTGCTCGGCTACAACCCATCGACGGCGGGCGGCCTGATGAGCGTCGAGTTCCTCGCGCTCGAGGATGAGATGACCGTTCGCGAGGCGCTCGAGCGCGTGAAGAGCTGTGATATCGCCCCAGAGTCCCTGAATGTCCTCTACATCTGCGACAGGGACGGGCATCTTCGCAGCGCACTGCCTCTTGCCGCCCTGCTGAGGGCTGACGAAGCGGGAGCCCTGAGCGAGCTCGCGATGCACGAGCCAGTCGCTGTCGGGACCGACGCTGACCTGCCAGATGTCGCGAGGACGATGACCGACTACAATCTGACAGCGCTGCCCGTGCTCGACTCCGAGCAGAGGATCGTGGGCCAGGTGACGGTCGACGACGTGCTGGAGGAGGTCCTTCCCGGCGGCTGGCGAAGGCGTTACGGTCTCGCCCGCGACTGAGACCTCGAGCGGGCATCACGGGCGGCGAGGATCTCGCCGCCGTTCCGAGAAGATGGCGGACGCTGCGCTGTCGATCGTCTGTGCCCTGCGGCTGCTTCGGGTCGAGGTCGCCTGCGTGCTGCTGCGATGGCCGCGCTGCTACTGTGTGGAGCCGTCGGAGTTGTCGATACGCAGAAAGGAGCAGGTGTGGACTCAGAGCAGCCGCGAAGTACCACGCCGCCAGCGCGTACCCCAGCTCGTCTGCGATCGCTGATGCTCCAGTAGCACGGCTGTCGAAGAGAAGGATCTGATCCACAGTCGGGCGCAGGCGCAGGCTCCGCGCGTGCTCCGCCCTGTCGAGCTGAGGGTGCAGGAAGGCGGCTGAGCCCGCCTGCCGCTCTCCGTGATGCGCCGCCGGGCAGCAGCGATGCCTGCGGCGGCGGAGGCGACGGACCTGCCGCCGATCGCTGCTGAGCGCTCTGGCACGACGTCGGGCGAGGGCGATGGGCAGCCGCGACTGGGCGAGGAGATGAAGCGGTGAGCGGTCGTCCCGAGCGGACGATGGCAGAACCCACTGAGTGATCACCTCGAAAGGAAGATCGAAAGACGCTGGAAGATCGAAGGACGCTGAGCGCTCGCTCCGAGCGCAGGATGGGAGGAGGCGATCCGAGATCACGATGAGAAGCCGATCAGAGGACCCGACGCAGTGAGAAAGGAGGTCGAGATCCGATGTCAGAGGAGCAGGTGATGGTCACCGAGGCCGCTGAGGCCAAGCAGCGTGTCGCAGGCGTCCCGCCAGTGCTCGACGAGGCCCACATCGGCGACATCCGCGGGGCTCTCGGGACGATCAGGGCTTCGGACTTCGACCCGCGGCACAGCTGGCGCGCGCGGCTGATGGCGCTGCTCGCGATCATGGGACCTGGGCTGATCGTGATGGTCGGCGACAACGACGCCGGCGGTGTTTCGACCTACATTCAGGCGGGTCAGAACTTCGGCCCAAGCCTTCTGTGGGTGCTGCTGCTGCTCATCCCAGTGCTGATAGTGAACCAGGAGATGGTGATCCGTCTGGGGGCGGTGACGGGAGTCGGCCACGCGCGCCTGATCAACGAGCGCTTCGGGCGGTTCTGGGGGTGGTTCTCGGTCGGTGACCTGTTCCTCCTGAACTTCCTGACGATCGTCACGGAGTTCATCGGCGTCGACCTCGCGCTCGGCTACTTCGGTGTGAGCAGGTACATCGCGGTGCCGCTCGCGGCGCTTGCGCTGATCGCTATCACATCGACTGGCAGCTTCCGCAGCTGGGAGCGTTTCATGTACGTGTTCATCGTCGCGAACTTCCTCGTCCTGCCGCTGGTCGTGATGGCCCACCCGCACGCAGCCGCGATCGCCGAACACACCTTCATCCCAGGCATAAAGGGTGGCGCGAGCTCGACCGCCGTGCTTCTGATCATCGCCATCGTCGGCACGACGGTTGCTCCCTGGCAGCTGTTCTTCCAGCAGTCGAACATCGTAGACAAGCGGATAACGCCCCGCTGGATCAATTACGAGCGCCTCGACACCGTCATCGGCGCATTCGTTGTCGTGATCGGCGCTGGTGCTCTGATGGCCGTCGCAGCGTTCGCATTTGGCGGCACTCCAGCGGCGGGACATTTTCTCAACGCAGGTGCGAGCGCAGATGCGCTGAAGCGCTACGTCTCACCGATCGCCGGCGGCTTCCTCGCCGTCGTCCTGCTCAACGCGTCGCTGATTGGGGCTGCGTCAGTGACATTGTCGACCTCCTATGCCTTTGGCGACGTCTTTGGGATAAGCCATTCCCTGCACCGCGGCATCAGAGATGCAAAGGCGTTCTACGCGACGTTCAGTGCGATGGTGCTCGCTGCTGCTGGGATAGTCCTGATCCCAGGCGCTCCACTCGGGCTGATCACGACGGAGGTCCAGGCGCTCGCCGGCGTGCTGCTGCCAAGCGCAAGCGTCTTCCTGCTGCTGCTCTGCAACGATCGCGCTGTGCTCGGGCCGTGGGTGAACCCGCGTTGGCTGAACGCGCTCGCGACGGTGATCGTCGGCGTGCTCATCGAGCTGTCGCTGATCCTCGTCTTCGCGACGGCGTTTCCGTCGGTGAACATAGGCTCGCTGTTCACATTTCTGTCAGTGGCCCTCGTGGTGTCGCTTGCGATTGCCGGCATCCACGCCGCGAAGCACCCACGTCCCAGCCCGAGCGAGCGGGACGCTATCCCAAGAGACAAGCGACATCAGTGGACGATGCCGCCGCTTGCGCTGCTGGAGCCGGTGCAGTGGTCGTCTGGCCGCAAGGCGGCGATGCTCGTCCTGCGACTGTATCTCGCTGTCGCGGTCGCGCTGCTCATAGTCCAGGCGGTTCAGCTGACGAGGTGAGGATGCCGTGCCCGGTGAGCTGTGGCCGCGCCCGCTGAGGTGTGGCTGGCCCGGTGAGCTGCGGCCGCGTCCGCTGAGGTGTGGCTGGCCCGGTGAGCTGCGGCCGCGTCCGCTGAGGTGTGGCTGGCCCGGTGAGCTGCGGCCGCGTCCGCTGAGGTGTGGCTGGCCCGGTGAGCTGCGGCCGCGTCCGCTGAGGTGTGGCTGGCCCCGCTGAGCTGTGGCTGCGCCCGCTGAGCTGTGGCCGCCCCCGCTCAGCTGTCGGTGCGTGTGCCTGGCGGACGATGACTGCGCTCGTTCAGCGCGGCCCTCTCGTGGCTGCGCCGCCTCGCGAAAGCAGCGCTTCGATCGGCTTCGTGAACGCGGCGGCTTCGAGGACGCTCACAGGGATGAAGCGCTTCGGCTTGCCGCCCGTGCGGGAGAGAAGGAAGATGGGACCCGGCTTTGCTCGCATCCGACTCGCTTCTGCTGAGGCGCGCGCGACTATCGCATCGACGGCAGCTGAGTGCGCCGCTGCGAGCGCGCGCCGAATGTCAGCGCCTGGTATCGCCTGCGCGAGCGCGCGCAGGTAGGTGCTTGTGACGTAGCCGCTGTTCGCGATGCCCTGGTTCGCGTACATGAGATCTATGAACGGCCACATCCGCTGCTGCTCGCTGAGCGCGACCGCGATCTGCGCTGCGCTCTGCGATTCCTCGCCAAGGACATCGACCGGCTTGAACACGATCCGCAGCAGACCCTGGCGGACATCGCTGGAGATGAGCGTGGGCAGGGTCGTCTGCGCAAACTGCGAGCACGTCGGGCATTGCAGGTCAGCAAGCTCGATGAGGGTGACGGGCGCGCCTGGTTCGCCAAGCGCGAGGCCGTGTTGCGGGACCCCTTCGAACAGGCGCAGCGCGGCTTTGGTGCCTGGCACCGATTTCCCCGGGGTGAGCGTCGAGCCGCCTCCGCGCGCGAAAACGCCGATGAGGACGGCAACGATCACACACGTCGCGATCAGCCCAGCGACGATGATGTGCAGGCGAGAGCCGGAGCGAGGGTCCTCCTCCTCCTCCTCCTCCTCCTCCTCGCTGAGATCGAACGTGGGATCTGCAGCTCCCCGTTGGGCAGCGAGGCGACCGTTCCCCTCGCTGGGCTCCGCGCTGGGCTGCAGATCGCCATCGCTTGGCATGGTCTGTGGGCGATGGTCTGCGCCGCCGGCCGAGGCTGATCGAGGCCTCGGCTGCGCCTCGCCGTTGGGAGCTTCGCTATCGACGTGCGGATCGAGCAACCTGCTGAGTCTATGGTGGAGCGGTGATGAAGGTGTCGAGTTGCTTCCATTCTGGCTGTCGATAGGAGTGCTGTCGGCGCTCCAGGGCTTGATCGTCGCCCTGCCGTCGAGGCGCGCCGTGATGCGCCTGAGCACAGTGTTGAGGCGGACGAGGTTGAGCGGCCGCCTGTGGGCGACAGTCCCAGCGGGATCGATCATCCTGTTCGTGATCGCCGGCATCGCGACGAACGTGAGCGCGACGGTGCTCACCTATGTTGCGCTGGTCGGCGTGCCGATCTCCGCGGCGCTCGCGTTGGGTTGGCTTGGCGTCGGCGCGCGCGCGGGATGGATGATCGCAGTCGGCCCGCTGTTCGCGATCGCGTGGGCGTCGCAGTCGAACCTCGCAGGGCAGCTGGCGGCGGTGCTGCTGTGCGCTTTGAGCTGCGCTGCTCTGGGGGCGATGCTTGCGGCCGCAACGCCGGCGAGGTGGCTTGCAATCGGCATCGTGGCGATGGCAGTTGCGGATGCGACGCTCGTCTCGATCGATCTGCTTCAGAGGCCGAACGCCGTCTTGAACGCGGTGCATCCTGTCGCGCAGCTGCCAAGGCTGCAGTCTGAGAACTTCGGGTCGGCGGTGATGGGCTACGGCGACTTCTTCGTTGCGGGACTGCTGGGCGGCCTGATGACGGTGACGGGCTCGGTTGCTCGCCAGCGGCGGGTCGCGCTTCTGACGGCCGCTTTCGCGGTTGCCTTCGATCTGCTGTTCTTCGCCGTGAGGGAACTCCCCGCAACGGTCCCTGTTGCGAGCGCGATGATCGCGGTCCTTGCCTTCGAGCGTGAGCGGCCTCTGCAGGTCGGCAGGCGCGGATGGTGGGCGCCCGAACGACTTGGCAGGCGGAGCGCCCCGAGCGAGCTCAGTCGCGAGCGAAGTGGGGAGGGCCCCCGCCGAGGATCTGCTCCCGTGCGACGGTGAGCAGCTCGCGATCGGCCTCTGGCTCGCCGCGGACGCCGTGCGAGGTGTGAGTGGCTCCCTGCGTCGAGCCGCCGATGTCAGCCTCGGCTCCCGTCGATGCACCGATATCAGCCTCGGCTCCCGTCGATGCACCGATGTCAGCCTCGGCTCCCTCCGGCCCGCGGATCTCAGCTTCGGCCCGATCCGCGTCGCTGATCTCGGCGGCGAGCTCTCTCGTCATGCTCTCGAGCGGCTCGGGAGCGTCGAGCAGCCGCTCAGAGCCGGCGCCCGCCTGCTCTATCCGTCGGATCTGCGGGATCACACGTCGATCGAAGGATCCGACTGCGTCGTTGTAGGCGGAGACCGCAGAGCCGAGCTGTCGGCCGACCTTCGCGAACGGGTCGAGAAACCGGCCAAGCCGTCTGTGCAGCTCTCGCGCGGCGTCTCCGATCTCCTTCGCCGACTGTGCGATCCGCTCCTGTCGCCATCCATGATGGATCGCGAGCAGCAGCCCGATGAGGGTCGTCGGCGTCGCGATCACCACCTGCTGGCGCACCCCATATTCGATGAGCGAGTGGTCAGCCGAGAGCGCCGCCTGATAGATCCCGTCAGATGGGATGAACATCACCACGAGCTCCGGTATGGAGTCGAACTGGCGCTGGTAGCCCTTGGAGGCGAGCTTGGTTATGTGCTCTCTGGTCTGCTTGGCATGCCTTGCGAGGTGCAGCCGGCTCTCGTCCTCCTCAGCCGCCTCGAGGTGCGCGAGATACGCGTCGAGCGGAACCTTCGAGTCGACGACTACGACCCTCCCACCCGGCAGCCTGACGAGAACGTCCGGCCGCAGCACTCCGCCCTCCTCGCTTTGGATCGTGCTCTGCTCGGAGAAATCGCAGTGCTCGACCATCCCTGCCATCTCGATGACATTGCGCAGTTGGATCTCCCCCCAGGATCCTCGCGTCGATGGCCGCTTCAGCGCGGAGACGAGGTTGCCCGTCTCGGCGCGCAGGGTGCCGACGCCCTCCTGCAGCTGACGCACCATGTTGGAGAGTTCCCCTTCAGCCTGCCTGCGCTCCCGCTCGAGCCTGCCGATCTCGCTCTCGACCTTGCCGAGCTTCTCGCTGATCGGCGCGACCAGGCCCTTGATCTGCTCCGTGCGAGCCTCGAGCTCACCTGCGATCCTCTCCTCCTCGACGCGCCGCTGTGCCTGCAGGCGCTGGGCGAGGGAGTTGCCCGTCCGCTCGAGCACGTGGACGGACAGCGCCTCCATTTCGTCGCGCATCCGCTCGCGCGCTTCGCTGGAGGCTGCTCGCAGCGCCTCGGTGATGTGCTCCCGCGCTCGGGCGGCGGCTGCGCTCATCTGTTCCTGCAGCTGCGCTGACCTCACGCGCAGGATCGCGGCGACTGCGGCTGCGCCGACGGCGCCGCCGAGCAGCAGAGCAAAGCCGATGATGAGCACGTTCATGAACAGATCAATGTGACATCGCGACCGGATGGGATCGAGCGCGACCGGATGGGATCGAGCGCGACCGGATGGGATCTATCGCCACCAGATGGGATCTATCGCCACCAGATGGGATTGCCCGCGGGCCGCTGTGCGCTCAGGTCTGCGCAGGCTGGGGCGTGCCTGTCGAGGGCGGCGCGCCACGGCCGGCCGTCAGACTGCGGAGGGCGGCAACGCCGAGGAGGGCGACGAGCATGCAGGTGACTGCGCCGAGACCGAGCCCTGCGCGCGCGCCGGCGACCGCCATCGCCCAGCCGACGATCGGAGCGCCGACTGGAGTCGAGCCCTGGAATGCGACGAACCAGAGCGACATCACCCTTCCGCGCATCGTTGGCGCGGCGGCGAGCTGCATCGTCGAGTTGCCTGTTGCCATGAACGAGATGCTCGCCCACCCGACGAGCGCAAGGGCGACGAGCTCGGTCGGCAGGCTTGGCGCAAGCGCTGCAAGGGCGAGCAGCACGCCGAAGGCGGCGGCGGCCAGCGACAGGGTCCTCACGCCAGTGCGCCCAACCGCCGCGACGACGAGCCCGCCGAGCACGGCGCCGACGCCCATCGCTGCGGTCATGAAGCCATATCCCGCAGCGCCGACGTGCAGGCCCTGCTTTGCCATAACCGGCAGCGAGACCTGAAACTCGTAGGCGAGGGTCCCCGCGAGCGCCATCATGAGCAGCGGCACGAGCAGCTGGGGTGTGCGCCTGACGTAGGCGAGCCCCTCTCTGAGCTGTCGAGGTGCCCTGCGAGTCGGCTCGGTCGGGCACAGCGCGGAGCGATCCAACGTCATGAGGGAGTAGATGACGGCTGCGAAGCTCGCCGCATTGAGGAGAAAGCAGATGCCCTCGCCGGCAGTTGCGATCAACAGCCCTGCGATCGCGGGACCGACGCTTCGGGCGACGTTGACGAGCACCGAGTTGAGGCTGACAGCGTTGCGGAGGCTGTCTGGGCCGACCATCTCGAGCATGAACGACTGCCGCGCCGGGTTCTCGAAAGCGTTGTTGAGGCCGAGCAGCACCGCGAGGGCGCCGATCTCCCAGATCCTGACAGCGCCGATGACGGTGAGCAGCCCGAGCGCGAGCGCCTGCAGGCCCATCAACGCCTGAAGCGCGACCATGAGACGGCGCTTGTCGACGCGGTCGGCGATGACGCCGCCATAGGGCCCGAGCAGAAGGATCGGCAGCGTCTGGAGGGCGACGATGAGCCCGAGGGTCGTTGCAGAGTGCGTGATCGCGAGCACGAGCCAGGCCTGTGCGGCCATCTGCATCCAGGTCCCGATCATCGAGATCGCCTGGCCTGAGATGTAGCGGCGATAGTTGGGGATCGCGAGCGCCTGGAACGTGACCCTGCCCGCGACGAGGAGCCGTCCCATCGATCCCCGCTCGCTGGCATCATCATCGATGTCCTGCGCACCTCGCGTCTCGACGTGCTGCGCGCCGCGTGCCGGCGCGACGGCCTCGAGCCCGAGGTCGTGCTCGCCGAGGGCGTTCTGCCCGGGGTTCTGATGGTTCCCGGTGCTCACGGACTGTGTGTCTGCCCGATCAGCTCTGCGAGGCGCTCCAAAGCTGGGATTGCCGCGCTGAGCGCGTCCCGTTCCTGCACGCTGAGCCGTGCGATGTGCTGTTGCAGCGCCCGCGTCCTCGCAGCCTGGATCTCGCCGCGCACGCGAACACCCTCTGGCGTTGGCTGCACGATGACGGCGCGCCGGTCGCGTGGGTCGGGGTTGCGTTCGATCAGCCGAGCTTCGGCGAGCCGCGCGGTGATGCGTGAGAGCATCGTCGGATTGATCGCCTCGATGCCGGCGAGGTCGCTGAGGCCGATGGGGCCCTCATGCACTATCGTCAGCAGAACTGCTGTCTCAGACGGTGTCATCCCCGCGACCGAAGATGTGCGGCGAAGGGTTCTGGACAGCTTTCCGATCGCGGCACTCAGATGCGGTGCGGCGTCGCGGGCGGGCCCGGCGAGGTCTGTGCCGGGGGCGGCTGTGCCTGCTTCTGCCAGTGTGTGCGTCGTCGGCGGTGCGGAGATCATTTGCTTGCCGGCAAGCATTATATCGTAAGGGCACGCCCCCCGCGCCTGGTCCGCGGGTGGCAGCGTCCCACCGAGCGAGCGTATGGGGGTGAATCCCCCCGCGCCTGGACCGCGGGTGGCAGCGTCCCACCGAGCGAGCGTATGGGGGTGAATCCCCCCGCGCCTGGTCCCCCGCCTGAGGGCGCCGATGCGCGAGAACGCGTCGGCTGGCTTACTGCGATATAAATTTATATGTGAGTAAGGGCGCTGTCGCATCCCTCGAAGATGCTCCGAAGAGGCGGCTCACGCGAGCCGAGCGGATGGAGCAGACGCTGTCGGTCGCTCACCGCCTGTTCGCCGATCGCGGCTACGCGGAGTTGACGATGGACGAGCTCGCAGCTGCGGTGGGTGTGACGAAGCCGCTGCTCTACCACTACTTCGGCAACAAGGAGCGCCTGTACATCGCATGCATGGAGCGCGTCGGCGATGGGCTGCTCGGGATGATCGCCGCGGCCGTCGGCGAGTCGAGGGACCCTGCCGAGGCGCTGCGTGCGGGGCTGCATGCGTTCTTCGACTTTCTCGACTCCGACCGCGCCGCCTGGTCGGTGCTGTTCGACGAGACCTCCGCCCACGTCGGCGCGGTCGCGCAGCGAGTCAGCGAATACCGCGCGAGGATCGCGGACCTGGTCGCCGGCTCGCTGCTCGCACGGCTTCAGCCCGAGAGGCGAGCCGCCGCGAGGACCGAGGTCGAGGCTGTCTCGATCGCGCTGCTCGGCGCCGCTGAGGCGCTCGCGCGGTGGTGGTTGACGGCGGGCAGGGCACTTGCCGCGCCGGAGGTCGCCGACCTGCTGATCGCGACGGTCGAGCCGGGGCTGAGGATGCGTGCCTCAGGCAAGAGGGCGCCCGCTCTGTGCGGCGAGGGTGGACGGTCCGCCGAGCCGAGGGCCGGCGATGAGGTGACGTGGCAGAGGCCACGCAGGCAGACGGCTGCGAAATGACCGTGCAGGGGTCACGTAGAAGGACGGCCGCCGCGCCGATGGGCAGGCGCCGCGCCGATGGGCAGGCGCCGCGCCGATGAGCAGGCGCCGCGCCGATGGATGGCAGCCGTGTGGATGGACGGTGGCCGACGTGAAAGGACAGGCGAGTGAAGGGAGATCCCGCCCAGTGAACGGAGAGCGAAGTTGATCGAGAAGCCGCGCAGGGTCGCGATCGTCGGTGGCAATCGAATCCCGTTCGCGCGTTCGAACGGCGCGTATGCGCATGCCTCCAACCAGGACATGTTGACGACGGTGCTCGATGGGCTCACAGCGCGGTTCGCCCTCGATGGGGAACGACTTGGCGAGGTTGTGGGAGGGGCGGTGCTGAAGCACTCGCGCGACCGCGACCTCACGAGAGAGAGCGTCCTCGGCAGCCGGCTCTCCCCGGAGACTCCGGCCTACGACGTGCAGCAGGCGTGCGGAACGGGACTCGAGACAGCCGTGCTCGTCGCGAACAAGATCGCCCTTGGGCAGATCGACTCAGGGATCGCCTGCGGCGCGGACACCACCTCTGACGCGCCGATTGCGATCAACGAGGATCTGAGGCAGATCCTGCTCGACTTCAACCGGCAGCGCTCGGCGGCGGGGCGCATCAGGCAGCTCGCGAGGATCAGGCCGGCGCAGCTCGCGCCTGCGATCCCCCGCAACGAGGAGCCGAGGACGGGGCTGTCGATGGGGGAGCACTGCGCGATCATGGCCGCCGACTGGGGGATCACGAGACAGGAGCAGGACGAGCTTGCGGCCAGAAGCCATCGCAATCTCGCCGCCGCATACGAGAAGGGGTTCATGGACGACCTGCTCTCACCGTATCTCGGGCTGGAGCGCGATCAGAACCTGCGGCCAGACTCGACCGTCGAGGCGCTCGCGAAGCTGAAGCCGGTCTTCGGAGGGCGAGACGGCACGATGACCGCGGGCAACTCCACGCCCCTGACGGACGGCGCCTCAGCGGTGCTCATGAGCAGCGAGGAGTGGGCGAAGGAGAGAGGGCTGCCGGTGCTCGCCTACCTTCTCGACGCCGAGACGGCCGCGATCGATCACGTCTACCGCCGAGAGGGACTGCTGATGGCACCAGTGTACGGGATGCCAAGGCTGCTCGAGCGTGTTGGCATCGGCCTCGAAGAGTTCGATCTGTACGAGATCCACGAGGCGTTTGCCGCACAGGTGCTCTGCACGATGAAGGCGTGGCAGGATGAGCGCTTCTGCCGAGATCGGCTTGGTCTCGATCGCGCGCTCGGCATCCTCGACTCGGATCGCCTCAACGTCCACGGCGGCTCGCTCGCCGCAGGGCATCCCTTTGCCGCCACCGGCGGCAGGATCCTCGCGGGCCTCGCGAAGGCGCTGCATGAGCGTGGATCTGGACGCGGCGTCATCAGCATCTGCGCCGCGGGCGGCCAGGGCGTGCTCGCCGTGCTCGAGAGCTCTGGGGGCGCTCGATGAGCGGTGCGCCGGACATCTACGCGCAGATCGTTCACAGTCCCCCTGGGCGCGTCCTTGCGAGGCAGCTTGGGCTGCCGATGCCGGTGCGCCTCGAGCGCCATCGCCCTGGAGCGGGCACCGTCAGCGGCCCCGTGCTCGTCGGAGCGGCGCCTGGCGGCCGCCTGCTCCCGGCAATCGAGCGGACTCTCGAGGAGATCCGGGCGCCGAAGGCGGCTGTCGGGGCTCCTCCGAAGGCACTCGTCTTCGATGCCACCGGCATCTCCGAATCGAGGCAGCTGCTCGAGCTGCACCGCTTCTTTCATCCGAGCGTGAGCAGCCTTCAGCCGTCGGGCAGGGTGCTCGTCACAGGCACCCGTCCAGAGGGCCTGCCGCCGCGCCACGCGACTGCCCAGCGCGCGCTCGAGGGGTTCACCCGCTCGCTTGGAAAGGAGATCGGAAGGGGGGTCACCGTGCAGCTCGTATACGTCGCCCAGGGCTGCTCAGAGCAGATGCTCGACTCGACGGTGCGCTTCCTGCTCTCGCCGAAGTCGGCATACGTCTCCGGCCAGGTCGTCCGCATCTCGGAGGCAGTCGCCCCCGTTCCCGAGCAGCTCGACTGGGAGAAGCCGCTGCGTGGCCGCCTCGCGCTCGTCACTGGCGCCTCGCGTGGCATCGGGCGCGCGATCGCGCAGACGCTGCGCAGGGACGGGGCGAACCTGATGCTGCTGGACGTGCCCGCGCTCTCTGCGGAGCTATCGCGGCTCGCCTCTGCGCTCGGCGGCCAGACGATCGAGCTGGACATCACGGAGGATGATGCGCCACGGCGAATCGCTGAGAGGCTCGCGAGTGGGCTCGACATCGTCGTCCACAACGCCGGGATCACGCGGGACAGGACGCTTGCGAAGATGCCGGAGGATCGCTGGAGCGCAGTTGTGGAGGTCAATCTCACGGCGCAGGAGCGGATCAACGAGGAGCTGCTGAGCCGCGGTCTGCTCGCCGCCAACGGCCGGGTGATCTGCGTCTCCTCGATGAGCGGAATTGCCGGCAACGCCGGTCAGACCAACTACGCAACCTCGAAGGCCGGGGTGATCGGCATGGTGCAGGCGCTTGCCGGCGAGCTCGCCTCCAGGCAGGCGACGATCAATGCGGTGGCGCCGGGATTCATCGAGACGCAGATGACGGCGAAGATGCCGTTCGGCCTGCGCGAAGCGGGCCGGCGGATGAACAGCATGGCGCAGGGCGGACTGCCAGTCGACGTCGCGGAGACGATCGCCTGGCTTGCCAACCCCGCCTCATCCGGGGTGAACGGCAACGTGATCAGGGTGTGCGGACAAAGCCTTCTTGGAGCGTGAGGAGCGCCCGATGAGCACGCCGACGAGCACGCCGACGAGCACGCCGACGAGCACGAGGACGCTCGAGACGCCGCCGAGGGTGCTGCCCCTCTACATCAGGGCGGCGGCCCCCCTCATCCCTGGTGCGTCGCTGCTGCCGTTCCTGCCTGGGGGCGGTGGACAGACGCCGAGCATGCGCCTTCAGCTGAGAGAGGCGAGGGCTGAGCCCGATCGTCTCGCGGCCTACTCGAGGGTGTGCGGCTTCACCCTGGGGGCGCATCTGCCGCCGACCTATCCGCACGTGCTCGCCTTCCCGTTGCACATGGCGCTGATGGCGGATCACGCCTTCCCCTTCGGGGCGGTGGGCGTGCTGCACGTGGCGAACAGGATCGTCCAGCATCGGGCGATAGATGCCCTCGAGCCGCTCGCGATCTCGGCGGAGCTCACCTCCCTGCAGCCGCACCCGCGGGGGGCGACGTTCTCGTTCGTCTCTGAGGCCTCTGTGGACGGCGAGCTCGTCTGGCGGGAGACGAGCACGATGCTGCGGCTCGGCGCTCGAGCGCCCGACGGTGGGCGGGGTCGCGAGAGCGAGCCCGGGGCCTCTTCACTTGGACCGGGGGAAGGGGACGGGGTTGGGCGCGGGCATCCGCCCAGCCCCGTTGCCCGCTGGCGTATCCGCGCCGACCTCGGCCGCCGGTATGCGGCCGTATCTGGCGACTGCAACCCCATCCATCTGCATCCGCTCGCAAGCAGGGCGCTTGGGTTCGCTTCGCCGATCGCGCATGGCATGTGGACGAAGGCTCGCTGCCTCGCCCATCTGCAGCCCAGGCTTCCGGACGCGTTCGCGGTCGAGGTTCGCTTCAAGAAGCCCGTTGTGCTGCCCAGCTCGGTCGAGCTGTCCGTCGCCTTCGATGGGGACGCGGTTCGTTTCCTGCTCTCAGAACCGAAGCGGGAGATCGTGCATCTGCGGGGGTTCGTCGATGAGCCGGCGCGGATGGCGCAGGCTGACGGGGGGCTCGGATGAGTGGAGGCGCAGATGGGCGCCCAGAGGCGCAGATGGGCGCCACTAGCGAAGGCATCCTCGAGCGCGGCATGGGCGCGGCTCTGCGCGCGCTTCAGGTGCTCGCGGGCTCTGATCTGCTCGACCGTCTTGGCGCGCGGAAGGGGATGGAGCGCGTGCTGTTCAGAGCGACGCGCGACGGCGTCAGGTCTGCTGCGAGGGCAAGCAGGACGTTCACCGCGGTGCAGCGGCTCGCTCGCCCCGCGCGGCAGTCGCCCGTGAAATCCGGCGGCCTGTTCGACATCACCCCTGACGATGAGCAGCAGATGCTGCAGGAGGCGGTTCGCAGCTTCGCCGCGGAGAAGGTGAGGCCCGTCGCCCGCGACGCAGACGCCGCCCTCGCCACGCCTGAGGAGCTGCTCGCAGAGCTCACAGAGCTCGGCGTGGGCATGCTTGGCGTCCCGGAGCAGCTTGGCGGTGTCATCGAGCATCAGGCGGCCGTCACAGGAGCGCTCGTGGGCATCGAGCTCGCCCATGGCGATCTCGGCATCGCCTTCGCGGCCCTGGCACCAGGCGCCGCAGCGACCGCGATCGGCAGGTGGGGGGACTCAGAGCAGCAGGCCGCCTACCTGCCCGCGTTCGCCGGCGAGAGTCCACCTGCAGCTGCGCTTGCGATGCTCGAGCCTGCCCCTCTGTTCAACCCGCTCCTGTTGCGCACCACGGCAAGGAGGGACGGCGCAGACTGGGTGATCGACGGGGTGAAGTCGCTGCTGGCTCGCGCACAGGCGTGCGAGCTGTTCGTCGTTGCCGCACAGATCGAGGGATCTGGGGTGCGGCGGCCGGGACTGTTCATAGTCGAGTCCTCGACGAGAGGGCTCTCGATCCAGGCTGAGCCGTCGATGGGGCTGCGGCCCGCGAGCACCGGCCGGCTCTGCCTCGAAGGCGCGCGGGTGCCGGCGGGAGCTCTGCTCGCGGAGGGCGCACCCGATGTCTACGCCGAGTGCGTGCACAGGTCCCGGATCGCCTGGTGCGCGCTCGCGACGGGCACCGCGAAGGCAGTGCTCGACTACGTCATTCCCTACGTGAACGAGCGCGTCGCATTCGGCGAGCCGATCTCGAACAGGCAGGCGGTTGCCTTCACGGTTGCGAACATCGGCATCGAGAGCGAGTCCATGCGCCTGCTCACGCTCGCCGCGGCCAGCAGGGCGGACACAGGCAGGCAGATCGGCAGGCAGGCGGCGCTTGCGAGAAGGCTGTGCGCGGCGAAGGGCATGCAGATCGGCTCCGACGGGGTGCAGCTGCTCGGTGGCCACGGTTACGTGAAGGAGCACCCCGTCGAGCGCTGGTACAGGGATCTGAGGGCGGTGGGCGTGATCGAGGGCGCCCTGCTGCTGTGAGGACAGAGAGGGCGAGCAGATGATCAGTCTCGAGACGCCGAGCAGGCTGAAGCCGTTCGTCAGCCAGGTCCACCAGGTCGCAAAGGAGGTGCTGCGGCCGATCTCCCGCAAGTACGACCTGCAGGAGCACACCTATCCGAAGGAGCTCGACATGCTCGCCGCGCTCGTCGACGGGATGAACGAGGGCGGAGGCATCGGGGGGGCGGGCGCCGCCGGTGTGCGGCGCAGCTCTGATCGTGCCGGCGAGGGCAACCGCAACGGCTCGAACCTCGCGACGGCGCTCGGGATCATCGAGATGTGCTGGGGCGACGTCGGGCTGCTGCTGTCGATGCCGAGGCAGGGGCTCGGCAACTCTGCGATCGCTTCGGTCGCCTCTGAGGAGCAGCTGAAGCGCTATGGCGGTCGCTGGGCGGCGATGGCGATCACAGAGCCCGAGGCTGGGTCCGACTCGGCTGCGATCAAGACGACGGCGACACTCGACGGTGATGAGTATGTCCTGAACGGCGAGAAGATCTTCGTGACCGCCGGCGACAGGGCTGAGCTGCTCGTCGTGTGGGCAAGCCTCGACCCCTCGAAGGGCCGGGCGGCGATCAAGTCCTTCGTCGTCGAGCGCTCGAACCCAGGACTGAAGCTCGAGCGACTCGAGCACAAGCTTGGCATCCGTGCGTCCGACACAGCGAACTTCAGGCTCGAGGACTGCCGGGTGCCGAAGGATGCGCTGCTCGGCAACCCTGAGATCGACGTGAAGCAGGGCTTCGGCGGGGCGATGCAGACCTTCGACAACACGAGACCGCTTGTCGCGGCGATGGCGGTTGGGGTCGGCAGAGCGGCGCTCGAGCTGACGGAGAAGCTGCTGAAGCGGGAGGGGGTCGAGGTCGATCATGCCGCCCCCGCGCACGCTCAGCATGCGGCCGCGTCGCGGCTGCTCGAGCTGCAGTCCGACTGGGAGGCCGCCCGCCTCTTGACGATGCAGGCGGCGTGGATGGCCGACAACGGCAGGCCAAACTCGCTGCAGGCGTCGATGGCGAAGGCGAAGGCCGGCAGGGCCTGCGTCGAGGTGACGCTCGGGTGCGTGGAGCTCTGCGGCAGCGTCGGGTACGGCGAGGACGAGCTGCTCGAGAAGTGGGCGAGAGACGCGAAGATCCTCGACATCTTCGAGGGCACTCAGCAGATCCAGCTGCTGATCGTCGCGAGGCATCTGCTTGGCAAGAGCTCCGCGGAGCTGAGGTGAGCGATCCCGCTCGGCGTCTTTCCTGAGCAGCGAACGAAGGTCCTGAAGCAGGCGGCACAGCTGCCGCTAGCATTGCTCGCGATGGCTGCATCGACCATCCTCTCGAGCTCGAGGGAGCCCGATCAAAGCGCGCCGTCGCTGACCTCGCTCGCGGCGGGGGCCGGCTGCGGATGCAAGCTTCCCGCGGCCCAGCTGCTGCCGATCGTCGCGCAGCTTCCGGTCCAGCGCGACGAGCGTCTGCTCGTGGGCTCAGCGAGCAGTGACGACGCCGCGGTGTTCATGCTCAGGGAGGATCTCGCGCTCGTGCAGACGGTGGACTTCTTCACCCCGCTCGTAGACGACCCCTACGACTTCGGCCGGATCGCGGCCGCAAACGCGCTCTCAGATGTCTACGCGATGGGCGGCAGGCCCCTCACCGCGCTGAACATCGTCGCTTTCCCGCTCGAGCAGCTGGGTCCAGAGGTGCTCGCGTGCGTGCTGCGCGGGGGGCTCGACGTCGTCACCGGGGCGGGCGCGGTGATCGTCGGCGGCCATTCGATCGAGGATGCCGAGCCGAAGTATGGGCTCGCCGTGACGGGGGTCGTCGATCCGAGGCAGATGATCACGAACGCCGGCGGGCAGCCAGGCGACCTGCTCACGCTCTCGAAGCCGCTTGGCGTGGGTGCGATCGCAGCCGCCCGCAAGCGCGGCTTGGCCGACGAGAAGCTTCTCGCCGACGCTGTCGCGACGATGGTGCAGCTGAACGACTTCGCCGCATCCTCTGCGCTGCAGGCGGGAGCCCACGCGATGACCGACGTGACGGGGTTCGGGCTTCTCGGGCATCTGCATCATCTCTGCCGTGAGAGCGGGCTCTCAGCCGTCGTTGAGGCATCCGCCGTGCCCGCGCTCACCGGTGTGCAGGATCTTCTCTGCGACGAGCGGGTGGTCTCCGGCGGCAGCCGTCGCAACGCTGCCTGGGCTGAAGGCTTCGCCACCTTCGGCGACGGCGTTCCCGCATGGCGGCGCCGCCTTCTCACCGACGCGACGACCTCTGGCGGCCTTCTTGCGGCTGTGCCTGCGGACGCGGCAGTTCCAGCCGCGGTGGTGGTCGGCCGCCTGATCGAGGGCGAGCCTGGGACGATCGAAGTGCGCTAGCGTGCCCGTGCAGCGGTCAAGCGAGGGCGGGATCGTGGAGCGGCCCGGGGCCGGTGCCCCGAACGGCCTTCAAAGCCGTCGGCGGCGCGCATCGCGCGCCGGGAAGGTTCGACTCCTTCGTCGCTCCGTAGAGGCTTCGCTGCGACCATCCCCGATCCCCGCATGAGCGCGACGGCTGGGCCGCTGACGGTCGGCACGGCCGGGCCGCTGACGATTGGCACGGCCGGACATGTCGACCACGGAAAGACCGCGCTCGTGCGGGCCCTGACGGGGGTCGACACCGACCGTCTGCCAGAGGAGCGGGCGCGCGGGCTGACGATCGTTCTCGGCTATGCGCCGCTGACGCTGCCATCTGGCCGCAAGATCTCAGTCATCGACGTGCCTGGGCACGAGCGCTTCGTGCGCACGATGGTCGCAGGGGCGAGCGGTGTCGACGCGTTCCTGATGGTGATCGCCGCCGATGACGGCGTGATGCCTCAGACGATCGAGCATGCGAAGGTCCTGCGCGCGCTTGGGATCGAGCGGGGAGTGATCGCAATCAGCAAGGCGGACCTCGCGGACCCCGATTCTGCCGCGCAGCAGGCGGCGAGGCTTTTGCCTGGGTGCCCTGTCGTCGCCTGCTCCGCTCGCAGCGGCGATGGCCTGGACGTGCTGCGCTCGGCCCTCGACGACCTCGTGAGCGGTCTTCCAAGCCGAGCGTCTGGGCAGGCGGCGGCCGTTCGTCTGCACGTCGACCGCTCCTTCACCGTCGCGGGCCGGGGTGCTGTCATCACCGGCACGCTGTGGTCCGGCGAGATCGGCGTCGGCGAGACGCTCGAGCTGGCCTGCTCGGCGGGAGGCCGACGGCGTGTGCGCGTGAGGGGGGTGGAGGTCCACGACCGGCACCTCGAGCGCGCCGCCGCCGGCCAGCGCGTAGCCGTCAACCTCGTTGGCGTGAGGGCCGCAGAGGCAGGGCGCGGCGATGTCCTGGTCGCCTCTGGTCTTGGCGCAGAGACGAAGATCCTGGACTGCGCGCTCGAGCTCGACGGTGGCAGGCATGGCGAGCGCGTCCAGGTGCACCACGGCACGCGCGCCGTGACAGGCAGGCTGTGCGTGCTCGATCGCGCGAGCGGCCTGTGGCAGCTGCGGCTCGAGCGGCCGCTGCTCGCCCTAGACGGCGATCGCCTCGTCGTGAGGCGGCTCGCCCCTCCGGACACGCTTGGGGGAGGGTGCGTTCTCGACGCTGTGGCTGCCCGCCATGGCGCGCGCCCGGAGATCTGCGCTCGTCTGCGAAGCCTGCGCGAAGGTCACGCGCTGCCGCCATCGACACAGCCTGGCGAGCCGCCTTCGACAGAGCCTGGTGTGCCGCCGCGAGCGACGGCAGCGAGAGCGACGGCAGGTGTCAGAAGCGCGTCCGTCGCTGAGGAGGAGCTCGGAGAGCTGGAGCAGCGTCTGCTCGATGCCGGTCCTCAGATGCTCTCTGAGGCGCAGATGGAGGATCGGCGGGCCGCGCTTGCGGTGCTGCGAGGGCAAGGACGCGCCGTGAGGGTGAGCGGCCGTCTGTATGCGCACGCCGATGTGCTCGCCCGCGTGCGCGCTGAGATCACGGAGCTGCTCGCCGCTCAGGGCCCCACGGGACTCGCCGGCGTGCGCGATGCGCTTGGCATCTCGCGGAAGGCATCCCAGGCGTTCCTCGAGCATCTCGACGCGGAGCGCGTGACGAGACGTCTTCCAGACGACACTAGGGTGCTCGCACATCGATCTGAGGCCTTCCGCCAGTGAGCGGGGATGAGGTGAGCTCCAGGGGGGGCGCCCGCGAGGAGGCGCGCGAGGGCGCGGCGAGCGTGAGCGTGCAGGCTCGGCTTCGCGCGCTGCCAGCCGTCGACAGGCTCGCCGAGGAGGTTGCCGAACGTGCGGGTGCTCGCCGCGAGCTGACGCGTGCGGAGGCAGTCGCCGTCGCGAGGCGTGTGCTTGCGCAGCGCCGAGCGCAGCTGCTTGCAGGCGCAGCCGACGAGCGCGACCTCGCTGCCGAGGCGTGTGAGCTGCTGCGGCCGACGCTGCGCCGTGTGCTGAACGCGACAGGGGTGATCGTTCACACGAACCTCGGCCGCGCCCCGCTTGCCCCCGCTGCGATCGAGGCGGTCGATGAGGCGGCGCGGGGGTACTCGAACCTCGAGATCGATCTCGCCTCGGGCAGGCGAGGATCGCGGGATGTCCACGTGAAGGGGATCCTCTGCGAGCTGACGGGGGCCGCTGATGCGCTCGTCGTCAACAACGGCGCGGCGGCTGCACTGCTTGCGATCGCAGCGCTCGGAGATGAGTGCGGGATCGCCGTCTCGCGGGGCCAGCTCGTCGAGATCGGAGGCGGATTCCGCGTGCCTGATGTGCTCGCCCAGGCGGGAGTGCCTCTGATCGAGGTCGGTACGACGAACCGCACCCGGCTCGAGGACTATGAACAGGCGCTTGCGCGTGGGGCAGGTGCGATCCTGCGCGTGCATCAGTCGAACTTCCGCACGGTCGGCTTCGTGGAGGATGTCTCCATCGAGCAGCTGTGCACGCTCGGGGTGCCCGTGATCGACGACCTCGGCTCTGGGATGATGATCGCGGAGACGGCGAGGTGTGGGGACGATGGGGCGCGCGCGCTCGCGCAGGTGGCTGAGATGCTCGCGCAGGAGCCGTCAGTCTCCCGCTCTGTGCGCGCAGGCGTGCAGCTCGCCTGCTTCAGCGGCGACAAGCTGCTTGGGGGACCCCAGGCCGGCATCCTCGTCGGGACGGCCGAGGCGGTCGCCGCCTGCAGGCGTCATCCGCTTGCGCGCGCGATGCGGATAGGGCGTCTGCCCCTCGCTGGGCTGGCGGCTACGCTCGCGATCTATCGCGACCCTGAGCGGGCGATCGAGGAGGTGCCCGTGCTGTCGATGCTCTCCTGCGGCGTCGATGTGCTGCGGGCGCGGGCGCAGCTGCTCGCGCAGGCGTCCGGGGGCAACGTGGTCGAGTCTGTCGCGAAGGTCGGCGGCGGGGCGCTCCCTCTGCTCGAGCTCTGCGGGCCGGCCGTCGCGCTCACAGACCCCTGCGGCGATGCGCAGGCGCTGGCGAGATCTCTGCGCAGCGGCGAGCCGGCGCTCCTTGCCCGCATCTGCGACGGGCAGGTTCTGATCGACCCACGCACGCTGCTCGAGGATGAGGTGGGGCTCGCCGTAGAGGTGCTTGCCCGCATCTGCAGCCCTTGATCGCGCCGCCGCCGCTGGTCTGTGCACCTGCCCTCCGCACCGACGTTCGCGGCAGTCGCAGGCGCCGTCGTCCGCGGGGAGCCTCGCCCTCCGGCGGCCGCGCAGGCGTGCAGGGTGCGCCTCGCCCCGCCGCTACGGGCCAGTGGCGCGGGGCTTGACAGCGGGCCCCCAAGGGTTTATTCTGGTGTCGCTGGATGTCTGTGGCTCGAGTGCAGTGTGGAGGCGAGTCGGTCGTGGTGGAGTGCGCAGACGTTGGACGGATCGCCGGGGCGTTTGGGAGCGTCCCAGGGCAGACGTCGGGCTCCCGCGAGCCGTGGCGCCTCCACGGTCGCAGGCGGTGGAGCTTCTGCGGTCTCCGTGGTCAGGCGGGGGCTTGCAGGAGGCCACTGCGCGATCTCTCGCGGCTCGGCGTGCCGAGATTTCGTGCGAGGTGTCGTCAAATTCGAAGACGAGGATGTGAGGTGTGCTAGATGGGTGCAGTTGGGCTTCTCTACGTGGGCGCGGTTCTGTTCGTGAACGGCCTGTCTCTGGTCGGATGGGTGAAGGGCAAGTCGCTGGTTCCGATGGACCTGTTCGTCGGCCTTCTGCAGGTTGCAACGCCGCTGTATCTGATCATCAGCGCTAATGGCAACCAGGCGCAGATCGTCGGCGCCTCGGGCCTGTTCCTGTTTGGATTCACCTATCTGTATGTGGCGATGACCAACCAGTTCAACTACGACCCGACGGGGCTGGGCTGGTTCTGCCTGTTCGTCGTGTTTGCCGCCGTCACATACTCCGTTTGGAACTTCACCCACTCGGGCGCGCTCGGCCCCGTCGCGGCCGCTGCGCACAACAAAAACGCGGAAGGCGACCTGCTTGGCGTCCTGTGGGGCAGTTGGGCGGTGCTGTGGTTCCTGTTCTGGGTTGTGCTGAGCCTCGGCAAGGAAGGCTTCACGAAGTTCACCGGGGCGTGGTGCGCCGCGCAGGGGATCTACACCGGTCTCGTCCCGGCGCTGTTCCTGCTGAACATACCCTCAGGCATCACGAAGACGTTCTGGATCGCGATCGCCGCCGTCTCCGTCGCGACGTTCGTGGGCTTCTGGGCGCTGCTGCGGCCCTCGCTCGGCGTGGGGGCGCCCGCGTCCGCTTCTGCTTCCGCCTCCGCTTCCGCGGGCGCGTATTAGCTGTCGTGCCATGACGCTTGTGAGATGGCCCGTGTCGGCGCGAACGCCTGACTGAGGGTGAGTGTCCCCGATGAGGTCTGTGAGCTGGCCTGTGTGGGCGCGAGCGCCTGACTGAGCACAGATCGTGCAGTGCCCCGAGCCCGGTGGGGCTCGGCTGACAATCGCCAAAACGAAGGGAGTTGGATATGCCAAAGAACCTGTGGCCGCTGGACAACACGAAAAAGTTCACCGACCAGCTGCACGTGGGGCACAACCGGTGGCACCCGGACATTCCACCCGCTGTCAGCGTGAAACCTGGAGACGTGTTCCGTGCGGACTGCCGCGAGTGGTTCGACGGCGCGATCAAGAACGACGACTCCGCCGATGATGTGCGCAACGCGCCGCTGCCGGGCGTACACGTCCTCACGGGCCCGTTCCGCGTCGAGGGAGCGAAACCGGGCGATCTGCTCGTCGTCGACATCCTCGAGATCGACGCCTGCGACCAGGAGGACGAGGGCGACTTCTCCGGGATGGGCTGGGGCTACACTGGAGTGTTCGCAACGTCGAACGGCGGTGGCTTTCTCACCGAGCGCTTCCCCGACGCCTACAAGGTGATCTGGGACTTCACCGGTGACGTTGCCACCTCGCGCCACATCCCGGAGTGCTCGTATGTCGGGATCCACCACCCCGGTCTGATGGGCACTGCTCCCTCTGCGGAGCTGCTTGCGAAGTGGACGAAGCGCGAGACGGACCTGATCGCCACGGACCCGAACAGGGTGCCGCCGCTCGCTCTGCCTCCGCTGCCGGAAAGCGCGATCCTCGGCAGCCTGCAGGGTGCGGAGTTCGACCGCGTCGCGAGGGAGGCTGCGCGTACGGCGCCGCCGCGCGAGAACGGGGGCAACCAGGACATCAAGAACTTCACGGCTGGCACCCGTGTGTTCTACCCCGTGTTCGTGGATGGGGCGAACCTCTCCTTCGGAGATCTGCACTTCTCCCAGGGCGACGGTGAGATCACGTTCTGCGGCGCGATCGAGATGGGCGGGTTCATGGACCTGCACGTCGATCTCATCAAGGGCGGCATGGAAACGTTCGGCGTCTCTGAGAACGCGATATTCATGCCTGGCCTGCGCGATCCTCAGTACAGCGAATGGATCGCGTTCTCAGGCGTGTCGGTCGACTTCAGCGGCAAGCAGCACTACCTCAACTCGCAGCTGTCCTACGAGCGCGCCTGCCACCACGCCATCGACTACCTGATGAAGTTCGGCTACACCGACATCCAGGCGTACATGATCCTCGGCTCGGCTCCGATCGAGGGCCGGTTCTCCGGGGTCGTCGACATCCCGAACTCATGCGCGACCGTCTACATCCCGACGCGGATCTTCGACTTCGATGTCAGCCCGAGTGCCGGCGCGCCGCATCAGGTGAAGCAGGGCCTGCAGGTCCCGCGTTCGGCCAACTGATCAGGCTGAGGGCGTCTGATGACCACGTATGAGTACCGGTGCGAGCAGGACGGGCGCTTCGATGTCACCCTGCCGCTCGGCAGCGCTCCGCAGAGGATCGCCTGCCCTGTCTGCAGCGGGCAGAGCACTCGCGTATTCTCCGCGCCGATGCTGAAGTCTGTTCCCCGTGCGCTGGCAGCTGCGCTTGACCACGAGGAGAAGACCCGGACCGACCCGGACGTGGTCACCTCGTTGCCACGGACTGGCGTGCGCAAGCGCACGCCAGTCCTGCCGCTGACCCCGACGCTGCGGCGGTTGCCGAGGCCGTGACCTGAGCGAGTGGAGGACCTGCTCGATCCAGCCGCCTCAGGCACGGCCCGTGCGACAGGGGCGAGCGATGGACCGCAGAGATCGCAGGCAGGTCCGCGGCGGGCAGCGCTTGGGCCTGCGCCGCGTGCGCTGGGTGTCCAGCAGCTGCGAGTGCTTGCGATCTTCGCAGGCGGCGCGATAGGGGCGCTCGCGCGGGCCGGTCTCGCCCAGGCGCTTCCTGATCCGACCGGGCAGTGGCCGTGGGCGACGTTCATCGTCAATCTCGCGGGTGCGCTGCTGCTCGGCTGGATGACGGCGCGTCTGGCCGAGTACGTCGCTCCGACGCGCTACTGGCGCCTGCTGCTCGGCACCGGATTCTGTGGGGCGCTGACGACGTTCTCCACCTTCCAGATCGACATCCTCCGGCTCGCGCGGGAGGGGTACGGCGGCGTTGCCGCCGGCTACGCGCTCGCGAGCATCGCAGGCGGTGTGCTGTGCGTGATCGCAGGTGCCGTGGCAGCCCGTCGGAGGCGGTACGGATGACCGTGCTCGTGTGGCTCGGGGTCGGGCTCTTCGGCGCGCTTGGCGCGCTGTCGCGCTTCTTCCTCGGCGCCGTGGTCACCGCGCGGCGCCCAGGAGCCTTTCCAGCCGGCACGTTTGTCGTCAACCTGACGGGCTGCTTCGTTCTCGGCCTGCTGACAGGGCTGTCTCTGAGCAGCAATCTGATGCTCGTGATCGGAACAGGATTTCTCGGCGGCTACACGACCTTCTCGACGTGGATGGTCGAGTCTCAGCGTCTCGCCGAAGACGGCGAGCAGACTCTGCTCTACGCCTACCTGTTCGGGTCTATGGTCGCCGGGCTGGGGTTCGCGGCACTCGGCTGGCTGCTCGGCGAACTGGCGGCATGATCGCCGAGGCGCTGAAGCTGTCGGTCTTCTTCGGCGAGGAGCTGACCGCCGGCGGCGAGCTCGCAAGCGGCGCCCTGATGCGGCTGCTAGCGCAGCGGGAGATCCCCGTCGCGGTGCTCCTGCGCGGAGCGGAGGGGTTCGGCGCGCACAAACGGATCCACGCAGAGCGCTTCCCAGATGTCTCGACCGACCTGCCGCTGCTGCTGATCGCGCTTGGAGAGCGATCGCAGATCGAGGCGCTGCTGCCTGACCTCGACGCGCTGATCGAGAAGGGACTCGTGACGCTCGAGGCAACCCACCTCGCGAGCGGCGAGGAGGTCGCCGGCGCGCAGTTCCCTGAGGGTCCAGGCAGCGCCGGCAAGCTCACCGTCTACTGCGGCCGAGCGGAGCGATCCGGAGGGCAGCCCGCATTTCGCGTGGTGATCGAGCTTCTGCGGCGCTACGGAGCGCCAGGTGCGATCGCCTTTCTCGGCATCGACGGCATGCTCCATTCGCGTCGGCGGGAGGCGCGCCTGTTCTCGACGAGCGCAAGCACCCCGATGGCGATCGAGGCGATCGGGCCGCGCGCCGATCTGCGCGCGGCGCTGGGCGCCCTGAGCGCCCGCCTGCAGCACCCGATCATCACGCTGGAGCCGATCGAGCAGCTCAAGCACGATGGCGCGCTGCTTGGGGGCATGCCTCGCCCGGACGCTGAGGGCCGCGGTGAGGGCCACGCTGAGGGCCACGCTGAGGGCCGCGGTGAGGGGGAGGCGCGCGATGGGGGCTGGCAGATGCTCTCCCTCTACACCCGCCGCTCAGCGCGCGTGGGCGGCCACGCCCTCTACAGCGAGCTGACGCGGCAGCTGCGGCAGCTTGGAGGCGCGGGCGCGACGACGCTGTTCGGCGAGTGGGGCTTCTCGAGCGATGAGCCCGCCCATGGCGACCGCTTTGGCCGCCTGTCAAGCCACCTGCCAAGCTGCACGATCTGCATCGACCGCGGCGAGAAGCTCGCAGAGCTGTGGCCGCTGATCGACGAGCTGACCGCCGAGCACGGCATTCTCACCTGCAAAGAGGTTCTCGCCTACCAAGAGCGGCGAGCAGCTGGTCCTGGTGAGGCTGAGGCCGCCCCCCGACGCGCGCAGGGAGTCTCTGATGAGTCTGATGCCGCCCGCCTGCCAGTCACGATCGAGCGAGCGCGAGCGGGCCGTGCCGCCCCCAGCATCGCTGCGCAGGCGCAGGCGCAGGCGCAGGGGGAGAGGGAGCAGGGGGAGCAGGAAGGGTGGGTGCAGCGCTTCAACGCGCAGGTGCGCAGCTTCGCGGAGGCCCGTGGATCTCGGCAGGCGTTCGTGCGCGTGACGCTGCTCGACGGCGAGCAGTTCTTCCTTCAGGCGCTCGAGGAGGGTCCCTCCGCGGAGTTCCTGACGCTGCACCCCCACCCAGAGCACCACAGCGAGATGGTCGCCGGTGTGGCGCAGGGGCCAGAGCTCGTTCCCCGGGTGCTCGTGCTCCCGCACCGCTCGATCCTGCAGCTCGAGCTGCTGAGCTCACCGCCACGCGGGACGAGGTCGCTCGTCGGCTACCGCCTTGCGCGCTGAGCTTCCGCGAGTGGGCTCGGATGCCGCCAGTGGGCTTGGCGTTCGTCAGGGGGCTCGGCTTTCGCCTGATGCACCGAGTGAGTCAGGCGCCAGCTGCCTTGAGAGCCCTGCACCGCGCATGTATCCTCGTTTGTGCAAATCTCACGCGCGTCGGCCGCGCGGTCTGGGTGGCGGGCGAGGCATTCGCGATCACCAGACAGCCGTCGCGGTTGGGCGCAAAACGAGAAGGAAGAAGGTGGTCGAGATGAAGAGGTTTCGCGGCCGGCTCACCGAGCCGCTCGTCCGGCGGGGCGGTGTGCTCGTTCCCGCCAGCTGGGATGAGGCGCTCGAGGTCGCGGCGGCAGGGCTGTCCTCAGCGCGCGCGGCAGACACGACGCGGTCGTTCGGGATGTTCAGCTGCTCCAAGGCATCGAATGAGGTGAACTTCCTTGCGCAGAAGTTCGTGCGCGCGGTGATGGGGTCGAACAACATCGACTCCTGCAACCGCACCTGACACGCTCCAAGCGTCGTCGGTCTGGCGACGGTGTTCGGTGCGGGCGGCGGGACGTCGTCCTATAGAGAGGTGGAGGAGACGGATCTGCTGATCCTCTGGGGGTCGAACGCGCGCGAGACACATCCGATCTTCTTCCACCACGTGCTGAAGGCCGTGCATCGCGGCGCGCAGCTCTACGTCGTCGATCCGCGCCGCACGAGCTCAGCGCAGTGGGCGGATGGCTGGCTTGGGCTCGACGTCGGCACTGACATCGCCCTTGCGAACACGATCGCCCGCGAGATCATCGATGCCGGGCTCTGCAACGAGACCTTCATCCGCCGCGCGACGGACGGGTTCGAGGCGTTCCGCTCCTCCCTCGAGCGCTGGACGCTCCAGGAGGGGCAGCGCGTCACCGGCGTCCCGGCGCAGACGATCAGGCAGCTCGCTCACGCCTACGCCCGCGCCGATCGGGCGATCATCTGCTGGACGCTTGGCGTCACTGAGCACGTCACCGCTGTCGACAACGTCCTCGCGATCATCAACCTCGCGCTCTTGACGGGACACGTCGGCCGCTTCGGATCTGGCGTCAACCCGCTGCGCGGGCAGAACAACGTCCAGGGAGGCGGCGACATGGGGGCGATCCCGAACATGCTGCCCGGCTTCCAGGACGTCCAGGACGATCTCGACGCGCGCGCCGCCTTCGAAGCTTCGTGGGGGGTGGAGCTCCCTGCCGAGCGCGGCTGGCACCTCTCGCAGATGTTCGAGGCGATGGAGCGCGGCGAGCTCCGCACGCTCTACGTGCTCGGCGAGAACCCCGCCCAGTCGGAGGCCGACTCTGCGAAGGCCCTTCAGCTGCTCGAAGGGCTCGACTTCCTCGTCGTCCAGGACATCCTCATGACGAAGACCTGCGAGCTCGCCGATGTCGTGCTGCCCTCCTCGGCGTCCTGGTGTGAGGCTGATGGCGGCACTGTCACGAACAGCGAGCGGCGCGTCCAGCTGCTGCGCAAGGCGCTCGACCCGCCGGGCCTCGCGCGCGACGACCACTGGATCATCTGTGAGCTTGCGCGGCGCCTCGGCCACGATTGGGGTGAACCCACTCTGGAAGAGATCTGGGACGAGCTGCGCTCGCTCAGCCCTATGCACAGGGGCATGAGCTGGGCGCGCCTCGAGGCGCTCGGTGGGATCCAGTGGCCCTGCGAAAGCGAGGATGACCCAGGCTCGCTGTTTTTGCATGGGCGTCTGTGGGCGGACCCCGTCGAGGGTCGCAGGGCGCCGTTCTCCGTCACCGAGTGGGTCGCGCCGATCGACGAGCTCGACGAGCAGTTCCCGATCAGGCTGACGACTGGCCGGCGGCTCGACTCCTACAACACAGGGGTGCAGTCGAACCGCTACAGCTCGCCGCTGCGGCGCGGGGAGACGCTCGATCTCTGCCCAGAGGATGCATCGAGGCTTGGCCTGCAGCCTGGAGAGCTCGCGAGGGTGATCTCCCGCAGGGGGTCTGTCGAGGCGCCTGTGCGTCTCGACCCAGGGCTGCGGCCAGGTCTCGCGTTCATGACGCTGCACTTCCCGGACGAGGTCGATGTCAACGCCCTCACGATCGACGCGACCGACCCGAAGTCGGGCACTGCGGAGTTCAAGGCGACGGCGATCCGCGTCGAGAAGGCAGAGCCTCAGGCTCAGGCGGAGGAGACCCTCGCAGGCGAGGCACGCCCGGCGGACGGGAGACCTGCAGGCGAGGCACGCCCGGCGGACGGGAGACCTGCAGGCGAGGCACGCGGGGCTCGTAGGGAGGAGGTGCACGCCTAGCATGGACATCCACCTGCTCGACGCAGAGCCGACGCAGCGCGAGCGGGATGCGCTTGATGCCTTCCTTGGCCCGCCGATGTCGCGATGGGTGGGCGCCGACAGGGTCGATGATGGTCACTCCGCGCATGGGGGGCACTCTGTCAGGGCTGAACGGCAGAAGCTGCTGCCCGCGCTGCAGCACCTCCAGCAGCGGATCGGCTTCGTCAGCCCTGGCGCGCTGAATCATCTCTCGCGGCGGCTTACCGTTCCACCTGCAGACGTCTACGGCGTCGCGAGCTTCTACGCGATGCTCTCGCTCGAGCCTCAGCCGCCCCGGGTCGTGCATGTCTGCGACGATCTCGTCTGCCGGCTCGCGGGCTCAGATGCGCTGATCGACGCCCTGCAGCGACAGGTTGGCGAGGAGGGGGCCGATGTCGGCTCGGCCTGCTGGCTTGCGAGTCCCTGCCTCGGTCAGTGCGACGCGGCGCCGGCGGCGCTGCTGATCGACTCCGGCGAGAACCCCCTCGAGCTCGAGCTCACCGATGTCGGCGTCGAGGACCTGCTTTCTTTGATGGGTGGGGGGGCGGCGCCTGAGCGCCGCCCCCCGTGGTCGGCAACGGCTGGGGCGCGGCAGAAGCGCACAGACCGAGACGAGGCCGGGCAGGACGGGGGCAGCGATCGAAGGCAGGGGCGCGGGGATCGCCCCGATGGCGGCGGCGCGCCCCAGGCGGGGCAGGACGGTCTGCGCCTTCTTGCGAGGGTCGGCGTCGTCGACCCCGAAAGCCTCGATGACTACCGCGCTCACGGCGGCTATGAGGCGCTGCGGCGGGCGTTCTCACTCGGCCCTTCAGGGGTGATCCGAGAGGTGCTCGACTCCAAGCTGCTCGGCCGTGGCGGCGCGGCATTCCCAATGGGGCGCAAGTGGGAGACGGTTGCGCGGCAGCCGCGCCGCCCTCACTACCTCATCTGCAACGCGGACGAGTCCGAGCCCGGCACCTTCAAGGATCGCCTCATCATCGAGTCGGACCCGTTCGCCGTGATCGAGGCGATGACGATCGCGGCGTACGCGACAGGCTGCGAGCGGGGCTGGATCTATCTGCGCGGCGAGTATCCGCTTGCCTTCAGGCGGCTTGGGAGAGCGATCGAGCATGCGTCTCAGCGCGGCTTCCTCGGTTCGGACATACTCGGTGCGGGCTTCAACTTCGAGATCGAGCTGCGGCGGGGGGCGGGCGCGTACATCTGCGGCGAGGAGACGGCGATCTTCGGCTCGATCGAAGGCTTCCGCGGCGAGCCGCGCAACAAGCCCCCGTTTCCAGTCGAGCGCGGACTGTTCGGCAAGCCCACGGTTGTCAACAACGTCGAGACCCTCGTGAACGTGCAGTCGATCATCCTCGAAGGCGGCACTGCCTTCGCCGCGATCGGCACGGAGAGCTCGACGGGGACGAAGCTGTTCTGCCTCGCGGGTGCTGTGGAGCGCCCAGGCGTCTATGAGGTCCCCTTCGGCACCTCGCTGCGGCAGCTGCTCGATCTCGCAGGCGGGGTGCGAGCGGGCACCGGCCTGCGCGCCGTTCTGCTCGGCGGCGCGGCTGGCAGCTTCATCACAGCCGACCAGCTCGATCTCCCGCTCACCTTCGAGGATGTGCGTGCGGCCGGTGCGACGCTCGGCTCGGGGGTCGTGATCGCGCTCGATGACTCCGCTGAGATCCCCGAGCTGCTCGCGCTGATCGCGGCGTTCTTTCGCGACGAGAGCTGCGGCCAGTGCGTGCCCTGCCGGGTGGGGACGGTGCGCCAGGAGGAGGCGCTTGCACGCCTGCGCGCTGGTCGCCCTCGCGGAACCGTCGAGGACGAGCTCGCGCTCATCGCGGAGATCGGCGAGGCGATGCGCGACGCCTCGATCTGCGGGCTCGGCCAGACCGCCTCGGCGGCGATCGAGTCGGCGATCGATCGCCTTGGTGTCTTCAAGGGTGGAGGGTGAGTGCTCGTGACCGACGCTCTGCGTGCATCCGGTGAACCGGCGCCGAGGATGGTCACCCTGAAGGTCGACGGGCGCAGCGTCGAGGTGCAGGAGGGCTCGACGATCCTCCAGGCCTGCGAGAAGCTTGGCATCGACACGCCGACGCTGTGCTTCGGTCCGACGCTGAAGCCCGCGAACGTCTGTCGCGTCTGCGTCGTCGAGCTGAAGGGCGCGCGTACGCTCGTGCCCGCCTGCTCGCGGCAGGTCGAGGCTGACATGGAGATCCTCACCGACTCGCCGCGCGTGCGTCTGAGCCGCAAGATGGTGATCGAGCTCCTCGCCTCCTCGGTCGACCTCTCGATCACCCCTGAGGCGAAGGAGTACGCGCGCCTCTACGACGCGCACCCTGAGCGCTTCGGTCCGCCTTCGCTCCCCGACCCTGAGCGCGAGCGGCGGCGTGCCGGCCACCACGAGCGCCCTGACGGGCTCACCGCAGCGACGGTGCAGACGCCGAGCAAGGTTGACAACGAGCTGTACGTGCGCGACTACTCGAAGTGCATCCTCTGCTACAAGTGCGTCGACGCCTGCGGCGAGCAGTACCAGAACACCTTTGCGATCACCGTCGCAGGTCGCGGCTTCGACGCCCACATCTCGACCGAGTACGCGAACCCTCTGCCGGAGTCCGCATGCGTCTACTGCGGCAACTGCATCGCCGTCTGTCCGACGGGCGCGCTGATGTTCCGCACCGAGCATGAGCTGCGGCAGGCGGGCAGCTGGGACGAGTCCCGGCAGAGGGAGACCGAGACGGTCTGTCCCTACTGTGGCGTCGGGTGCAGCCTCACCCTGCACGTGCAGGACAACGAGATCGTGAAGGTGACCTCACCCGACGACCACGACATCACGCGCGGCAACCTTTGCATAAAGGGACGCTTCGGCTTCCAGCACGTGAGCACGAAGGAGAGCTGAGCGGCGGCGCGCGAAGGCGCCGCCCCTCGCCGAAGGCTCACCGCCCGCGCGCGAAGGCTTCGCCCCTCCTCGCAGGCTCACCTTCGCGGTCTCAGGCCTCCGGACGCACGCAGGGGCGAGGGGCGTGGAGGTCGCTGTGCGCTGACACTGCGCTCGCACGCCACATCCGCTGCAGCTTCCTGCAGCGGATGCAAATCTTCCTATACTGAAGCTTATGGTGGTTCTCGCTTCATCGAGGAGGCGGCCCTCCGCTCGCCTCGAGGCCTCGCTTTGAGCACGCAGAGGATCCTGACAGCGAGCTCACAGGGCGCCCCGCCGCTCGAGGTCCCCTCGCTGCGGGAGCGAAAGAAGTCCGCGACGCGCGCGGCGCTGCGACGCGCAGCGGTGGAGCTCGTCGGCAGCAGAGGCCTGCCCTGCGTGACGGTTGAGGACATCGCCGCTGCGGCGGACGTCTCAGCGCGCACGTTCTTCAACTACTTCGCCTCGAAGGAGGACGCGATCAGCGGCCTCGATCCTGACGCGCTCTCAGAGCTCGTCAGCCTGCTCGCGGGAAGGCCAGGCACAGAGAGCCCGCCCGTCGCACTGAGAGCTGCCCTGCTGCAGTCGCTCTCAGGCTTCGAGGCCCACCCCAGCGAGCTGCTCGCCCGCCTCGAGCTCATCCGCTCAGACCCTCACCTGCTCGCGCACTTCGCCTCCGCATGGGCGGAGGCGGAGCGGCAGCTCGTCGCCGCACTTGCAGGGCGAGCGGGCTGCAGGGCGGCCGATGAGCCCTACCTCTCGCTCGTCGTCGCGACGACGATGACGGCGAGCCGGGTCGCGATGCTGTCTTGGTGTGAGCGCGGGGGGGACGGGAGCCTTCACGAGGAGGTCGAGCGCCACCTCGACGTCCTTGCCGCTGGGCTCTCAGAGCGCGGGCAGGCGGGGAGAGGAGAAGGGGGAGGGAGCAGGGTCCACGAAGTCGATCGTGCCTCTGAGGGCGCAGGCGGTGTGGGTGAGTCACCGTCCCGCGCGGATGCGAGAGCGTCCTGCGCGGATGCGACAGCGCCTCAGAGGTCGAAACGGAAGGGAGCCTGAAGTGAGCGAGATGAGAGAGGCATCGCCTCAGCGCAACGGACGAAGCAATGGCGCCGTGCAGGTGGAGGACCCATACAAGGGCAAGTGGCTGACGCTCTCGAACACGACCCTTGGCGTGCTGATGGCGACGATCGACGCCTCGATCGTGCTGATCTCGCTCCCTGACATCTTCCGTGGGATAAAGCTCGATCCGCTGACGCCAGGCAACACGAGCTACTTCCTGTGGCTGCTGATGGGCTACATGCTCATCACCTCCGTGCTCGTCGTGAGCTTTGGGCGCCTCGGGGACATCTTCGGGCGCGTGCGGATGTACAACATGGGGTTCGGCGTCTTTGCCTTCTTCTCGATCATGCTCTCGATCGTCTGGATGCATGGCAGTGCCGCCGCGATCTACATGATCATCATGCGCGTCTTCCAGGGGGTCGGCGGCGCGCTTCTGTTCGCGAACTCCTCGGCGATCCTGACAGACGCCTTCCCGCCCCACCAGCGCGGGCTTGCGCTTGGCACCAACATGATCGCTGCGACGGCGGGCTCATTCATAGGCCTGATCCTCGGCGGCGTGCTTGGGCCGATCGATTGGCGGCTCGTGTTCCTCATCTCCGTTCCCGTCGGGGTGATAGGGACGATCTGGGGAGTGATCAACCTCCGCGAGAAAGGCGTGCGCACGCCGGCGAAGATCGACTGGCTCGGCAACGCGACCTTTGCGATCGGGCTGACCGTGCTGCTCGTCGGGATCGTCTACGGAATCGAGCCCTACGGTGGGCAGACGATGGGCTGGACGAACCCATGGGTGATCGCAGCGCTTGGGGGCGGGATCTCGATCCTCGCGCTCTTCCTCTGGATCGAGACGAAGGTGAGCGCGCCGATGTTCAACATCTCCCTGTTCAAAATAAGGGCGTTCTCCGCAGGCAACTTCGCGACGCTGATGGCTGCGCTCGGGCGCGGCGGGCTGATGTTCATCCTGATCATCTGGCTGCAGGGGATCTGGCTTCCCCAGCATGGCTACAGCTTCACGAACACGCCGCTGTGGGCAGGCATCTTCATGCTCCCGCTGACAGGCGGGTTCCTCCTTGCGGGCCCGATCTCAGGCTTCCTCTCCGATCGCTTCGGGGCGAGGCCGTTCGCGACGGGGGGCATGCTGCTCGCCGCGTCGAGCTTCGCGCTGCTCGAGCTGCTGCCTATCAACTTCCCCTATGCACTCTTTGCTGTGCTGATCCTGATCAACGGGCTCGCGATGGGAATCTTCATCTCGCCGAACAGGGCGGCGGTGATGAACTCGCTGCCGCCAGGCCAACGGGGGGAGGGCGCAGGGATGGGGGCGACGATGATGAACGCCTCGATGGTGCTCTCGATTGGGATCTTCTTCACGCTGATAATCGTCGGGCTCTCCGCGAGCCTGCCAGGCGCGCTCTACCACGGGCTGACGGCGCATGGCGTGCCTGCGAGCGCGGCGGGCAAGCTCTCGCACCTGCCGCCGACCTCCTCCGTGTTCGCGGCGTTCCTCGGCTACAACCCAGTCGAACAGCTCCTCTCCGCAAGCGGTGCGCTCTCGCATCTGAGCCACGCCCAGGCGGCCTACCTGACGGGGCGCTCCTTCTTCCCGCACCTGATCTCCGCCCCCTTCGGCAAAGGTCTGCACGAGGCGCTCGACTTCGCTATTGGGGCGAGCCTCGTCGCGGCCGTCTGCTCCTGGCTGATCGGCAAGAACTACCACTACGTGCCGGCGGCGAAGCCTGCTGAGGCGTCGAGGGAGCAGGAGGCTGCTCCGGCGGTGCTCGCTGCTGCCGGCGACTGAGAGGGCAGGGGCGGCCCTCACGCCGCCCCGCAGGGCCTGAGCAGCACCTGCTCGAGGTGCGAGCGCCGCCGCAAGCTGCAGGCGCGGCCCTGAAGCGAGACCTGGGCCTCTGAGAGGCGAGGCGAGAGGATTGTGGCAGGACGCACGTTCGTCTGCCCGCTGCCATATCCTCTCGCCGATGCTGCGCCTCGCCCTCTGCATCGACTCGCCGGCTTGCCGCCTGCTCTCAGCGTCGCCCCTCTCGCCCAACCAAGTCACAGCGGATCAATGCGAAAAGGAGTCACTCTCATGCTCAAAGGCTTCAAGAACTTCCTGATGAAAGGCGACCTCATCGTCGTCGCTGTCGGCCTCGTCATCGCGCTTGCGTTCAGCCATCTCGTGCAGGTGTTCACCGAAAGCGTGATAACGCCACTCGTCAACGCCGCGGGCGGCAGCAGCACGGCTGGGATCGGAGTCCGGGTCAACGGCAAGCTCATCGACTTCGGAGCGCTCGTCTCCGCCGTCATCTACTTCATCGTCTTCATCGCGATCGTCTACTTCCTCATCGTCGTTCCCTACCGCGCCTATCAGAGTCGGCGGGGGCTCACGGTCTTTGGAGAACCGGGCCCGACGAAGACCTGCCCGCAGTGCCTCTCGAGTGACATACCAGCTGGCGCGCTGAAGTGCAGATACTGCGGCAGCGCGCTCGAGCCCGCGCAGCTCGCCTCCTGAGTAGCCTTTCGGCGTGGACCTCGACCACCCCGTCGTCAGCTTCCTCTCGGATTACGGCACTCAGGACGAGTTCGTCGGCGTCTGCCACGCGGTGATAGCGCGCCGCTGCCCGCGAGCGCGCGTGATCGACATCACCCATTCCGTGCCGCCACAGGACCTGGTGGCAGGGGCGAGGATCCTCCGGGACTGCGTGCGCTTCCTGCCGTCAGGTGTTCTGCTCGCGATCGTCGACCCTGGCGTCGGCGCGGTCGGTGCGGAGCGCAGGAGGGCGGTCGCGATTCAGGTGAGCGAGCCGCACATCCTGCTCGTCGGCCCTGACAACGGGCTCCTCATGCCAGCGGCGCGCGCACTTGGGGGCGCCTCCCGCGCCGTCGACATCGGGTCTTCGCCTGAGCGTCTGCAGCCGGTCTCGAAGAGCTTCCACGGTCGCGACATCTTCGCCCCCGTCGCCGCTGCCCTTGCCGCGGGAGGGCACCTCCCAGACGTCGGAGCACCGATCGACCCATCGAAGCTGACGGACCTGAAGCTGCCTGAAGCCGAGGTCCGCGGGCAGGCGATCGCGACGCACGTGCTTGGAGTCGACCGCTTTGGCAACGTGCTGCTCGACGCTAGGGCAAGGCAGCTCGAGCAGATCTCAGCTCGCCTCGGCGCAAAGGTCCGCATCGAGCCTCGCGAGGAGTGGGAGAGCGCATCTGCCGGCGAGATGGCGACTGCCGTCGCCGTCTGCGCCTCGACCTTCGCCGACGTGCCGCGAGGCGCCCTGCTGCTCTACGAGGACTCCCGGGGGATGCTCGCTCTCGCGATCAGGGAAGGCTCGGCAGCGGCTTCGCTCGAGATCGCGCGGGGGGATGAGCTGACGATCAGCCTCCTCTGAGCTCGTCACGCACTCAGGCTCGAGCTTCCCGACGCTGCTCGCCGCGCCTCTGAGCAGCTCGACGGCGAGTGCTCCAATGCCGCACAAGGGTCAACACCGAGCATTCGCTCGGCGGCGAGCTCGCTCGGCCGAGCTCGCGGAGGGGGAGGCTGAGCACTGTCAGTCGCCAGCTTGCCACGACGACCGGCGCCAGAGAACTGCGCGATCCTTACCCACATATAGAAGTAAGGAGACAGTATGGATTCTTCGGCACGCGTCACATCCAAGGGGCAGGTCACGATTCCCAAGGCGGTGCGCGATGCCCTGCAGTTGCACGAAGGTGACCAGCTGCTTTTCCGCGTGGAGCACAACAGGGCGATCCTCGCCAACCCTGGCCGCCGACTGCTGCTGGCCCGGTCATCCGAACGCGGTCAGCCGCTGGGCGTCGGCAGCTCAGGACAGGGAGGATGTCCCGTTCGCTGTAGAGCTTCGGCGGCGGTCCGGGGTGTGATGCTCAGGCGGCGATGACGGTAGCGGCCTGATCGGTCGGGGTGGTCGGGTGAAGCTCGCGACGGATCGCGTCGATGAG
>JAJYUP010000088.1 GCA_021792455.1 Actinomycetes bacterium | reverse complement strand
GGAACGGGGGACCGGAGGCGCCGCTGGAGGCGGAGGCGGCAGGGGCGCCGCTGGCGGCGGCCCGCACCTGCGGGAGCTTGCCATGGCTGTGGGTATTCGCTTCTTCGATGGGCGTTTTCACTTCCCCGATCCACGGTTCGCCGCGTTCCCGCATGGTCTCCCTGATGAGGTCCCATGCCTGGATCTTCGAGTTTTCGAGTTCGAATGCGGCTTGGCTGTGCGTTCCGGGCGAGCGAAAGCGTTCGCCTTCAACCACTTCGAAGCAGCCGACCACTTCGCTGTTTCCCGACTGGTAGGTCGCCGTTTCCTGGCAGCCGGCGGGCGGTCTGCCGTTTTCGGTGATCTTCACCGCCGGATCGCCGGGTCCGCGGCGGCAGAGGAACCACGGGCTGACGTGGGGGCCGCGCCACGGCTTGGCCGTGCCGCGGACGGTGAAGTCGTGTGTGACCGTGGTGATCCTGCCCGCCTCGGACTGCACCCGCAGCGTGATGGCGACGGTGCCGGATCCCTGGAAGCTCGTCTCCAGCTCCGAGGTGTCCCCACCGCAGGTGACGCCGGCGCTGCGGCCGTCGACGCCAGCGCCCCGCACGAACCAGGTGAAGCTCCGAACCGTCGATCCGTCCGCCTCCGAGGGGGCGGCGTCGAAGAGCGCCGCTCTGTCGATGTGCAGCGTCCTCGCCGACGGGCCAGTGAAGGCGGCGCTCGGTTGTGGCGCTGGCACTTCGGGCGGGCGCGTGAACATTTCCGTAGGCGGCAGGGGTGGCGGCGGGGATGCTTCCGGAGGCGGTGGCGCGAACACGTACGCGGCGCCCTGTGCGGCGTTGGAGCCGATCCTCGCCCCTGGCGCGCCCGCGGCGACGCTCGACCCCGCGAGCGCCACCGCGGAGCCGAGACCGTCGGAGGCGGCGCCGTCGGAGGCGGTCAGCTTGGCGCTCTGCGTGGCGTTCGCCCAGCCGCTGGCGGGCTCGCCGAACACGTAGGCGGCGCCCTGAGCGGCGTTGGAGCCGACCTCTGCGTTCGGCGCGCCCGCCACGAGCCCTGTGGGCGAGACCGCCAAGGCGCTGCCGAGGCGGTCCCCCTCCGAGCCGTCGGAGGCGGTCAGCTGCGCCGACTGGCGCCAGCCTGCCCCCGACTGAGTGAACACGTACGCGGCTCCCGGCCCCGGGGCGATCCCGCCGGGCGCGTTCGGCGCACCGGCCACGATCTCGCCCGGCCCCGCGAGCGCCACCGCTTCGCCGAGCGCGGCACGGTCTTCGGTGTCCGAGGCTGTCAGCTCCGCGCTCTGCGTGGCGCTGGCCCAGCCGGTCGCGGGCTCCGAGAAGACGTACACCACCCCCTGGCCCGCGGCGCCCCCGCCGCTCGCGTCGGGCGCGCCGGCCGCCACCGTCGCCCCCGAGATCGACACCGAGGCGCCGAGCAGGTCGCCGGCGCTGCCATCGGAGGCGGTCAGCCTGGCGCTGTCCTGCACGTCGCCCGCCCACCCGCCCACGGGTTCGCTGTACACGTAGGCCGCGCCCTGGTCTTCACTGCCCATGACATCCGTGTCCGGCGCACCGGCCACCACTGTGCTCCCCGAGATCGCCACCGATTCGCCCAGCCCTCTCACCAGAGCGACATCCGAGGCCCCTGTGATCAGCTTCGCAGCCTGCGTCCCGCTCGCCCATCCGCTCGCGGGCTCGCTGAACACGTACACCACGCCCCGCCCGGCACCGGCCCCTGGCGCGCCCGCCACGATCGTGGAGCCGGAGATCGCCACCGCAGCGCCGAGGCGTTCGCCGGCGAGGCCGCCCGCGACGGTCAGCTTCGCGCTCTGTATCCAGCCGGTTGCCGAGGCGCTGGAGGCGGTGAAGACGTAGACGGCGCCCTGCTGGGCGTTTGGCCCCACGGTGGCGTCCGGCGCGCCGATGATGACCGTGCCTTCCGAGCCCGCCAGGGAGCTGCCGAGCCGTTCCCCTGCGACGCCTTCGAAGGCCGTCAGCTTCGCCTGCTGCGCGAGCGGACCGCCCGTCGCGGCGCTGGCACGCGCCGGCGCCGCACAGAGCGCGAGCGCCGCCGCGGCGATGAGGCCCGTCAATGCCGGCGCCAGCGCCGGCGAGAGCGAATGCAGGATCTGTGAGTGCTTTCGGATCTCGCAGCTCATCTGATCTCCCGCTTGCGGAGCAGCACGCGCAGCCTGGCGAAGACGCCGAGGTTGCCGCCGCCGCGGCGCCCGCTGATCGTGTAGGCGCCGGGGTGGGCGCGCGCGGGGATCGCGGCGCGCGCGGAGAAGGCGCCGCTCCTGCCGACCCTGCCGTACACGGTCGGGATGCCGGCGAGCTCGAGGGTCTTGGGCGCGCTCCACGAGCTGCCGTCGAAGCTCATCGCGAAAGCTTCCCCAGGCACCTCGCCTTCCCTGTATACCCCTTCCGGCCTGTAGACGGTGCCCACGGCGACGCAGAGTGAAGGCGAGGGGCACGCCAGCGAGGTCAGCCTGCCCTTCGAGTCACGGGCGACCAGTTCGCTCCACGAGCTGCCGTTGTAGATGAGCACCTCGCCCGCCTGGTTGGTGATCACGCAAAACGACGGCGACGCGCACGACACCAGTTCCAGTTCGAAGGCGCGCTGGTCGCGTTCGATCGACCCCTTCACGCGCAGGGCGGGCCTGCGCCAAGAGCGGCCGTTGCAGGTGAGGGTGTACCCGGCGAAGGTTTCGACGCCGGTGCTCGCGTCGCCGACGGGGGCGCCGAAGGAAGCAGACGGACACGAGACCGAGGTGAGCTCGAGTTGCCCCTCTACGCGCAGTGGCTCGCTCCACGCATGGCCGTCGTAAATCAGCACGTAGCCGCGCTCGTGTTCCTGCTCGCCCTTGCGGTGCGGGCAAACTTCCCGGGCGCCGCCCGCCGCCGGCGCCGCTGATGCCGCGACTGCCGGCGAGATCAAGAGTCCGGCCGCGATCATCTCTGCCGCCGCGAGCGGAAGACCACCGGGCAGGACCGCGCTTCTCTGGGGGCACGCGAACGGGCGGATCACCGCCTCCTTCTGTGCTGCCCGCGCGCCTTGGGCTTGGCCGTCCTGAAAGTCAGGGTCCGCGTGGAGATCACGCGGCTTCGGCCTGCGGACAGGCGCTGGGTGACGGTGAGACTGACCTCCAGTGTGCGCCGCGCGTGCAGCAGGCGCCTGCCGGTCGCGTTCAGGCGGACGTGCGCTGTCCTGCGGCGGCCCGCATCAAGCGTGACGGCGGCCCGGCCGACCATCACGACCTTCTTGCTCCTGTGCCGGCGCCCCGCCCCGCCGCGCCGCCTGCGAGCCGCCACGTCGATGATGCGGTGGCCAGAGAGCGTCTCAAGCACCCTCAGCGTCAGCACGACGCGGCAGCTCACTCCTGGGGGGCCTTCGCAGCGCAGCTGTAGCTGGGCGGCTGTCCCCGACGCGTGCACGCCGCTTGCGATCGCCGTGCCTTCCCCTCCTGCTCCGCCGGTCGTCTTCGTGCTCGTCGTCGTGGTGCTCGTCGTCGTGGTGCTCGTCGTCGTCGTGGTGGAGTTCGTCTCCCAGCCCGATGCCGGCTCGGTGAAGACGTACGCCGCCCCCTGTTCGCGTTCGGAGACCTCGTGACCGGAGGCGCCGCCGACTATCGTGGCGCCCGAGATCGCGACCGAGTTGCCGAGGCCCCCGCTTGCCGCCCCCTCCGATGCGTACAGCTGTGCGGACTCGGTCTCGCTTCGCCATCCGGAGGCGGGCTCTGTGAACACGTAGAGCGCGGGGCCCTCTTCACCGACGCTCGTGCGGCCGCCGGCGACGATCGTGGAGCCGGAGATCGCGACCGAGCCGAGCAGCTCTCCGCCACTGGCGGCGTCCGACGGTGTCAGCGTCGCGCTCTGGGAAGCGCTCTGCCATCCGGAGGGCGGCTCTGTGAACACGTAGACGGCACCGCCGGGGAAGGTCGCGCTGGTGAGCCCTGCGATCGCGATCGTCGGGCCTTCGATCGCCACCGACGGGTCGGTGGTAACCGGGTTGCCGCCGCCGCCGTAGGTGCCTCCCGATGGGGTCAGCTCGGCGGTCTGAGTGGCGGTCTGCCATCCGCCCGCGGGCTCGGCGAACACGTATGCCGCTCCGCTTTCGCCGTGGCCGGGGGCGCCGACGACGATTGTGGAGCCCGATGCCGCCACCGACCAGCCGAAGTAGTCGCCGGCGGCCCTGTCGGAGGCGGTCAGCTCAGCGCTCGCAGTACTCGTCGTCCACCCTCCGGGGGGCTCCGTGAACACGTATGCTGCTCCGTCCTGTTCGGTGCCATGTTCCCCGGGCGCGGCGAAGGCGCCCGCCACTATCGTCGAGCCCGATGCCGCGACCGACCAGCCGAGACCGCCAAGCGATCCGGCGGGCATGGCAAGCTCCGCACTCTGGTGCTCGTCCCCCCACCCCGACAGGGGCTCGGTGAACACGTACACCGTCCCTTGGGAGGTTTCCCCGACCGGCAGCCCCGCTCGCGGGTAGGTGTGTTCGGGCGCCCCGGCGACGATCGTCCCGCCGTCGATCGCCACCGAGGTGCCGAGCTGGTCGTATTCCTGACCGTCCGACGCGGTCAGCTCGGCTATCTGGGTGGCGTTCTGCCATCCCGACGCGGGTTTGGTGAACACGTAGACGGCCCCCTGACGGGCGTTGCCGGCGATGGTGTGGTAGGGGGCGCCGACGGCGATCGTGGAGCCGGAGACCGCGACGGAGCTGCCGAGCGCGTCTCCCGCAGCCCCGTCGGCGGCGGTGAGCTCGGCGTTCTGGAACAGCGGGTCGATTCGCAGCGGGTAGGCAGCCCCGCGTGCATCCACGGCCAGCAGCATGAGCCCGCGCCTGAGCTCCAGCCACGCGCGCAGCGGCCGCCCGTTGGCGTCGCTCGCGCTCAGGGAGTCGTAGCGAAGCACCGCACCCCCGTTCGGCGCCAGGAACGTCGCCCCCCGTGCGCCGGGATCCAGGCGGGCGCGCAGGGGCCCGCCGAGGTGGAGCGCGAGCGTGAGCGGCCCGCCGCCTGCTCCCGCGGGCGCCCGCGCGATCGTGAAGCCCTGCTCGAGGCCGAGCGGCCCGTTCGCGTACCACTCGCTCACGCCCGCATGGATGAAGGCAACGCGGTTGGCGTGCGCCAGCGGCGCCACCGGCGGGCTTGGCGTGAGCCACAGGCGTCGGCCGAAGCCCCACAGCGACAGCTGCAGACGCCGTCCGCCGGCCTCGATCACCGCTCCCCGCCGGCTGAAGGACGCCAGCAGGCCCTGCGCGGCGTTGTGGAGGGCGAAGGACCCGCCCATCGCCCGCGCCCAGTAGGAGCGTTCGTCGCCCCCGAGCGAGCGCGAGACCGCAAGCCGCGCCGGCGCCGGCAGCCGCGACCATGTCTGTGCCGATGGGCGGGCGATGCCGGCAGGGCGCCCAAGCCGTCCCGCCGGCGCCCCCGCGAGTCCGAGCACTGCCGCTGCGACCACGCCGAGCAGCGCCGGCAGCGACAGTGCGACCCAGGCGGCGACGGGGGCCCGCCGCTTTCTCGCCGTAGCCGTCGGCCCCATATCGCGCCGTGTGGTCGGCGCCGGGAGAGCCTCGCTTCTCAGCATTGCCGCCTCCATCGTGATCGCCTCGCTCCTTCGTGCTCGCCCGCGCAGCCGGTCAGGGGGCTCCCCCTCCGGGAGCGCTCCGAGCGGCCGACCTGTCAGCTGAGCCTCCGCGCCGGACCTGACCTTTCACTCGGCGAGGAAGCCCTGCAAAGATCCGAGGGAGACCGCCCCGATCGAGTCGAAGTGGGCGGTGAGGTCGCCGCTGCCCGCACCGAAGGAGAGGCAGGAGAGCTGGGGCTCGGGATACGCCTGGCCGGAGAACGACAGGTAGCCGCTCAAGAACGGCGACGCGGTGCTCGGCGAGAGCGTCGCGGAGGTGCCGGCGGCGCTGAATGCGCCCGGGGGAAGGCTCCGGAAGAGGAGCATGTGCAGCACTGAGATCGCCCGCGCCTTCGGTTCCATCCGCATCACGGTAACCATGGCGTGCCCTTCGCCGTCCGTCGCGAACAGGCTGGTGGCCGTGCCCGAGAAGCCCTCGGGCGGACCACCGCCGGGAGAGGTCCCCCCGCTTCCCATCACCAGCAGCGGAGGCGAGTGCGGGCACACGCTCGGCTCCGGCGGCGCAGTCGTCGTCAGGTGCACGCCGCGGCAGCGGGCGAGCGCGCTGGAGAACGAGGTGGAGATCAGGGCCCCCGGCATGCGGCCGCGGCTGATCGTGCCGAAGTAGCTTCCGCCGGGCACGAAGCGCAGCGAGCCTCTGGCAAGCCCGCCGCGTCCGCTGGCGAGCGTGACGCCGCATCCTGGCACCCCGCGGCCTGCACTGGTGGCATGCAGGCTGAGCTCGATCGACCCGAAGGCGCCGAGCTGCCGGCCTGTGCTCAGCCGCGCGAAGGAGCCTCGGATCGTGAGAAAGGCGCCCCCGAGGTGGAACATGTAGGAATCGACCTCGCTGCCAGGGCCGGCGTGGGGGCGGATCAGCGAGACGATCAGGTTCGGCGCAGCGGAAGACGGCGAGCCTGGACCCGCTGTCAGCTGGCTGCCCGCCATCACCATCATCTCGTAGGCGCCGAGGTGAGTCGCCAGGAAGAGCGACGCGTGATGTGAGGCGCTGGAGCCACGCACCGGCGATGTGGTCCTCGCAGCCGCCACGGCCACGGCGGACAGCGTGGTCGCGATCGCGACCGTCGGGACGATCGCCGCGATCGCGGCTCGAAGGCGCCTGCGGCCGGCGCGCCGTCCGGCTCCCGGACGCTTGCGGCCCGCGGCTCGCACCTCAGGCGTTCCCTCTGCCGAGCGCCGCAAGCTGCGCCTGAAGCTCCCGCACCCGCGCAGCCGGCAAGTCGAGCGTCTCCTCCCCGATCGCGCCCCGCTCGATCAGTGCAAATGCCGCGCGACCGAGCTCGCCGTATGCATGGGCGAGGTCGCGCTTGACCTGGACCTCCTGCACGCTCTCCCGCGCGCGACTGGTTGCCTGCTCAGCGCCTTCCCTCATCCGGTCGACCAGTCCCATGCCAAACGCCTTTCATCTCGCCGGCTCGCTTTCTACGGCTGGCGTGTCGCTCTTCTGCGTGGCACGGTAGACGCGGACGCGATCCGAGAACATCGGGCGAACGCCCTATTCTTTGGGTCCGGCCGTCAGTCCGGCGTTCGCTCCCGCCGGGACTCTTCGTGGCCGCGGCGAATCAGCTCGCGTCGCGAGGCGATGCCGAGCTTTTCGTAGACGTGACCGAGGTGGTGGCCGACGGTCTTCGGCGAGAGGACGAGCGCGGCCGCGATCTGCGCGTTGGTGAGCCCTTCGGCCGCAAGCGCCGCTACGCGCTGCTCCTGCGCGGTCAGCGCGTCACGGTCCTCGGAGCGGCGACGGCGCCTGCCGCCGGCCGCGGCGAGCTCGGCCCGCGCAACCCGCGCGAGGCGCCCGGAGCCGCAACGCTCCGCGAGCTCGAGCGCACAGGCGAGGGGCTCGCGCGCCTCGCGCGGCCTGCCGCCGCGGCGCAGGTGAGCGCCGAAGCTGAGAAGCGCCTCGGCGCGTGCGATCGGCATCGGCAGCTCGGCGAAGATGGCGAGCGCGTCCGCGAAGCGGCGTTCGGCCTCCTCGTGGGAGCCTTCGCTTGCTGCGAGCCGCGCCCGCCCCAGCTCGAGCACCGCACAGGGCCAGCGACAGGGCAGCGGACGCGACAGCTGCTCGAGCTCGTCCATCAGCGCACGAGCGTCCTCGGCGCGGCCGGCGGCGAGGTGGGCGTCGATCGCCGCACCGGCCCAGGGAACTATGCATGGCTCACGCCAGCCGGTGAGCCGTGCGACGTGAGCGGCGTGAAGCATCGTCTCGGAGGCCTCCGCGGAGCGGCCGTCAGCGAGCAGCCGCCGGGCGTCGAGCAGATCGAGCCAGAGCGAGACGGGCGCGTGGTACTGCGGTGGGACCTTCGCACGGAAGCAGCGCAGCGCGTCGATGTGCACCGCTGCGGCCTCATCCTCGCCCAGCTCGCTCAGGAGCACCGCGAGCGCCAGGTCCGACCAGGGGGCCATCGCCAGGTCGGAGAGCGCGGTGGCCCGGCGCACGAGCTCCAAGGCCTCCTGCGGCCGGCCGAGCCTGTGGACGGCATCTGCGTATGCGACCGCCAGCGCGTTCATGAGGATCGGCGCGCCATCGGCGACCGCCCGCTCGAATTGGGCTTCGAAGAGCTCGGTTGCGCTGGCGAGGTCCTCGAGCAGCTTGCAGGTGTTCAGCGAGTGAACCGCCATCGTCCACGCCCAGCCGTCCTCGCCGCCCGCCTCCTCCTCACCGCCTACGCTGTCGGTGAGCCGCCGCGTCTCGGAGGCGAGCAGCTCCGCGCCGGAGGGGTCACCGCCGAGCAGGAGGGCATACGCCTGGAGCGCCAGCATCCGGCCGTGGCTGGGCGTGCCGGGCGGCAGGATCGCAAGCGCGCGCGACGTGGCGCCGAGCACCCACGAGCAGGGAGAGGAGACCTGGCAGCTCAGCGCCGCCTCGACCAGCGTGGCAGCCTCGATCTCGGGGCCCGCCAGCGCCGCGGCCGCCACGGCATCCTCGTAGCGGCGCTCGGCCTGCGCCGGACGGCTGACGAGGATCTCGGCGCGGGCGAGCAGGGCGAGCGCGCGTGCGCGCAGCGCCGGGTCGAGCCCGGGGCGCGCGAGCAGCTCACGGCAGACGGCGTCTGCATCATCGATGCGGGCGAGCGCGCCAAGCGCGGAGGCATAGTCGAGAAGCAGAGGAGCGTCGGGCGCGTGCCCGGAGAGCTCGACCGCTCTTCCGAGCAGCGTCACGGCGGTCTGGAGCGCTCCCTGCGCGAACGCGGCACGCCCCGCTTGCGACGCGCGCGCGATCGCGGACGGATCGCCGACGAGCCCTGCGGCGATCGCGTGCTCCGTGGCGAGCGCGTCGGGGAAGCCTCCCGCCACCATCAGGCGGAAGGCTTCGGCGTGAAGCCGCTCGCGCTCTGAGGCCGGCTGTCCGTCTGTGAGCGCCTGCGCGAAGAGGGGATGCACGAAGCTCGCGCGGCCCGCCCCCAGGTCCTCGATCAGTCCGGCGCGCACGAGCTGCAGGTGGATCGTGTGTGCCCTCGCCGCTCCAAGCCGGGCGAGCGGACCTGCGAGGGAGATGTCGAAGCACACGCCGAGGATCGCCGCGGCGCTCACATAAGAGAACGCCTCGGCACCGAGGCCGACGAACGGCTCGAGCATCAGCCGCCTCGCGAGCGCGGCGTCCGGCGCGGAGGCGGCGAGGGCGCCGGGGGCCGGCGGCGCCGGCTGCTCGTCGTCCTGCGACGCCCCCATCGATCTGCCGCGCTCGAGGCTCCATGCGGCCAGTTCCAAGAGCAGCGGCGTTCCCGCGCACGCTCGCCAGATGCGCTCGCCCTCGGCGCCGTTGACGGGGCGTCGGGCGACGCGCACGATCAGCGCCAGCGAAGCGTCGAGGCTGAGCGGGGAGATGCCCACGATGCGCGCGTACTGCGAGCCGGCGAGATCCCGGGCCAGCTCGTACGCGCGGCTCGGCTCTGCCCGCAGCGCGCCGAGCACCACGAGCGGTACGCCCGACAGGCGGCGCGAGATGAAGCAGAGCAGCTCGAGCGAGTCGCGATCGGCCCAGTGCAGGTCGTCGAGAGCCAGCAGCAGGGGCTGCTCTGAGGCCTGCCCGAAGAGCCAGCGCAACGTGCGGTAGAAGCGCGATGTCTGGCCGTGGCGCCGCTCGAGCCCGACGAGCTCTTCGACACCTCCGTTCCCGAGCGCCGCGATCGCCTGGCCGAGCAGCCCGAAAGGCAGCTCGGCTTCCGTTGGGCTGCCCACCGCCAGCCCGACCCGAAAGCCGGCGGCGTGAGCGGAGCGCACCCCGGCCCTGATCAGCGAGGTCTTGCCGATCCCGGGGGTCCCCACCAGGAACAGGACCGCGCCGCCACCTCCGTGCAGGCCCTCCAGGGTCTCATCGATCGCGCCGAGAGCGGCGTCGCGCTCCAGCAGGTCGCTGCGCGCGGCGCTCGTGCTCATCCCACCCTCACCTGCGCGCCTAGAGAGGTGGCACCTGGTTGTTGACCTGCGTGCCGCGATAGAGGTGGTCCTGGTCTCTGCAGGCAGACGGGAAGAAGAACTGGACGCTGTCGCTGCACACGCCGTTACAGCTTGCGAACAGCGTCGCACGGCCACGAGCACCGACCCGGCAACGCGGATCGGTGCTCTTCTTCACGCGCACGACGACCTTCACGACGTTGCCCGGGTACCCGCACATCACCGCGTGGTGGGAGTGGTAGAGGAGGTGGTGCTCCACCGACATGATGATCGCGCCAGCCCGATTCTGCTGTCAGATGACCCCGGAGACCGTGTTGGCTTTCAGGTTGATGTCTCCCTGGCCCTTGGCGAAGTTGCTCGCGTCTGTGTACGGGCCGGTATGAGAGCCCCACGGGTGAATCCCGTAGACGGTCGGTATCTCAAAACAGGGCGTGGCTGCGCTGGCCACGCTGGTCATGCTAAGCGTCGCCAGCGGCAATGCGAATGTCAGCGCAGCGGGTGCCGCCCACGGCATGGGCTGGCGCTTTCTGGGTCTCTCTTGCATTCCCGTCCGCAAGTGTACGCGAGACGCAGAGTGGAGTGGACCCGGTTTTGTGGTTCCCCCCGGATGGTGGAGGGTTTCTTATGCCGCTTGGGCCTCACAGTTGACGGGACTGATCTTGCCGTTGTGGGTGTGACGGCGCTTGTGGTTATAGAACCCGTAGCACCAGTCGAGTACGACTGCGTGGGCGTGCTCTGCGCTGCGGAACTCGGTTCGCGAGAGGACCTCCCACTCCAGTGAGGAGACGAACGCCTCGGCGGCAGCATCATCAAAGCACGAGCCGACGCGTCCCATCGACTGGGTGATGTGGAGTGCTCGACACATGCTCGTGGCCCGCTGCGCAGTGCAGGTCGCTCCCCGGTCGGTGTGGAAGATCACGCCCTTGATCTGGTCTGATCCGCCGCGCGCAGCGACCGCGGTCCTGATCGCTGACACGCCAGCTCAGCGTTGGGACTGCGACCGATCGCGGCGCCGAGCAGCCGCCGGGAGCACGGGTCGATCACGCTCGCCAAGTAGAGCTTCCCCTGCTCATGGACGGGGATCTCGGTCATATCCCCAACCCAACGACGGTTCGGTGCGCTCGCGTTGAAATCACGCCGCAACAGGTCCGGGAATGGCTTCTTGGTCTCATGCGGCCTGGTCAGCCCACGTCGACGCTTGATGTGACGTGCGACCAGTCCCTGGCGGCGCATCGATGCTGCGACGGTCTTCTCTGAGACCTGCGAGCTCTCCTCGCGCAGATCAGCGTGCGGACGCGGAGAGCCGTGCAACCCACGCGCTGCCTCGAACGCGGTCTCGACCGCAGCGTCGATCTCCTGAGGAGGCGCCTCGGAGGGGCTCACAGCGCCGCTGTCGGCCCGTGCCAGCCACTTTTACAGCCACGCCTGCGAGACATCGAGCAGACGACAGGAGACTGCGTGTGGCACGCGATAG
>JAJYUP010000087.1 GCA_021792455.1 Actinomycetes bacterium | reverse complement strand
GAGAGGAACCAGGGGTCATCGGCATCGTAGAACGCGTTCACGCCATCGACGAACAGCGACTGGTGGGTGTGCATCCCCGACCCGTTCTCGCCAAACAGGGGCTTCGGCATGAAGGTCGCATGCCAGCCGTACTTCATCGCGTACTCCTTCACGGTGATGCGGTAGGTCATGCAGTCGTCGGCCATCTTCAGGGCGTCGGCGTAGCGCATGTCTACCTCGTGCTGGCTTGGACCGACCTCGTGGTGTGAGTACTCGACGTGGATGCCGAGCTGTTCGAGCGCGAGCACGGTCTCGCGCCTGACGTCTGAGCCTGCATCGAGCGTCGTGAGATCGAAGTAGCCGCCCTCGTCGAGAACCTGTGTGCCGTGCTGATCCTTGAAGAGGAAGTACTCGAGCTCAGGGCCTACGTTGAACGTGTCGAAGCCGAGCTGCTGCATGCGCTCGAGCGCCCGTCTGAGCACATACCTCGGGTCGCCCTCATATGGATTTCGCTCCGGCGTGAGCACGTCGCAGAACATCCGCGCGACGCCCTGTGACTCTGGGCGCCAGGGCAGCACAGCGAAGGTGGATGGATCAGGCATCGCGATCATGTCCGACTCCTCGATCGCGTTGAAGCCCGTGACCGATGAGCCGTCGAAGCCCATCCCGCCCTCGAATGCATCCTCCAGCTCCGCAGCGTTGATCGAGAAGGACTTGAGACGCCCGAGGATGTCGGTGAACCACAGCCTGATGAAACGGATGTCCCGTTCCTGCACGATCGCCTGAACGTCCTGCTGGGTCTGCGGCCTGTCCGCCATCGCAGTGGACCTTAGTTGATGATCGCGGCTCTCGATGCGGAGGGCGCCGTCATTCGCGCACGAGGGGTGGCGATGGAGGCGGCCTCAGCGATACTGCTGAGAGCGTCGAAGCGGGCACCTCGGCATCAGCGGGAGCACCTCGCTGAGCGGCAGGTGCAAGACAGCGCCGCCCTCAGCGCACGCCCTCAGCGGCAGCTGAGCAGCGCCGCCCTCAGCGCACGCCCTCAGCGGGAGCTCGGTGACGCCGCGATCAATGTGATGTGAGGAGCGCAGCGAGCAGCATGATGACGCTGAGCACAACCGCCCAGGCCGCGACGCGGTCAGGACGTGGTCCGATGCGCTGCAGCGTCGCTGGCGAGAGCCGCTGCAAAGGAGGCCGTCGAAGTCGCTTGGACAGAGGCGCTGCCGTGCGAGACGATCGACGGGTGCGAGCGCGTCGGCTCCGCCGTTCGGAGACAGCAGGCCAGGTGCTCGAAACGCTCGGCCTGCGCGTGCGCTGGAGCTCGCTGATCACCCCCTCCGCCGCGGCCTCGGCAATCGCGGGACCCACGCCGTCAGAGGCGCTGAGAGATTCGGCGGCCTGGAGGCGAATCGGTGAGGGTCGCTCGGCGCGCTGTCCTGCCTCAGCCGCCCGACGCGATTCGATCCGCTCTCTGACGTCGGCGATCTCGTCCCACCACGCACGTGCCTCAGCCTCTCGTGGCATCGGCCACGATGCTACGGGACCCATCGGACAGCTAGTGGTGGCCGGCGACGGCAGCTACGAAGTCCGCAATGTATTCGGCTTCGGGCCCTTCATAGAGTTTTGCGGGCATGTTGCCGCGCCCGATCGCCTTGCCTTCGAGGATCGTCCTCAGCACGAGTTCCCTGCGCGCCTGGATTGAGCCTTCTTCAGGCACCCTGATGTCGAGGTTTGGCCCTATCCTCCCGACTGAGTTCGTCGCCTTCAGCGTGTGGCAGACCGCACAGGAGGTGACGAACAGTTCGCGCCCCTTCACCTCATGGGCTGTGAGGTGCACGCCAACGGCGTATTCGGCGTGATGTTTGCCGTTGCTCTCGAGCACGCGGAGCGGAACGACGAGCCCAAACGCGAACGCGACGATCACGACCGCGATGATCAGCCATCCCACCGCCCTGGGCTCGCCTGAGGCGGTCTTCCGGCGGCCACCACCGACAGCTACGTAGAGGATCGCGAGGCCCATAACGGCGCAGAAGATGTAAAAGGCGATTTCCATCGTGCGGCGGGGAAGATATCGGAACCGGCCGATCGAGTTGGCAGTCGCCGCACGCAGGCCCGTCGAGGCCGAACCAGCGAACCAGAGTGAGCTCCCTGAGCGCACCTCGCCCGACCGCCCTCGCCCACGTGCGGACCGTCGGCTCTGCGAGCTCCCTGAGCGCACCTCGCCCGACCCGGCTGAGCGCACCTCGCCCGACCCGGCTGAGCGCACCTCGCCCGACCCGGCTCGCGGGCCAGTCCTCAGGCCGCGATGGCGAGGGATCTCTCGAGCGACCGGCGAGGCGCAGGCAGGCGCACGCTAGCCTTGTACAGAGCAGCCGATCTCGCCTTGTACGGAGCAGCCGATCTCGCGGGGCTCTCGCGTCAGACAGGAGCAGTCGATGAGCTACATCTTGCGCCGCATCACCCTCTCGCGCCTGCTGCTGCTGTGCGCGACGATCGTGATCGCAGGCGCGGGCGCAAGCGCGGCCGCGCTCGCGATCACGAGTGGGCCTGTGCCGCCGAAGAAGCCGCTCGCCGAAGCGATTCACGACGCACTCGCTGCGCCGCCGGTGCAGGGCATCAGCGCGAACGTGACGTTCGTCAACCATCTGATCGAAGGCAGCACGCTTCAGAGCGGCAGTGGCGTTGGAGCCGGGAGCGGTGGCGATCCCCTGCTCGAAGGCGCCTCCGGGCGAGTGTGGATCTCAGGCAGGCAGGCGCGCCTCGAACTGCAGTCCGAGAGCGGTGCGACGCAGATCCTCTTCAATGGATCGATGCTGACGCTCTACGACGCCGCGAAGGGGACGCTGTATCGCTGGCAGCTGCCAAGCTCGACGAGCAGCGAGCAGGTGGGGCAGGGGCGAACGGATGGGATCCCGACCATCAGGCAGATCAACGAAGCGATCTCGAAGCTGATGGGCGCCGTGAACATCTCAGGGGCGAGCCCAACCGATGTCGCAGGCCAGCCTGCCTACTCGGTGAGGATCTCGCCGAAGCGCGACGGCGGTCTGCTCGGCGGAGTCGAAACAGCGTTCGACGCAGAACATGGGCTGCCACTGCGGCTCTCGATCTACGCAAAGGGTCAGTCTGCACCGGTGCTCGAGCTGACGGCAACCGAAGTCTCCTTCGGGCCGATCTCACAGTCGACGTTCACGGTCAACCCGCCGCCGAGCGTGAAGGTGACCGAAGTGAAGCCGGTGGGCAGCGGCGGGACTCGTGCTCGCGGCGGCCTGAAAGCGGATGTCACAGGCGTGCAGGCCGTCGCTGCCGCCCTGCCGTTCACGCTGCAGGCGCCGCAGAGCCTCGCAGGCATGGCGCGCCGCGAAGTGCGTCTCGTCGAATTCGACGGCCACGACGCAGCGATGGTCTCATACGGCGAAGGGCTCGGCGGCATCATCGTGATCGAGGCGCAAAGCAAGCGAGGAGGCGCGCGCGAAAGCGCGAGCCCCGAATCGAGCGCACTGCCGCTGCCGTCGGTATCGGTCGGCGGGGCGAAGGGACACCTGCTCACCACCGCGCTTGGCAGCATCCTGCGATTCCAAAGCGCAGGCGTCGAACACATCCTCGCCGGTTCGGTGAGCGCTGAAGTGATCGAGGCGGCGGCAAGGGGCCTGTAGGTGCACCAAGGGCGATCTTCCGCGCTCGAGGAGGACTCTGGCGCAAGGCCGCCCTGCCAGCTGACGGCCGAGGGAGTGCCCCCCACCCTGCGCGCGGGCGCGTTGCGCAGGCACGGCGGACGAGGGGACCCGCATGCGCCACCGGTCCGCGCACGGGGGCTCGTGAAGCGCTACAGGGAGGTTCTCGCCGTCGACCACATCGATCTCAACGTCCTCAACAGCGAGATCTACGGGTTCCTCGGCCCGAACGGCGCGGGCAAGACCACAACCCTGCGGATGGCGCTCGGCCTCATCAGACCCACGGAGGGCGTGGTCGAGCTGTTCGGGCGCGACCCGATGCGGGAAGGGGCAGCGGCACTGCGCGGCGTCGCAGGCTTCGTCGAGGCGCCGCGCTTCTATCCCTATCTGACCGGCCGAAAGAACCTCGAGCTGCTCGCCGCGCTCGATGGCGGGGAGGCGCACAGGAGGATCGACGCAGCGCTGGAGACAGTTGAGCTGAGCACCCGCGCAAAGCACCGCGTCGGCGGCTACTCGCATGGCATGCGCCAACGTCTCGGCATCGCAGCTGCACTGCTGCGCGCCCCGCGTCTGCTCATCCTCGACGAGCCCGCGACCGGCCTCGACCCCGCTGGGATGAGAGACATGCGGGTGCTGATAAAGCGTCTCGCCTCAGAGGGCATCACGGTGCTGCTCTCCAGCCACCTGTTGTCGGAGGTGGAGGAGCTGTGCGACAGGGTCGCGATCGTGAAGGAGGGGCGCGTCGCCTACGAGGGCGCACTCGCCGATCTGCGCAGCGAGGCCGGCCACAGCTATCGCGTGCGCTCCTCTGACAACGATCTGGCCGCCGTGGTTGCGGCCACGATCCCAGGGGTTGAAGTCGCGGGCCGCGGTGAGCGCGCGCTGACGGTGCGCGCCTCGGAGCCTCAGATCGCGGAGCTCTCGCTCGCGCTCGGCCGCGCTGGAGTCGCGATCGTTGCACTGACGCCTGAACAGGCAACGCTCGAGGATCTCTTCTTCAGGCTGACTGAGGATGGCGGAAGAGCGACCCTGCCGGAGGCGGCATGAGCTCACTGGAGGCGAGGGCAGCAGACCTGCAGACTGTCGCTCGGGAGACCGTGAGGACGAGACGCCCCTCGACGTTCACCGTCGTGCGCTGGGAGCTTCGCAAGCTCGTCTCGCAGAAGCGCTCATATCTCGGCACGGGGCTTGCGGCATTGTTTCCCCTCATCTTCGTGATCGCGGAGAACCTGCGCTCCAATCCAGACCATGGAGGCAACCCGTTCATCCGGGCGATCACCGAATCTGGGCTCGCGGCACCAGTGGTCGTGCTGCTGTGGGCATCGACGTTCCTGCTGCCCCTCACAGTCTCGCTGGTGGCCGGAGACATCGTCGCGGCCGAGGATGGAAACGGCACGCTGAAGACGATCCTCACGCGGTCCGTGGATCGCGGCCAGGTGCTCGCCGCAAAGGCGATCACCGCGCTGATCTACATGGTGCTCGTGGTCCTGACGATGATCGTCGTCGGCACCGCCGCCGGCGTCGCCTCCTGGGGCTTCCATCAGGTCGTCACGTTCTCTGGCACGACGGTCTCTGCACCCCGCGGCCTGCTGCTGATCGCAGCCGCCTACGCGTTCTATCTGATCCCGCTCGCAGCGGTCGCGTCCATCGGGGTGCTGCTCTCGACGACGACGAAGAACAGCGCCGCGGCTGTCGTCGGCACGCTCGCGTTCACGCTGCTGCTCGCGCTCGTGACGCTCATCCCAGGCCTGGAATTTCTGCATCCCTATCTGCTGACGACGCAGTTTCAGGCCTGGCAGGGCCTGCTCGCAACCCCGACTGACTGGAGCCCGATCCTGCATTCCCTGTGGGTCTGTGCCCTCTACGCCGTGCCTGCCCTGATCGCCGCGCACCTCGTCTTCCTGCGACGCGACGTCGCCGGCGGCTGATCGACAGAGCATCAGCAGGCGGATCCGCGGGCGGGCATGGCAACGGTCGGATGAGCCTTCGCCCAAGCCGGAGCACATGCGGCGCACCGGCGCGATCCAGGCAGGCGACCGCCGTCAGGCGATCGACTCCTCGGGCTCGAGCGGCGTGAGCTCGATCTCACCCATCAGCCGGCGTGCCTCGCGAGGGTCGATCAGCGCCGCATCGAAGCGTACAGTCGACTCCGCTCCGCAGGCAACGCCAAAGCGCAGGCACTGGTCTGGAGGTCGCCCCTCATAGCGAGCGGCGACATAACCGGCGAGGAAGGCGTCGCCAGAGCCGCGCGTCGCAACCGCCTCCTGGGGCGCGATCTTCACCCGACGCAGCACAGGCTTGCCATCGAAGAGGACCTGTGCGTAGCAGCCGTCGCTCACGGTCATGATCGCCTCGCGGGCGCCAAGCGCGACTATCTCCTGAACGGCAGAAGCCCGTTCGCTCTCCCCAACGAACTCGTGGCCGACGAGCTCCTCCGCCTCGACGACGTTCGGCGAGACGACGTCAGGCCCCGCGCGCACCGCGTGGCGGAGCGGCTCGCCGTCGGTGTCGATCACAGTGGTGACGCCGAGGCGCTGCAGCTCTGGCAGGAGCGTCGCATACAGGTTCGGATCGACGTTGCGCGGCAGCGAGCCGGCGAACACGACGATCGCCGCGCCACGTGCGAGGTAGAACAGCTTGTCCCTGAACAGCTCGACCTCATGCTCGCTGACGGCGGGCCCCCGTTCGTTGATCTCCGTCTGGCAGCCAGTCGTCGGATCGAGCACAGAGGTGTTCGTCCGCGACTCCTCCCTGATGCGCACGAAGTCGTTGAGGATCGACTCCTCTGTCAGCTGCTCGACGATGTAGGTGCCGCTCGCGCCGCCCGCCATCCCAGTCGCAATCACAGGCTGGCCGAGCGCCTTCAAGGTGCGGGCTATGTTGATGCCCTTTCCACCCGCCATCGTGCGCTGCTCCATCGCCCTGTGTCGATGGCCAAGCCGGAAGTTCGGCACTGACAGCGACTTGTCGATCGCTGCGTTGAGCGTGACCGTGATGATCATCCGTTCCCCACAATCGACCTTCGACCACTGCCTGCCGCAGCCGACATCCGCAACACAGAAGAGGGTAGCGAACCGAGCGCCCGCCAGCGCCATGATCATCGATCCTTGCAGTGGGCGAGCGCTGCGCCGCCTGCACAGAGGCGAGGCTGCGCGCGAAGCGCCGGCCGCGCTCCCCTGCACCCGGTCCGCAGTCTCCAAGGCCTGCAGAGGCACGAGGCAAGGCGCGAAAGCGCCAGGGCCATCGAGCGCGCAGGATGAAGCGTGACAAGCGAGACGGGCGGCTAGTCGGCGAGCGACCAGGCGATCGTGCGCAGCCGTTCAGCCTCCGATCTCGCTGCATCTCCAGGCTCACCGCCAGCGTGACGATGCGCCTCTGCGATGCTCCTCGAGGCGGTGATGAGGCCGCCCGCCCTGCCTGGCTCGAAGGCGGGCGCGAGATCCTCTATGCGCCCGCCCTGCGCGCCGATGCCAGGCATCAGGAAGATCGAGGCAGGCATCAGCTCACGGGCGCGGCGCAGATGCGCGGGAACCGTCGCGCCGAGGACGGCGCCGACGTCGGAGAGCCCCGATCCGCCGAGGCAGCCGGCCCCAAGCTCGGCGACGATCTCCGCAACGCGCTCCCAGACGGCGCGCGCACGGCTCCCCGCCGGCGGCGCCGCGAGACCAGCGCGAGTGGTTCCAGACGATTCGACGGTGCAGAGATCCTGCAGCTGCCCTGCGTCTCGATTCGATGTGCGAACGAGCACGAACAGGCCGCCAGACGCAGCTCGTGCCGCTTCACGCAGCGGCACGAGCCCGTCCCTGCCGATGTAGGGGTTGACGGTTGCAGCATCGGCATGCATCCCATCCACCCAGCCAAACGGGGTCTGAAAGCCGGCGAACAGCGCCTGCCCATAGGCGGCGGCGCTGATGTCTATGTCCCCACGCTTGCCGTCGATGATGACGAGCAGGCCAGCCTCCGTCGCATACCGGAGGAGCTCGATGAGCACCTGCGCCCCGGCGACGCCAAGCCGCTCGAAGCATGCGAGCTGGAACTTCGCCGCCACGCAGCAGCAGCCTGCTGCATCGATCAGCGCGAGGCAGTGGGCGCGAGTCGCAAGCGCTGCCCTCTGCTGAGAGGAGGCTGCCCGCGCTCCAGCTCTGCTCGCCGCGGGCCACAGCGCCTGCGGATCAGGATCGATCCCGAGCACGATCTGTGACTCTCGCCTTGCGACACGTTCGGCAACGCGGTCTCCGAAGCCGGCGCGAAGCAGCCCGCGCTCCTCCGCAGGCGCATGGAGGAAGGCGCTCCGCCCGTGGCTGGTGGCCCCTGGAGCGCTGGGCGGCTGAGCAGGCTCGGAAGCTATCTATCGCCCCCTCACCGCCGACTTCAGGCCGCTGCCCGCCGTGAACCTCGGCACTCGCGCAGCAGCGATCTCGATGCTCTCCCCCGTGCGCGGGTTGATGCCTTTGCGTGCGCCGCGCTCGCTGACGTGAAACTTGCCGAAGCCGGCAAGCGTCACCTCACTGCCCCGGCGCAGCGCATCCTCGACGACTGACACGAGCGCATCGACGGCCCGTCCAGCATCCGGCTTGCTCAGCTGCGCCCTCGCTGCAACCTGTTCGACCAGCTCCGACTTCGTCACGGCATCTCCTCCTGACTTGGATAAGGCAGCGAGCCAGGCTAACAGCGATCGCGGACGCGTGACGGCGCCGCCCGCCTCCTGCCGCGAGCAGCAGGGCGGCACTGAGCGTGAGCGCGAGACGGTGCTGCCGAGCAGCCGGAGGGTGGAAGCGCTCGCAATCGAGGATGCTGCGAGTCGAAGGCGGCATCGAGGGCACCGAAGCTCGGTTGAGCCGCTGCGATCGTCAGAATGCACGCTCGATGCCGCGCGCCGCCTGGACCCTGATCGTGCTGGTCGCCCTGCTGACGGCGGCGCTCCTGCTGCTCGCCGGCTACACAGGCTACGCAGTGCTGAGCCTCTGCGTCGGCGCGTCAGCGTCGATCAACCTGTTCTGAGGAGAGCCACGACAGCAGCGCCCTCGCCGCCCTGCCGCGGTGGCTGATCGCGTCCTTCTCAGCGTCGCTGAGCTGCGCCATCGTGCGCAGACGGGCCTCAGGGCGCTCGGGCGAGTCCTCCGGATGCATGACGACCCCAGGCGTGAGGGCACCAGAGGCCTCGCCGATCCCCGAAGCCCCTCCGAGGTCCCCTGACGGCTGATCATCGGGCACGAACGCCGGGTCGTAGCCGAAGCCCCCGCCTCCGCGCGGCTCGCCGGCGAGAGTGCCGGTGCAGGATCCTGTGAAGATCATCTCGAGATCGCGGTGGGGGTCTGCGAAGGCGAGGGCGCAGCGGTAACGCAGGCGGCTGCCGGCAGGAGCCTCTCTCAGAAGCTTTGCGAGGTTCTCAGCGTCGGTCGCGGACTCGCCTGCGTATCGCGCGGAGCGAACCCCAGGGGCCCCGGAGAGCGCCTCCGCTTCGATCCCAGAGTCGTCGGCGATCGCGCAACTGCCCGTCGATCGGGCGGCGGCTCTCGCCTTCTCCAGGGCGTTCTCCTCGAAGGTGTGCCCATGCTCCGGTGGCAGGATCACGTTGTCAGGCAGCACATCGACATCGATGCCAGGCAGCAGGCGGGCGAGCTCGCGCCGCTTGTGCTCGTTGCGAGTGGCGAGCAGAAGCCTCACGCGCCTGCTCGAGCTTGATCGAGAAGAGCCTCACGCTGGATGGCACGCAGCTGTTCGATGCCGGCAGCGGCGAGTGCCAGCAGGTGATCGAGGTGGGCCCGCGAAAGCGGTGTCCGCTCAGCGGTCGCCTGCACCTCGACGAGCCCGCCGTCACCCGTCATGACGACGTTCGCGTCAACTTCAGCGACGGAGTCCTCCGAGTAGTCGAGGTCGAGCATCGGCTCGCCATCGACGATCCCGCAGGAGACCGCGGCAACCGAGCATGTGAGCGGCAGGGAGCCCAAGAAGTCGACTGACTTCGAGGAGGCCGACACCTCGGCCACCACTGCGGACCGCGACGCCCCGGCTGCCACTGCAGGCCGCGATGGCTCAGCTGCCACTCGCGACCGCGAGACCGCGGCTGCCTGGAAGCGCTCACAGGCGAGCGCAAGCGCGACATAGGCGCCTGTGATCGAAGCGCAACGGGTTCCCCCATCGGCCTGGAGCACGTCGCAATCGAGGTAGACGGTGCGTTCTCCAAGCGCCCGGAAGTCGACGATCGCCCGCAGCGAGCGCCCTATCAGCCTCTGGATCTCGACCGTGCGCCCGTCAGGGCGCCCTCGCGTTGCATCCCGTTCACGTCGCCGTCCCGTCGATGCCGGCAGCATCCCGTACTCCGCGGTGACCCACCCCCTGCCCCGGCCCGCAAGCCAGCGCGGCACCCCATCCTGCACCGACGCCGTGCAGATCACGCGCGTCCTGCCGACTGTGATGAGCGCAGACCCGTCGGCGGTTGCGACGAAGCCAGGCGAGATCTCAACGGGCCTCAGCTGCTCGTTCGAGCGCCCGTCAGCACGAGCTGCAGAGCTCACGCGAACACCTCGACGCCGACGAGTCCGGCTATGCCGCCCTTCGGCGTCCTCGGAGTCGAGAAGACGCTCATGCAAACGCCTCGACGCCCGCGAGCATGACCCGCTCCACATCGCCGAACGGCATCTGCAGGAAGCGCGTGCCAACCTCCTTGAAAGTGCACGGATCGCCGGTGCAGAGGAACCGGTAGGTGCCCTCTCCATCACGGTCGCTGCGCAGGCCGCGACCGCTGAGCGCATGCTCGACCTGCCGGGCGAGCGCAGCACCAGAGCTGACGAGAGCCACCTCTGGGCCGAGCACCCGCTGCAGCATCAGCCTGATCAGCGGATAGTGCGTGCAGCCGAGGATGACGGTGTCGACCTGCGCCTGGAGCAGCGGGGCGCAAGCCGCCCTGACCGCCGCGACGGCCTGCTCGTCGAACTGCCTGCCCTCCTGGATGATCGTTGCGAGCGTCGGACAGGCGACCGCGTGCAGGCTGACGTGGGGGTCGAGCGCGCCTATTGCGCGCTCATAGGCGCCGCTGCGGACGGTCGTCGGCGTCGCGAGCAGCCCGATCCGACCGCTCTTCGTCGTTGCGACCGCCTGCAGCGCCTCCGGACGCACGACACCGAGGACGTCGACGCCAAGCGTCGTCTCCATCATTCGACGCTGCAGCGCCGGCATAGCGGCCGAAGTCGCCGCGTTGCAGGCGATGACGAGCAGCTTCGCGCGCCGTCGCAGAAGCTCCTCTGCCATCTGGATCGCGAACAGCTCGAGCTCCTCGCGTGGGCGCTGCCCGTAGGGGAAGCGGGCGGTGTCGCCGAGATAGAGGAAATCCTCCTGCGGCAGATGCACGAGCAGCTCATGCAGCACGGTGAGACCGCCGACGCCAGAGTCGAACACGCCGATCGGCCGCATCCGCGGATCGGAGGAGCTGCGGGCCTGAGAAGCGCCGTTCATCGACTCCCATCATCCCAGAGCGGTACGGTCATCGCGCAATGCACGCGCTCGTCATCTCCAACATGCGGCCTGACACCGCTCACCCGGAGCGAGGACGGTTCGTGCGCGACCAGGTGCAGGCCCTGAGGGAGCTCGAGGACGTCGAGGTCGATCTGTGGGAGTTTCCCCCCGGCGCATCTGCGCTCGCGCGCGCCACCCGGCGCTCGCTGCGCCACCTCAGACGTCGCTTCGAGGTCGTGCATGCCCACTTCTCGCTGAGCGCGCTGCCTGCGCTCTGCCTCCGTGGCGAGGTGCACGGCCTGACGTTGCACGGCACCGACGTCCGCCACCCTCGCACGAGGCTCGTGACGGAGGCTGTGCTGCCCCACATGGACCTGATCGTCGCGGTCTCAGACGCGCTCGCGGCCGAGCTGCCTGC
>JAJYUP010000086.1 GCA_021792455.1 Actinomycetes bacterium | reverse complement strand
AGGCCGCCGAATATCGACGGCACGGCGACTGGCAAGAGGACCTTGAAGAACCGCTGACGCCGGTTCGCACCGAGGACCGTCGCCAGCCGCACGATGTCCTGATCGACCGATCGGACTCCCGCGCGCGTACTCGTGATCATGATGAACACAACGATCGAGAACGCAAGCGCGACCTTTGAGACCATCGTCAGGCCGAAAGCAACGACGAAGATGGGTGCGAGCGCGATCCGGGGCATCGCGTTCAGTGCGTCGAGGTAGGGATTGAGCACGCGCTCGAGCCAGGGCAGCAGCGCGAGGGCGAGGCCGATCGCGACGCCCGCGACCCCAGCGAGCCCGAAGGCGATCAAAGTCGCCAGGAGAGTCGCCCACAGATTGCCCCACAGGCTGCTCGTGCCGAGCGCGCTGCCGAGGTAGCTCGCGACGGCGCCGGGGCTGCTCGTCACGGTCCTGTCGAACCAGGTGAACGAGTAGGCCGCCTGCCACAGGCCGATTCCCACACCGAGAACGAGTACGCGTGCGAGGAGAAGTGCTGCCGAGTCGCGCAGAGAGCGTGGGTTGGCGTGTCTGCGGACGCGCAAGCGCGAGGTGCGACCGAAGCGCGTCCCTGCAGCACGCACCTGCGTGCTGGCCGGCGGGCTCGCACTTGCGGAGCGGCCTCCGTCGGAGCTGATCAGCGTTGTGAGGCCCACAGCGCCCTCAGCCTTCGACGTCGTAGACGGCTTCTTCGTAGGTTGGTGCTGGGCTCTTCAGGACCTTCGCAGCCACGAGAGCTTTCGTGGTCTTTTCGTAGACTTCTGTCGTCAACGGCACGGTGAACTCGTGCACGAACGGATAGAGCGCCTTCGCGATCGTCGCACTCACCTGCGTGTGCTTGACGATCGATGCTTCGATTGCGGATCTGTTGGCCGCGTTGGCGAGAAACGCCCGGGCTTCCTTCAACGCTGCCGCGAAGTCCGCGAACAGTTCGCTGTGCTTTTCGATCGTTTCGCGAGACGCCATGTAGCCAGACTCCAGAATTCCCTGCCATTCGGATGGTCCCTGTCCGAGCCCGGTGTCGAGCACGTCTGTGCCCGCGCCGGCCGCGATCGCGACTTGGGTTCCGAACGAGTCGCCGACCGTCAAGTCGACGACACCCGCCTTCATCGCCGCCAGCTGGGGTGCTCCTGGGGCGACCGCGGTTATCGTCACGTCTGAGGGCTTGAGGCCGACCTGTTCGAGTAGGTAGTTGGTGACCAGTTCGGTGATCCCGCCGGTTGCGGAGACGCCGATCTTCTTCCCACGCCACGCCCTCACCGTCGACTGCCAGTTGGCAGCGGTGGCGACAGGCACCCCGGAACCCTTGCGCGCGATCCAGCTGATGTTGAACGCCTGGCCAGGCGCGACGAACGCAAGCTTCGATCCTGACGTCGTTGCGTTGTAGGTCTGCAGGAGCGATGGAGTCTGCAGGCCCGCGTCGACTTCTCCCTTCGCGAGCGCCGTCGCGAACGCCGGCAGTGAGGTGAACGTCACCGTCTGAAGCTTGGCGATCCCATGCTTCTTCAGGAAGCCCTCGTCTTCTGCCACGAGCGCTGGCAGGACGGAGTAGACCTCCTGCAGTCCGAGTGTGAAGGTCTGCCCGCTCGGCGCAGACGTCGTTGAAGCGCTCGCACTGGTGGATTTGGAGACCGCTGCGGCGTGCTTCGGTTTCGATTCCGCTGAGCCGCAGCCGGCCAGAACGATGAGCGTCGAAGATATGGCGAGGGCTGTGAGGACGCCACCTCTCAGCGATCGAGTCATTGAACACCTTCTCCCTGTTTGCATTTGTGTGAGCTCCCCCGACGCGAACGGTGCGTGGTTCGCTGATCAGACAGATGTGCAGTTCGCGGGCGTGGCATCCAAGAAGCGCTCGCAGCTCTGCGGTGCACCGTGCAGCGCTCGTGAGATGCGTCTATGCGCACGCCGGCAGGCCTCGTCGAGGATGAGCGTGTCTGAGTCGCGCGGCCGCGGAATGTCGACCGCTATGAGATCCACGACGACTCCGTCTCTCAGGACGATTACGCGGTCTGCGAGAAGCAGTGCCTCGGAGAGGTCGTGGGTGACGAACACGACGGTTCTCCTGTTGGCGGCCCAGAAGTCGAGGAACAGTCGCTGCGTGTCCGCACGTGTCTGCGCGTCGAGCGCGGCAAACGGCTCATCCATCAGAAGGAGATCCGGCTCGACGGCCCAGGTGCGCGCGAGGGCGACTCGCTGGCGCATGCCCTGGGAGAGCTGCCAGGGGAAGAGCCTCGCGCTGTCTGCGACGCCGAGGGAGTGAAGCAGTGCGCGGGCTCGCTCTCGGCGCTCGTGACGACTGAGATGAGGCTGCCGGAGCTCGAGCGCGAACTCGACGTTGCGGATCGCGGAGCGCCACGGCAGGAGCGCGTCGCGGGCGAACATGTAGGCGACGTGCTCACGCGCCTGTGCCGGGTCACGTTCGAGCACCAAGGCGGTGCCGCTCGTCGGCGGCTGCAGGCCCGCGAGGACGTTGAGTGCGGTCGTCTTGCCGCAGCCGCTGCGACCGACGAGCACGAGCAGCTCACCGGTCAAGACATCGAGGGAGACGCCAGAGAGTGCACGATGCGTTTGGAGCGCGCCTTGGGATGGCACGGTGAAATCAACGACGACGTCGCGGAGGCTCGCCAGGACGTCGGGGCGCGATCGCCCCAGAGAGGGCTCGATATCCCTGGAGACAGGCATCCATCCTCCAACACCGCTTTCCGGCTCTGCTCAGGATCCCAGCGGAAGCGCCTCCCCGCTGAAAGGCACCTCAGGGCGCAGCGCTCTGGCCTGAGAGCTGCAGCGAGAGGGCGTGTCACTGGTTGCAGTTGACGATAGCGCCCTCTTCGAGGATGTCAAAGACGAGTTGCATACTTCGAGCATAGGTGAAACCTATTGCTGGGACTCGAACGCGCACGCCGGCGGCACAGCGCTCGAGAGCGGCGCCGCGATCTGAGCAGCTTCTCCTCACTCGGCGAGGGCTGAGACGGGCAGCAGCTCGGCTGCGACGTCGAGGAACGCCATCGCGGCCGGTGAGAGGGGTCCCTTGCGATGAAGCATGACGACGGTTCTCGTGATCGGTGGGTCGAGGTGACAGATGACAGCTCCGAGCTTCGCGGCGTCCAGCGCGAGCTTCGGCGGCAGCAGCGCGACACCGCTGCCAGAGAGAATGATCGGCAGAAGCGCCTCGCGGTGGTCTGACTCGACCGCGATGTGCGGCGTCACTCCAAAGCCGTCGAGCAGGCGGATGAGCTCTGCTTTCGTTGAGCGACCCACGAGCAGCGGCAGGTCTTCCAATGCGCCGACTGGGATCACCACGCCCGGCTCGTGAGGAGCGTCTGGCGGCATCACGAGGAACATCTCCTCCTGTTCGAAATGCACCGCCTCGAGCTCGCCTCGGCGCACCGGGGCGATGCTGAACGCCAGCTCGCACTCACCTGAGCGGACGAGGTCGGCGGGATCGACGCCGCGGTCGATGATCCGGATCGTGATGCCGGGGTGGCGCCGCAGGCAGACGCTGACGAGCCGCGCGAGAGGGTCAGCTGCAATCACCGAGAATCCCGCGATATCGAGTTGGCCGAGCCGCAGCGCCGCGACGCTGCTGACCTGGTCCGCCGCCGCATCGAAATCCCGCAGCACCTGTCGTGCCGGACCCACGAGGGCTTCACCTGCGCTCGTGAGCTTCACGCCGCGCCCGAGGCGGTGAAACAGTCGTGCACCGAGCTCGCGCTCGAGCGTCTTCACGGACTGGCTGAGTGAAGGCTGTGCGATCCGCAGCACGTGAGAGGCGCTCGTGAAGCCGCCGTAATCGACGACGGCGAGAAAGTACTCGAGCTGGCGTCGGTCCACTGTCTGGCGCTCCCCAGTCAGCGACTGCCAGCACGTGTTACGGCGAGCCGGCGCGCGGGAGCGTCGTCGTCGCCCCTCATCAACGCCCTTGGGAAGGCGAAGGCGAGCGCCGCGCAGATGACGCCTGTGCCTGAGAGCACCCAGAAGACGGGTGTGAGATTCGAGGTGCTCACCCACAGGCCGAGCGCCAGCACGAGCAGGGCTCCGAGCGCATTCGCGAGCCCAAGCGCGATCCCTGAGCCGAGGGAGCGGTTCTCAGGGAAGATCTCCTGGCCGATGAGGATCGAGGCTGAGATCGAGAAGAACAGCGCGACACCGAGCGCTCCGGAAACGATCCAGATCCAGAAGGAGTGGACGTAGGCGATCGGCAGTGTGAGCGCCGCGCTGCCGATCGCGCTGAGCAGGAGTATCGGCCTGCGGCCGAGCCGGTCGGCGAGGTGACCGCCGGCCATGTTGCCGATCACGCCGACGACGAGCATCGTCGTGATGATCGACGCGCCGGCGACGAGGCTTCCGCCGCGCAGATGCCACATGATCGGGATGAAGGTCGCGAGGCCGAACATCGCAAATGCCTGCAGGCCCCTGTAGGCGATGAGCACCGCCATCGGACGGGCGTGGGCGCGCCAGTGGATCGGCTTGGCGTGCACTGCTCTCGCGGGCAGCCGCGGCGCCCAGCGCGCGAGCAGCGGCGCGGTGATGAGCGCGGGCAGCGCGAGAATCCAGAGCTGATGCAGCCCAAGCGCGACCCCTACAAGCCCCGCCGCGGTCGGCCAGACGCCACGGCCGAGCTCGCCGCCGACGAGGAAGGCGGAGGTGAGCAGCCCCTGCTGGTTGCCGGCGAGCGTGCGCACGCCGGCGAGCGACTGCGGGTGGAAGGCAGAGTTGCCGAGCCCGATCACGATCAGCACGAGGATCAGCACCGCCGTGGTGTCCGCGAATCCGATGAGCGCGCCGCCAATCGAGCTGAGCAGCATGCCCCCGACGACGAGGCTGCGACCGCCGAAGCGATCGGCGAGCAGGCCCATGAGCGGCTGGGTCGCCTGGCCTATCCAGAGCGCGGCGACGAGCACGCCTGCCATGCTGATCGGGTCGTGCAGCGAGAGCAGCACCGCGGGCAGGATCCCAGGAAGGTAGTTCGCGGAGCCGTCGTTGAGGAAGTGGGCCCAGCTCATGCCAAGCAGTCGGCGGTGGACGCTGCGAGGCGCAGATTCGTCTGCGGCGTTGTCCTGACGGCGCGCGCTCGCCAAGAGCGGGTTGGCAAGCGCAGCGGCCTGCGCGGGGGGGTCGGCGCGCTCTTGCAGCATCCCCACATGGTGACGCAGAACGCGAAGCGGGACGTGGCGCGCAGCGCGGAGGTCAGGGCGTGAGCGTCAGTGGGGGGCGGGGAGGCTTGCCCGCGACGAGCAGCATCCGCCTGCCGTTCCAGCTGTAGGTGTAAGGGTCGCCTCCGGCGGCGCCCCATTCGAAGCAGGGCGACAGCTTCGAGCGGTTGAGCGCGTAGCGCACGATGAAACGGCGAGCGCCGGCCGCCCGCACGGGGCTCCTGAACGCGACAGCCGCGTGCGGCGGCAGCTTGCCCGTCGCTCCGACGAGCTTCGTGCCGTTGAAGAAGTAGACGGCGCCAAGGCCGCAGGAGTCTCCCGCCGTCTTGTCGATGACGATCGCGTACAGCAGCCCTTTGTGCCCATTGGGGGTGACGGCGGGCCGCCCGAATGGGCAGCCGGAGAGGCTGAAGACCCGACAGGCCCCGTAGCGCCTGCTGATCTTCGCCTCGTCGATCCTGACGACGGCTCTTCTGCTGAGGTGGCTGTCAGCGCGAGCCTGCGCTTCGGGACGGTGGTGCTGAAGGCCACCTGCGCCGCCAGCTGCATCTCCCGCCCGCGAAGAGACTCCGTCGGGCCTCCGGATCGAATGCGAAGCGCTCGCGGAGGGCGTGAGCGCAACCGCGGCGCCAGTCGCGAGCAGCGACGACGCGATGCAGCTTGCGGCGAGCCTTCGGCTCGCTGGTCGCAGATCTCTCATCCGGCGCAATCGTAGACCTCGTGGGCGGCGCCCGTCGCACCCTGTTCTCGGTGCGTCGAACCGTCCGTGCTCGTGCCATACTGCGCGAGCAATCGCTGGGCGCAGCCCTGCGGCCAGGTCAACCGGGTGGGGGAGGACGCAGCGCGGCGGTTCAGCGCGACCGAACCACCTGGAGGCGGAACAATGAGAGCTCGAAAGTTGCGAGCCCCCTCACCTGTGTTTGCAGTATCCGTGTGTGCTCTCGTGCTCGCCCTCGCGGGCTCAGGGCTGGCGGCGAGCGCGCCGTCAGGGGCGCCTGCCGCGTTCACTGCACACGCGGTCGCCCTGCAGGCGAGGCGAAGGGGCAGGAAACGGGTCGAGACCCGGCCACCGAAGCTGACTGTGAAGGAGGTCGACCTCCTGATATCGCGCTTCATGAAGGCGCATCGAGGCGAACTGATCGGTCCAGCGGGCAAGGAAGGGGCAGCGGGCAAGGAAGGGCCAGCGGGCAAGGAAGGGCCAGCGGGCAAGGAAGGAGCAGTGGGCAAAGAAGGCAAAGAAGGCAAAGAAGGCAAAGAAGGCCCCGTCGGTCCCTCGACCGGGCCGGCAGGGGGGGATCTGAGCGGCACCTATCCAGATCCGACGATCGCTTCAGGGGTGATCACCACCCCGATGTTCGCATCCTCAGCCGTCGCACCGTCGGCGAAAGAAGCCGAAAAGGCGAAGGAAGCGACGAAGGCGAGCGAAGCCGAACGCCTCGACGGACTTGGCGGCGAAGCCTATGGCGCGGTGCTCACAGGCCGGATCGACAGCCTTCCGACCGCGGCGAGCAGCAAGGATTTCGGCGCGGTGAGCGGCCTGTCGACGGCGGTCGCCAGCGAATCGGAAGTAACGAGCGTCTCTCCGAATTACACGCTTTTCGCGCGCGACATGTGGGTCAGGCTGACGGAACGGCCGAAAGGAAGCGCACGTGGGTTCCGCTTGGTGGTGAACGGTAAAGACACGACCCTCGGGTGCATCGTCGACGAAGCGGAAACGGAATGCGTTGACAATGAATTTCAACCGAACAATCTGAAGGAACTCGAAGGCCCAGTTGAAATTCCGGCCCACAGCACGCTCGCGATCGAAGCGAACGTCGGAACTTCGAGCGTGCCCGCGGCCGATCTTCTCTTCGGCCTGCGGCTGACCGCGAAGTAGCAGCCTGAGAAGAGAGCGGGATGCCGCCAGCGTGGCGCGCATCCCGCTGCTCCTCGCGCCCCTCACTCCAGCGCCTCGGCCTGCATGTGCCGCGCCGCGGCGCTTCGCGTCTCGCTGGGCCCGCGTTTGCCAGTGCGCTCGTCGGCTCTGCGGCACGTGGGTCTGAGCTCTGCGCCGCGTGAGCCTCAGTGGTTCTCGGCGCGATCCTCAGGCTCTGTCTCAATGACGCTTCGACTCTCCACGGCGATCAGCTTCGGCGCGGCCGCTGCGGTCCGTGTCCCCGTCAGGTGCGGTGGCGGCCCCGCCGTCAGGTGCGGTGGCGTCCCCACGGTGTGCGCGATCGTCAGGTTCGGTTCGGTGATCGCATTTGCCTCCGCCGCCATCGATCGTGAGAAGGTCCTCGTCTCCGAGCAGCGGCACCGCGGCGCTGAGCGGCCGGCTCCGCTCACTCGCCCCCGGCCTCGCTGCGACCTTCGGCGGTCGGACCGAGAACAGCAGCCAGTAGAGCACCGCGTTCGCCGCCTGGAACAGCGCCGCAAGCTCGAATGGGGCTGCAAGGCTCACCTCGTCGAAGAGGTAGCCCGCCGCCGCCTGGCTCCCCGCCATCGTCGCCTGGGCGGGGAGGTTCGAGATCGCGGCGACGCTCGCCCGCTCCTCAGGATCGGCCATGTCCTGGGTGAACGACTGGCGCAGCGGCAGGCCGATGCGCTGGACCATCATGCGCACCAGGTAGATCGCCCCTGCGATCCAGAACGCGGGTGCGAGCACCATCGGCACGAGCAGGAGGCCACCCACTGCCCGCACGAGCACGATCGCGGGAACGGTGCCGAGGCGGCGGGCGACTCGGGCGGCGATCAGGGTCGGCACGAGCGAGCCCAGGTTCACGATCGCGAACAGCACCCCGATCGTCCCAGGCGAAGCCCCGTAGCGCCGGTACAGCCAGTAGCTGACGAACGGGCCGAACAGCCCGATGCCCGCACCGTTCGTCGCGTTCGTCACCCAGAACCGCCACACCGCCGGCCAGGAGCGCCGTGGCCAGCGGAATCCGCGCTCGCGCGACCCGTTCCGCTGCGTCGTGCTGCGCGGCTCCCGCAGCAGCAGCGCGAGGAGCCCCGCGGCTGCGGCGAGGCCAGCGGCGACGAGGAACGCCGGCCGGTAGGCGGCGGTCGCCTCGGCGGCGCTCATGTGGGCTTTCGTGCGCACGAGTTCGGCGAGCAGTCCACCGATGAGGGCCCCAAACGTCGAAGCGAACGCAAGCCGGCCGAAGGCGACCGCTCGTCGATCGCCTTCGACGCCGTCAGCGACGAGCGCGGACTCCGCCGGCTGATAGGGGCCGACGTTGCCGCCGCCGGCTCCAGAGCCCCGCCCGAAGGAGCCGAGCGCAGCTGCGACGAACAGCAGCGCGGTGACTCGCGACTCGGCATAGACGACTGCGGCGCCGGCGGCGATGAGTGGCACGGCGACGAGGAACGGCTTGCGGCCCCACTCGTCTGCAAGCAGGCCGATGAGGGCGCTCATCGTCGCAGAGAGGATCGTCACCCCGACGAAGAGCAGGCCGATCTTCACGGCAGAGAAGCCGATCGCAGACAGGTAGAGGGAGGTGACGACCGCGGCGATCGCGCGCGCAACGCTCATAGCCGTTCTCGTCGCGAGGATGACCCGCAGGTTGCGGTTCGCCCAGGGCGGGACCACCGTGAACCAGATCTTTCGCAGAAGAGCAGTCGTGCCTCGACCCTAGCGCGTGCGAGGAGCGCCGCTTCGCGCTGCAGAAGACCTGACCGCCGCGAGGCTCTGCGGCCCCCCAATCCGTCTCCAGCGTGCTCTCGGGCGCTCCAGCGAGCGTTCTCACGGCGCGGCAGCAGCGGGGCTCACGGAGCCAGTGTGGCCTCCTCGTCGGCAGCGGCGGGCGCATCGTCTCAGTCGCCGCGATGCCTCGCCCCGCCTCCGCGATGCCGCTCGCGCTCGCTCAGTGCTAGCTTTGCGGTGATGGGGTCTGTGATACCGCCGTTTCAGCCAGGCGGCTCGAGCTCGCAAGCGAAGAGGCTGCTCACCGCGTTTGCGCTCACGCGCCTCGGCACGTGGTACTCCTCGCAGGTCGGGGCGAGGATCGACCCTGTGCTCATCAGGCTGACGAAGGGGAGGCTCGACCACACCCTTCGCCTCATCCCAGTGCTGCTGCTCATCGTTCGCGGAGCCCGCACGGGCAGGGAGCGCACAGTCCCGCTGCTCTACTTCACAGACGGCGACGACGTGATCCTGATCGCCTCCTGCTACGGGCGGCGAAAGCTGCCCGCCTGGTACCACAATTTGAAGGCGAACCCAGATGTCCGTATTCAAGTGAGGGGACGCAGCGCTCCCTACACCGCGCGCGAGGCGGAGGGCGAGGATCGCGACCGTCTGTTCGCGCTCGCAAAGCAGGTCTACAGCGGCTATTCGGAGTATGAGCGGCGGGTGGAGGGAGTGAGGCGAATCCCTGTGATGCGCCTCACGCCCGCCTGAGACGCCCCGCCTCGCTCTCGCCCCGCCTGGCCTTCGCTCTGCGAGGCCCTTGCGCTGCGCGCGCCGGCGACCCTGGCCCGCCGCCCAGCCTCCCGCCGTCGCCTCACGTGCGCTCGCGGCTCTGCTCGTCGAGCCACGCTGGCGCATGCGATTCAGCCCACCGGCGGTTGATGCGGCCGAACAGCATCGATCTCAGGGACTCCCTGTGCGCGAGCGCAAACGCGATGTGGCCGCAGATCACGAGGAAGAGCACAAGCGCAAGCCAGTTGTGCACGAACGTCGCGCCTGCTCGCCAGGAGAGGGGGAAGGGCTGATACCAGCGCAGCAGGCAGCCAGTCCCAAGCATCACGAGCGCGCCGCCGGCGAGGAACGCTGCATTCAGCTTCTGGCCAGGGTTGAACTTGCCGAGGGCAGGAGGCGATGCCCGCCTGATGCCGGCGCTGAATGGGACCCCCGCACCGCCCGCCTGCGAGGTGCGATCCATGCGCTCGGCGCGCAGCGCTTGCCGCAGCCATGCTCTGTCCGCCTCGCTCCAGCGGTTGATCGCGCTGATGTCTCTGCGCAGCTGCCTGCCCCAGCTGCCTGCGATCGCGGCGCACAGTGGCAGCGGCAGCGCGAGACCTGTGTAGAGGTGAATCTGCAAGATGAGGTAGCGCCTTCCGAGCAGTGAGATGAGCGGCGTGAAGTAGAGCGCGGCGCCCGTGAGGATGAGGATCAAGAACAGCGCCGCATTCACCCAATGGACGGTCCGCTCGACGCCGTCGAAGCGCAGCAGGCGATCCGCTGTGCTCGCGGGCTGGGCGTGATGCAGGCGCGCGCTCGCCACTCAGGCAGCGCTCGCGGGTGGGTGGCCTTCGATCCAGGCGTTCATCGGGTAGCCTCGCACCTCCCAGAAGCCAGGGCCTGCGTGATCTGTCAGCGTGATCCTCGACAGCCACTTGATCGACTTGTAGCCGAACATTCCTGGGACGTACAGTCGCACTGGGCCCCCATGGTCGCGCGTCAGCGGAGCTCCAAGCATCGAGTAGGCGACGAGCGCGCCGCTCTGCCTCGCCTGCTCCACCGTCAGGCTCTCTGTGTAGACGCCGTCGAAGGAGGCGAGCTCGAACGCGCTCGCCCCGTCCTTCATGCCTGCATGCTGCGCGAGATCGATGAGGCGCACACCGACCCAGTGGACGTCTTCCACGCTCCAGCCCGTCACGCACTGGAAGGTTCTGCTCAGAGCGGTGTGAGGCAGGCCTTCCAGCTCTCTGACGCTGAGGGCGAGGGGGCGGTCGACGAGCCCATCGACCTTCAGGCTGTAATCGTGGGGAGCGGCAGGGTAGCCGCCTGTCACCGTGTAGAGCACGAAGCCGCCGGCGCCGGGCAGCACCTCTGCGACGCCGCTGCCGCCCGCCGCCTTCAGGGCCGTCGAGATCGCTTTCTGGATGCCCTGACCAAAGACGACTCCAAGCGCGCCGAGGCCGAGGATCCCGAGCATGGTGCGACGGCCGATCGGCTTGCCGAGGGCCTCGATCGGCCTGCTCTGCGACCGCGCTGCCGCCATCGTCGGGACTCGGCGCGCAAAGATCCGTGCCTGCCGCCCTTGGGGGCGTCTGCGGTGAGGGTGAGGGCGGGATGCTCTGCCCCACGAAGGCGAGTATAGGGCCGCTCAGGGCGGCCGATCGCCAATGAGGCTGTCTGGGCTCCTCGCCGCGATGTCCGCCGCTACGATTCAGGCGAGCGGCCGCGCCCCCATCTCACCCTCCTGCCGTTTGCAGGAACGGTTCACAGGGTCGGCTGCGCCTCATGCTGCAGGTTCGTTGACGGGAGGGAGGTCGCTTCAGTGCGGGTGTATCGGCTCGTCGGTTTGGTGCAGGGAGATCGGCTGACTGCAGGTCGATTCGCGCACCGCAGGGGGACGGCTGGACAGGGGGCAGGAGAGCGCAGGGAGCAGGGCGCAGGGGAGGGGATCACAGGTGAGCCAAGCACAGGCAGTCGGTTGAGCACAGGGGCAGTCGGT
>JAJYUP010000085.1 GCA_021792455.1 Actinomycetes bacterium | reverse complement strand
GATCGAGCAGAGCGGCCTGATCGACCTCTCGGCGGCCGAGGTCTCGCAGCGCATCGACTGGCCGTAGGGCATCGTCGCGTGAGCTCATCGCGGGCCGGCGTCCTCGGCACAGGCCGCGTGGCTGCTGCGAGCTGTGGAGCGGGCCGGCGGCGACGCTGCACCCTGAGCGCGATGGCGGCGCTCGATCCCGAGCTCGACGTCGCTGTCGCCGCGGCGAGGGTATGTGTATGCTATGAGCATGCTCACGGTGCGGCTTCAGGTTCTCGTCAGCCCTGCGCAGAAGCGACGCCTGGAGGCAGAGGCGCACTCGCGCGGCGAGTCGATTGGCGAGCTCGTGCGCGAGGCGATCGACGCCCGCTATGGGAGGATGCCGAGCCGGCGGGAGCGGATGGCGGCCGTCGAGCGACTCCGCCGCGCCCCGCTGGCAGCGCGCTCGCTCACACCAGAGCAGATCGACCGCGCCCAGGAGCAGGAGATCGAGGACGAGTATCCGAAGCTCTCCACGGACCGCTCGATCACTTGAGGTTCTTCGTCGACGCGAACATCGCGATCTACACGCGCCTGCCCTCCGAGTACCGCGAGCCGTGCCTGCGCATCCTTGCGGCCGTGGCGGCAGGCGAGGCAGACGGCACCACCTCGACGGCCGCGATGGAGGAGGTCTGGCACTTCGAGCTCTCCGGACGCGCCGGGCCGCTCCCCGGGCTGACCGCCGACACCCATCAGACGTTCATGCCGGTCCTCGCCGTCACCGACGAGATCTTCGCACGTGCCCTCTCACTGTCCGATCTTCGCATCGGAGCCAACGACCGCATCCATGCGGCAACGTGCCTGATCAACGACATCGAGACGATCGTCTCCGCCGATCGGGACTTCGACGCGGTCGAGCAGCTGATTCGTGTGGACCCACTCGACAGCGAGGCCGTCGAGGAGCTGCTCGATCTCAGATGACGGCCCCGGCCGTCACCCGACCGGCGGGGCTTCGACCCGAGAGCTTCAGGCGCTCCTGGAGCGCCGCCGGCGCTGGGGCGCCGATATCCACGACGAGGTGTGGGAGGGTGTGCTGCACGTGGCGCCCGCCCCTGAATACCGACCCTGAATATCGTCACGCAGCGACAGCCCAGCAGCTCGCGGAGCTGCCGGGCCCCCCTGCGCGCGCGGCCGGGCTATCGGTCAAGCAAGCAGGGAGGTTGTGATGTCCTGGGCCCCCTGCGCGCGCGGCCGGACTGGGGCCGACGATGCACGAGCTCAACATCGGGGATTCAGAGCGCGACCACCGCGTCCCAGCCGGCGGCCTGCACCGGCCGAGGAGCTTTTGAGGCGCGGACAGCATCTCTCAGCACAGGCCGCGTGGCTGCTGGCAGCTGTGGAGCGAGGCGGCGACGACGCTGCACCCTGAGCGCGATGGAGGCGCTCGATCCCGAGCTCGACGTCGCGCAGCGGTGACCATCCGGCGTCGCGCCCGTGAGGCGGCGAGGCGCAGCGATGCTCAGAAAGCGAAACGTTCCGGTTTTTGAACAGTGACAGCGAGGCCCTGCCGCGGTACGCTGAGCGGTGGGATGGGCGAGAGAGGGGTGAGTGCGGGAAGCGCCCTGGCGATGCGTTCGCCGGTGAACTGGGCTCTGCTTGGGCTTGTGATCCAGCGCCCAAGCTACGGATACGAGCTGGTGCAGCGATTCGAGCAGACCTACGGCGACGCGATCGAGCTCTCGAGCCGCTCACACATCTACGGTGCGATCGACAGCCTGGTGGGCCGCGGCCTGATCGAGCGGGTGCCATCCGAGGCGGTGAAGGAGCAGGACGCCCGCCAGCCGAGGCCCCGCTACCGCGCTACAGATGCGGGGATCTGCGGCTACGAGCAGTGGCTGATCGACTACCTCGAGGATGACCAGCGTCGCGCTCGCATCTTCGCCCGCCAGCTGAGCGCACTTCGACCAGAGCACGCGCTGCGCCTGCTGAGCCGCCTCTCCGAAGCCTCCCTGCGCGAGATCGGAAGGCCGCCGCCAAGAGCGGGGGAGGATCGGGAGGCCGAGCACCGACAGACGCTGACGCAGCGGCTGGCGAACGAGCAGGAACGGCTGCGCGCCGGTGCGATGCTGAACTGGATCCAGTTCGCCCAGCGTGAGCTGCGCGACGCGCCGAGACGCCGACGATGAGCGTGCTGAGCCTCGCGCACGTGAGCGTCCTTCACCACGGCAGCGAGGAGAGGCTCCTGCTGGACGACGTCTGCCTGCAGATCGACTCAGGTGAAATGGTGGGCATCTGGGGACGGCGGGGCTCAGGGCGAACGACGCTTCTGCGGGTCGCCTCAGGCCTCGCGGCCCCGCAGCGCGGAGAGGTGCTCTTCCGCGGCCGGCCGCTGAGGGGGCCAGCGCCCTTCAACGGCGGGATCGCCTTCTGCGGCCAGCACTTCCTGGGCGGCGACGCCTGGCCAGTGCGGCGCGAAATCTTCGAGGTCCAGCTGGCCCGCGGGCTCTCGCGCAGCAGCGCCCGTGCGCGCACCTCCTGGGCGCTCGCGCGCACAGGCGCGACACACTGCGCGCAGGGCCGTCTGCGATTCCTGCCGCCAGCCGAGGCGACGCGAGCGCGGCTGGCGCTCGCGCTGACGAGCGATCCATGCCTGCTCCTCGTCGACGACGTGATCGCGGGCGTCGACCTCGACGACCGCGACCCCCTCCTCCACCTGCTGCGCTCACTCGCAGACGAGGGACTTGCGATCCTGACGAGCACGGATGAGCCGCCAGCGCTCGCAGGCTGCGACCGCGCGCTGACGCTGAGCGACGCTCGCCTGGAGGGTCGCCTGACTCCCGATCTCGCCGAGGTGCTGCCGCTGAGGCGTGCAACGCCCTGGTGATGGCGCCTGAGCGGACCGGCACTCTGGCGGGAGCCCCAGGGCATCTTCGCGGCCTGGGGCCGGTGTCCGAGGGCGGGCCGGCAGCGAGCGGGCCGGCGGCGAAGGGGCCGCCGCCGATGGGGACGCCGCCGAAGGGGCCGCCGCCGATGGGGCCTTCGGGCCCCTACGGCGAGGCAGGCGCGAGCCTGCTGGTCGGCCCCTACGCGCTGATCTGGTTCTACCGCCGCTGGCTGCGCACCCACGGGATCGCAGAGCTTTTGGCAGGCCTCGGCGTGGCGATCGCCGTCGCCCTGGTGTTCGCGACGATCGTCGCAGGCGCAGGCATCTCGAGCTCGACGGCAAAGGCGGTGCGCACAGTGATCGGGCCTGCAACCCTGCAGCTGTACGCGCGCGGGCCAGACGGGCTCGACGAACGGCTGGCATCGCAGGCACAGCGCCTGCCCGGGGTGCGCGCCGCCGTGCCGCTGCTTGAAGAAACCGCCTTCCTGCGCTCTGCGAGCGGGCGCACAGCGACCGTCGATCTGGCCGGCGCCGGGCTGAACCTCGTCTTCATGGACGGGCTCTCACGCACGATCCCCCGCTCTACGTTGGCCGCGAGCGGGATCGGGCTGAGCTCGCGCACGGCGCAGACGCTCGGCATCCCAGGCGGTGCGCGCCTTCCCGCAGGCCAGACGGCGATGCTCGAGATCCGCGGACGGTCGAGCACCGTCGATGTCTCGGCGGTGCTGGGCGAGGAAGCGTTCGGCGCCCTGGCACAGACGAGCGTGGCTGTGATGCGTCTGGGGCAGATGCAGCGACTTACGGGCATGCAGGGGCGCATCTCCCGAGTCCTGGTGGAGCCGCAGCGAGGGGCAGAACGCGAGGTGCGCAGCGAGCTCGACAGGCTGGCGGGAGGTGGGGTTGAAGTCGCAAGGGCGAACGAGGACGTGGCGCTGCTCTCGCAGGCGCTGAAGCCAAGCGATGAGGCGAGCAGCCTGTTTGCGACGATAAGCGCGCTGCTCGGCGTGCTGCTCGCAACGACGGCGATCCTGCTGACGACGCCAGAGCGTCGCCGCGCGATCGCGGAGCTGCGCGTGATGGGGATGCGTCGCAGCGCGATCGTGCAGCTGGTGCTCTTCGAGGCGCTCCTGCTCGGCGCGAGCGCGAGCGCAGTGGGAGTGCTGGGCGGCTTCGCGCTCGCGAGCACCGTCCTGCACGACTCTACGCGCTACCTCTCCGAGGCGTTCACGATCGGAACCGAGAGCACGGTGACAGGCAGCGCTCTGATCTTCGCGATCGCGACGGGCCTGGCGGCGCCGATGCTCGCCTCAGCGACGCCGCTTCTGGACCTGCGCCGTGCGAGCCCCTTCGACGGCGTCTACGAGAAGGACGGCGTTCCCGGCAACGCGCTGAGCCGCATCCCACGGACTATCTGCACGGTTGCGGCGGTCGCGATGCTGGCAAGCGCGACCGCCCTGTTCCTGGCGGCGCGAGGGCATGCGCTGCTCTGCTGCATCCTGCTCGCTCTGGGGACGGTGTGCGCGGTGCCGATGACGCTGAGCGCAGGGACGGGGCTGGGATCGGTTCTGGCCGAGCGCCGGCAGCGGCTGACGGTGCTGCCCGTGGCGCTGAGCTCACTGCAGGCGACGACGGTGCGAAGCCTGGCACTGGCGGCGACAGGCGCGCTGGCACTGTTCGGCAGCATCGCGCTCGGAGGTGCACGAGCCGACCTGTCCGCCGGGATCTCGAGCTTCGCGCGCAGCTACGCAGCCGACGCGCCGCTGTGGGTGGGCACGCGAAGCGACTACCAGGCGGTCACGCCGTTCGAGGCAGGCGAAGCGCGTTCACGCCTGCGAGCAGTCCGGGGGGTGGGCGAGATCGCGACGCTGCAGGGAGGGTTCATTCAGCTGGGCGGGCGTCGCGTCTGGATCCTGGCGCGGCCGCAGGGATACGCGACGCACCTGCTGCGCTCAGAGGTGATCGAAGGCTCGCCGCAGCTGGCGCAGCGGCGCCTGTCCGAAGGCGGCTGGGTGGTCGTCTCGAAGCAGATCGCAGAGCAGCAGCACGCAGGGCTCGGGGATGAGATCAGCGTGCCGACCCCAAGCGGGGAGGTGAAGCTGCGGGTGGCGGCGTTGAGCACGAACCTTGCGTGGAGCCCAGGCGTGCTGATCATGGGAGACGCGGAGTACGCGCGGCTGTGGCGCAGCGACGCCCCGACGGCGCTGGCGATATCCCCGAGACGGGGGACGAGCGCCGCTGCGCTGCAGCGCCGGCTGCGAGCCGCCCTGCGCGGCAGCGGCCTGACGGCGCAGACCTCGACGGCACTGCGGAGGAGCATCGATGCGCTCGCAGGCGAAGGCCTCTCCCGTCTGGCTGAGATCTCGACGCTCCTGCTGGTCGCGGCGGCGCTGGCGATGGCGACGGCGCTGGCGTCCGCGATCTGGCAGCGCCGGAGGGCGATCGCCGGCCTGAGGCTGTGCGGCGTCCCAGACGCGCGCCTGAGGGCGATCATGATGACCGAATCGGCTCTGATGCTGGGTGCCGGCTGCGCGACAGGCGCGGCGCTGGGGCTGTGCGCGCAGGCGATGATCGACGGCTACCTGGGCAGCGTGACCGGCTTTCCGATCGCAGGCATCGCCGCAGAAGCACGCCCCTTGGCGATCTTCGGGTTGGTGATGTTGATCGCCGCGACGCTTGCGGTCGCGCCGATTCTGGCAACGTCGCGGATATCGCCAGGGGTTGCGTTGAGCGAGCAGTAGGGACGACAGAGGAGGGAGAGGAGCATGAGGAGCAGCGCGATGAGGAGGATCAGCCTCGCGGCGGCAACGAGGCGGAGTCGAGGTGTGCCGGCCGAGGAGACGCGCGGAGGGCGGGTCGCGCGGTCGGCGGGCACAGTCGCAGGGCGGGTCGTGCAGTCGGAGGGCCGGCGGACCGCAGCGCTGATGCTGGTGCTGGCAGCGGCGATGACGGCGTCGACGACGGTGGCGCCGCCCGCGGCGGGCGGGGCGGCTGCCGCTGAGGCTCGACGCGCCGCACCTCGCAGCCTGCGCGCGACCGACCGCGCAACCCTGCACTATGTCTCCTCGAGCGTGAACGTCTTCTACGAGACAGGCGAGGCGAGCGGCACGATCCCCGGCTTCATGAAGGTCCACATGCGCCTCGGCTCACGCTTCAGCGGCGAGTACGTGATCGATGCGAAGGGCGGGAGCATCCACGGCTACGGGTCAGCGACGCCACACGGTCGCGGCACTTACGAAAGCTTTGCAGGCACGATCGTCGTCACCGGCGGCAGCGGCCGCTTCGCCCACGCCCACGGCCGCGCCCGCGTCTACGGGACCTTCGACAGGATGAACAATCAGCTGAAGCTGCACACGACAGGCACTCTGTACTTTTGATCTGAAGGCGGCGAACCGTTTGATCTCCAGGCCGCGAACCGCAGCGTGGCGGCACCGAAGGCAGGCCCTGCTGGTCGGGGGGTCAGCTGCGCCGCGGCGGAGGGCAGGCTGCGAGGCGATCATCGCCGCCGCCGCAACGCTCGCCGCCGCCGCTGCCGCGCTGCTCTGCTGGCCCGCTCCAAGCGGCGCGGTGACGACGGCTGCCCTCTCGGCCTCCTTTCACCCCTATCGCCTGGGCGGACGCAGCACGCTGCAGTTTGGGTTCGAGCTGAGGGCCGAATCGGGACAGATTCCGCCTCCGCTGACCGAGGTGGAGCTGCGCTACCCCGCAGACATCGGCGTCTACAACAGCGAGCTCGGGCTCGCGAGCTGCACAGCTGGCGCGCTTGAATCCGGAGGCCCAGGCGCCTGCCCCGCGGACTCGGTGATGGGCTACGGCGTCGTGCACACCGGCGTGAGGCTGGGCAGCACGACCGTTGACGAGAGCTCGCTGATCACCGTGTTCCGCGCTCCCTACGAAGGGCGTCACCTGGCGCTGCTGTTCTTCGCCGAAGGGCGCGAGCCGGTGCTGACAGACGTGATCTTCCCCGGCCTGCTGCTCCCCGCCCCAGAACCGTTCGGCGGACGCGTGAGCATCGGCGTCCCGCTCGTGGAAACGCTGCCCGGCGCCCCCTACGTGTCCGTTCTGCGCCTGCATGCGACGCTGGGGCCTGAGAACGTGACCTACTTCAAGCGCGCAGGCGGCATCACCTTCGCCTTCCAGCCGCGAGGGATCGAGCTGCCACGGCGCTGCCCACGAGCGGGCTTCCCTTTCGCTGCGAGCTTCACGTTCTCCGGCGGCACGCGCGCGCTGGCGCACACGACGGTCCAGTGCCGAGAAGGGCAGGCTGAGGGCGGGGCGGAGCGGGGGCGGGGTCGCGCGGGGCCGGGTCGCAGCCGCGCAGGGCGCGCTCGGAGCCCGGCAGGTCGGGGTCGGAGCCGCTGAGGCGCGCGGGGGCGCGCCTCGTCGTCGAGCGACGATGATCCGTGAGTGGGCAGCGCCAGGAATACTTCCACCACTTTGCTACCTTTACACCATGGCGTTGAACATTAAGGATCCGGCGACGGTGCGGCTCGCAGGCGAGGTCGCCGAGTTGGCGAGCGAGACGAAGACGCGGGCGGTGAGGACGGCGCTCGAAGAGCGGAGGCGACGCCTGCGCCCGGCAGGCGGCTCAGGCGCAGATCGCAGACAGCGCCTGCTCGACCTCCTCGAGCGGGAGATCTGGCCGCAGATCCCACAGGGACAGCTCGGAGAGGGTGTCTCCAAGCAGCAGCGGGAAGCGATCCTCGGATACGGGCGGCAGGGAGTGTGATCGTAGACAGCTCCGCTCTGCTGGCGATCATCTGGAGGGAGCAGGGGTTCGAGCGTCTCCTCGACAGGCTGGTGGAGAGTCGAAGCGCAGCGATCGGCGCCCCAACGCTCGCGGAGAGCGGCATCGTTCTCGCCTCGAGGCTTGGTGCCTCAGGGCAGACCCTGCTGAGCCGGTTCGTCGAGGCGGCGGACATCGAGGTGCTGGCGCTCGGGCTCGAGCACTGGCCGATCGCGGTGCAGGCGTTTCTGACGTTCGGCAAGGGCCGTCATGCGGCAGCCCTCAACTTCGGCGACTGCTTGACGTACGCGATTGCGCGCACCACGAACGAACCGCTCCTGTGCGTCAGCGACGATTTCACCAAGACGGACCTGCTCCTCGTCAGCTGAGAACCCATCGGCGCGCACCGTCGATCGCTGATCGTCGATGAGCAGCGGCCGATGGGCGCCTGCACGTGAGCCGCCTCTCACGAGCGCCTGTGGGCCGCCCACCTCTCACGAGCGCCTGTGGGTCGGCGTCCGCCAATCGGCGCGAGCATGCAACAATGCACCGATAATGGATGTTATCTCCTCGCGATCCAGCGCCCAGGAGCGCCGCATCGTCATCGTCGGTGCCGGCTTCGCCGGGCTTGGCACCGCAGTGCGGCTGAAGCAGGCGGGCATCAACGACTTCCTCATCCTCGAGAAGGCGGCCGAGGTCGGTGGCACCTGGGAGGCGAACACCTACCCTGGCTGCCAGTGTGACGTGCCCTCGCACCTCTACTCCTTCTCGTTCGCGCCAAACCCGAGCTGGACGAGAACGTTCTCGACGCAGCCGGAGATCTGGGCCTACCTCCAGCGGGTCGCAGACGAGCACGGCCTCTACGAGCACATCGAGCTCGGCGTCACCGTCGAGCGCGCGGAGTGGGACGAGCAGCGGCAGCTGTGGCGGCTTCAGACCTCGGCCGGGTCGTTCACAGCGCAGATCCTCATCTCCGGGATGGGAGGCCTCTCCGAGCCCTCGATCCCTGATATCGAGGGACTCGACAGCTTCGAGGGATCGGCCTTCCACTCCGCGCGCTGGGAGCACTCAGTCGCACTTGCGGACAGGAAGGTCGCCGTCATCGGCACGGGCGCCTCAGCGATCCAGATCGTGCCGAAGATCCAGCCTGAAGTCGCCCAGCTGCACCTCTTCCAGCGCACACCGCCCTGGGTGATGCCGCACAGCGACCGTCCGCTCAGCGATCTCGAGCATCGCCTCTACCGCCGCTTCCCGATCACCCAGCGTCTGATGCGGGAGGGCATCTACTGGGGCAGGGAGCTCTACGTGCTTCCGTTCATGCACCAGGCGCTCGCGAGGCCTGGTGAACAGATAGCACTGCGGCATCTGCGCTCGCAGGTCTCAGACCCGAGCCTGCAGGAGAAGCTGACGCCGACGTACAGGATGGGCTGCAAGCGCATCCTGCTCTCCAACGACTTCTACCCCGCGGTGCAGCAGCCGAACGTGACCCTGCAGACGGCGGCGATAGAGCGGGTGCAGGCCAACAGCGTGAAGACGTGCGACGGCGCAGAGCACGAGGTCGAGGTGATCGTGCTGTGCACGGGCTTCCACGTGACGGACATGCCCTTCGCCAACTGGGTCTTCGGTCGGCAGGGGCGGAGCCTCGCCGATGTCTGGGAGGGCAGCCCACACGCACACCTCGGCATCACCGTCAACGGCTTCCCAAACCTGTTCATGCTGCTCGGCCCCCACACGGGCCTCGGTCACACATCGGTCGTGTTCATGATCGAGTGCCAGATCGAATACCTCGTGCGCTGCCTGCAGACGATGGCGGGCTCTGGCCTGCGATCGATCGAACCGAAGAGGGCAGCGGAAGCGAGATTCGTCGCGGAGATGGAATCGAGGCTTCAGGGCACCGTTTGGACCTCAGGCGGGTGCAACAGCTGGTACCTCGACAGCAGGGGCAGGGCCTCCTCCCTGTGGCCCGGCCCAACCTGGCGCTACCGCAGAAGGCTGCGCCGCTTCGAGCCGAGCGAGTACATCATGCGACCACAGACCCTCGCGGGGCGCCCTGAACCGGCAACGACGCAGCCGCTGCCCTCGATCGCTTGAGCGCGTCGCCCTCCGGCGCGCCGTTCCTGCCGTCGCCCTCCGCGGCACCATTTCTGCCGTCGCCGTCCGCGGCGCCGTTCCTGCCGTCGCCGTTGCGCCCTGCGCCGTTGACCTCGAACAGCAGCTCCATCATCCTCACGCTGTCCTTCAGGTCGCGGCCCTCCACCCACTCGCGGCCGGCGCGCTCCATCCGCGCCATCAGCTGAGGGTCACCCGCGAGCCTGCGCACGACGGGAACGAGATCCTCCACATCAGGAGCGAGCAGCGCAAGCTCGCGCCGCACCATCTCGGCCGTCGAAGCCTTGCCATGCCCGGCGAGCGGCCGAAACGCGATCACAGGCCTTGGGGTGCGCAGCGCCTCCAGCACCGTGACGCCTGCGCCGTTCGTCACGACGACGTCGGCGGCCGCCATCACCTCATGCATGTTGTCGATGTAGCCGAAGATCTTCAGCCGCTGCTCTGGCACGCCGAAGGAATGCAGCCGCTCCGCGAGCTTCTCGCTCTTGCCGCAGACCGCGAGCACCTGCATCTGCACATCGGAGTCGACGAGGGCCTTCACCGCGTCGGCGACGCCGCCAAGCCCCCAGGCGCCCCCCGTGACGAGCACGATGAACGCATTCTCATCGAGAGAGAGCCGTTTGCGTGCATCCTCCTTGCCGACGGTGCCGAAGCCGTTCTTCACAGGTGGAGCGCCAACGTACATCGTCTCCGCGAAGCCGTCGGTGCGCGCATGCTCGGGGGCGGTGTCATACATGACGTAGTGCTGACCGATTCCTGGGTAGGTCCAGACGGGATGAACGTGAAACGCAGGCACATATGTGACCGTTGGGATGCTGAAGCCATGGTGCTCCGCAAGCCAGTCGAGAGCCGCCGAGCCGAACGGGTAGGTGGAGATGACGAGATCGTCTTTGCGCGCAGCGAGGAACTCCTGCAGGCGCCGTCCGAAGAAGCGGCCGATCGCCCTCTTTGCGACCGCGGCGAAGCGGTCGGACCTGCACAGCCAGTCGTAGAAGACCTCGTAGGTGAGCGGCAGCAGCCGCATCTGCACCTCATAGCCCCAGCTTGCAGCTTTCGCAAAGGACCGGCCCCACAGCTCGAGCGTGTCGAACCGCTCCACGCAACAGCCGGGCCAGACGGCCGCGATCGCCTCAGTGATCGCAGCCGCAGCCGCGTTGTGCCCTTCCCCCATCTCGCCAGAGAGGATGAGAACTCTCGATGGCACGCTGCTCATGCTCACCGCCTCGCCGTTGCTGTGGACGCCACCGCCGTTGCCGTTCGATGCTCGAGCGACAAACGGCTGCGTAAACGATACGATCGGTTGCCTTCCCTCCGTGCTCCGGCGCCCTTCTTCCACTGACCGCTCCTGTCTTTGATGTTGTTCGTCGGGAGCCTACTGGCGCTTGTGTGCGGCCTGGCCAACAGTGCCGCCGCCGCGCTGCAGAAGCACGAGGCGATACGGTCGAGCGCAGGCCGCGAGGGCCTTCGGCTGCTTGCTGTCCTGATCCGCCGACGATGGTGGCTCTTGGCGATTGCGCTAAGCCTACTGGCATGGCTGGCGGAGGCGTTCGCATTCGGCCTCGCGCCGGTGCCCGTCGTCACGACGCTGCGCAGCGCAGGTCGAGGCGGGCTGATCTTCGCCGGCCACAAGTGGCTCGGCGAGAGGTTCGGCACGATCGAGCTGAGCGGCGTGCTGCTGCTCGCCATAGGCGCCGGGATGACGGCGGCGAGCGTCGCCTCGACAAAAGCGGCCTCCCCACCGATCTCGAACGTCGACGAGCTGCTCGTCGCAGGCATCAGCGCCCTCGTCGCGCTCGCCCTCTCACGCAGTCGCAACGGGGTGATCGTAGGCACCGCCGTCGGCGTGCTGTTCGTCGCAACCGGCATCTTCACGAAGGAGATCGGCGATGGGTTCGTTCGGGAAGGCACGTCATCGGTGCCGAAGCTGCTTGTCAGCCCTGGTCCCTGGATCATGGTGTTGATGAGCGTTTGGGGAATCGCGATGCTGCAACGCGCCTTTCAGCGCGCGAACGCGGCGACGGTCTCCGCCGCGAGC
>JAJYUP010000084.1 GCA_021792455.1 Actinomycetes bacterium | reverse complement strand
GTGATGTCCTCCAGCCGCCTGCCGGCGAACGCGGGCAGCGTTGAGCGGCCCGTGAAGAGCCTGAACGAGATCCCGACGCCACCCACCCGCTTGGGGCGGATCGAGGACACGATCACTCCGACCAGTGCGCCTGGCTTCCAAGCCTTGCTCCGGCTTCCGAGCTGAGCTCTGGGAACCCGGCTCTCCGATGCGCCGTACGGGACTCGAACCCGTCCCACCGGATTAAAAGTCCGGGGCTCTACCCGATGAGCTAACGGCGCGCGTGGGGGAGTCTGGCACAAGCTCCGGCGCCTCGCGCCGAGGCGGGTCGGCTCGAGGCGAGTCACGGGGAGGCGTCTGAGGGCGAGGCTGCTCAGGGTGAGGCGCCTCCTGCGGAGGCGTCTGAGGGAGAGGGGCTGCAGCTTCGCGAGGCGCCGGGGACGATGCGATCTGCACCATCTCCTGGATGCTTGTGAGCTTGACCCGCGGGCGGCCCTGGCGCTCGCCAAGGGAGCACTCATGGCTGTCGATCTGCCTCCAGCCCTGATAGGTGACGAGGTCAGCGCAGCGGGAGGCGAGCATGCGGTGGGCGCCCTCTCGCGTGGGGTCCTTCGGCTGGAGCAGCTGCCCGCTCTGGATGTCCTGAAGGATCGCCCGCACCGTCTCCTGGGCGTCCTTCTTGTTGGTGCCGATGACCCCGCTTGGGCCTCTCTTGATCCAGCCGACGACGTACTCGCCGGGGCGGATGCGCCCATCGAGCTCGATGACGCGGCCCGCCCGGTTGCAGATGACCGAGCGCTCGGGATCGAAGGGCACAGAGGGAAGCGGTGTGCCCCTGTAGCCGATCGCCCTGAACACGAGCCCTGCCTGGATCGTCTGACGCTCGCCGGTGGGGCGGGCGCGGAGGGTGCCGCTGCCGTCCGCGACGAGCTGGTTGCGAACGAACACGACGCCGCTGACGCGCCGATCGCCGAGGATCTCGACGGGCGAGAGCAGGAAGCGCAGGACGATGCGCCTGCGCGCGCCAGTGGGCTTCTGCTCCGAATACTGCCGGAGGATCTGAACGTTGCGCTTGGCGGTCGTGTCGAGGCTGTCCTGAGGGAGTGCGAGCGCGGCCTGAAGCTCAGCGGGCTCGACGATGACGTCGACATCTGCGAGGTCTTTGAGCTCGATGAGCTCAGGGTTTGTGAATGAGGCCTGTGCAGGCCCCCGCCGGCCGACGACGACGACCTCCTCGATGCCGCTTCGAGCGAGGGGCTGCAGCGCGTGGTCCGCAGTGTCAGTGGGCGCGAGCTCCTGCGGGGTGAGCGTGAGCATCCTGGCGAGGTCGAGTGCGACGTTGCCGTTGCCGATGACGATCGCCCTGCGAGCGCTGAGGTCGAAGGTGAGGTGGCGGTGGTGAGGGTGGGCGTTGTACCAGCCGACGAAGTCAGTGGCGGCATGGCTTCCAGGCAGATCTTCCCGAGGGATCTGGAGCGGGCGGTCGCCCGGCGCCCCAGTCGCATAGACGATGGCGTGATAGTGCCCGGCGAGGTCGTGAATGCTGATGTCTCGGCCAAGCTCGACGTTGCCGTAGTAGCGCAGCCGAGCGTCAGCGGCGGTTCGCTCATAGACGCGGGTGACGGTCTTGATCTTGGGGTGGTCAGGGGCGACGCCAGAGCGCACGAGGCCCCAGGGCGTGGGCAGCCGCTCGATGAGGTCGACCTGGACGGGGCGACTCGCGTCGGCGAGCAGGTGGCCAGCGGTGTAGGCACCGGCAGGGCCAGCGCCGATGACGGCGATCCTGATCGGTGTGGGAATGCTGATCGAGGGCAATGGTTCTCCGAGGGTCTGCTGCAGGTGCGATGGGCGCGGCCCGACTCGAACGGGCGACCCCCTCGGTGTAAGCGAGGTGCTCTGGCCAGCTGAGCTACGCGCCCAGAGGGGCGTCCTCTAAACCTATCGTCCCAGACGGGCGAGGGCCGCCTTGGCGACGGTCCCTTCGCGCGCTGAGGGGGGCCTGCACCGGACCTGTCGTCCCCGGCAGACTGGGAGCGCGCTGGCGACGGTGCCTTCGCGCGCTGAGAGGGATCCGCCCCAAACCAATCGCCCCCCGCGCGCGGCCCTCCGCGCGCGGCCCCCCCAACCTCCACCCGCGTGGGCGAAGCGCGAGATACGCTAGAGCGAGGATGTCGATGAGCAGGCCAATGAAGATCCTGTTGGGCGCGGTGGTGCTGGTGCTGGCGGCGCTGGGGATCGCCCAGATCGTGCTTCCAATCCTGGCGGCGAAGGCGCTGAGGGCGAAGGTGGCGCGCTACGGCGAGGTGGAGGCGGCAACGGTATCCGCGACCCCAGCGATCGAGCTTCTGTGGGGGTCCGCAGGCTCGGCGGAGGTGAAGGCGGGCAGGTTGGCGATCTCGCCAGAACAGATAGTGGAGCTGCTCTTGGAATCGAGATCAGTCTCCGATCTGAGCGTGAGCGCGAGGAGCGTGGAAGTTCTGGACCCAGGCTTCGGCGCGAAGCCGCTGGTGGTGACAGACGTGAAGCTGAGCAAGCGCGGCTCTGTGATCTCCGCCTCAGCTCTGCTGAGCAGGCGACATCTGGGAGCGGCCCTGCCCGTGGGATTGGAAGCGGAGGTCTTGGAAGACGCGAAGGGCGGGGTGGCGATACGGGCGAAAAGCGACCTCTTGGGCTTCAACGCCCACATCGACGGGCTGATCTCGCCATCCGAAGGCAGGGTGCGGCTGTCGGCGAACCATCCGCTTCTGGCGGGCTTGGGTAAGGTGACGCTGTTTGCAAACCCGAAGGTGCACGTGACATCGCTCTCCGCGCAGCCAGAGCAGCGCAGCGGCAACGGTGGTCCCGCAGGCGGCAGCCGCAACGGCGCCGCAGGCGTCTCGAGCTGGCGGTTGAGCGTGGAGGCCGAGCTTCGCTGAGAGCGTGCCGGAGGCCCGCTGAGCGGGCCTTGACGGCGGGAAGGCCTCGAGAATCAGCGGGCCTCGACGGTGAGCGGCAGGCCACGCTTCGGGCTGATCGTGGGCATCTGCCTGATGGAGAGCTGGAAGCTCGGCTGAAGCTCGAACGAGAGGTGCCTGACGATCTCAGTGGCGAGCGTGCGCACCTCGAGCTGGCCGAACCTCATCCCTATGCAGGTCCTGGAGCCGCCGCCAAACGGCACGTAGGCGCCCTTGGGCAGCGCCGCCTTGGCCTGAGCGGTGAAGCGCTCCGGGATGAACCTGTGGGGTTCGGGGAAGACGTGCGGCAGGTGGTGGGAGGCCCAGGAGCTGTAGTTGACGTGGGCATCCCCAGGGACCGAGACGCCCTCGAGCTCGAAGGCGTCGATGGAGCGCCGCGGCCCGATCCAGGCGGGCGGGTACTTGCGAAGGGTCTCGTCAAGCACGAGCTCGAGGTAGGGCATGGCATCGCCAAGGAGGTGCTGAGCGGTCGGGGTCTGTCCTTTGAGGACGCGGTCCTGCTCAGCGAGCAGCCGTTGGGTGACGTTGGGGTTGCGGCAGAGCTCATAGAGCATGAAGGAGACGGTGGAGGTGGTGGTGTCATGGCCTGCGAACAGAAGCGTGAGGACCTGGTCGCGGACCTGCGAGTCGCTGAGCGCGGCACCATCCTGATCGGTGGCGTGAAGGAGGAGGCTGAGCACGTCGTCGCCGCGCTGGTGACTCGCCCGCCGCTGGGCGATCTCCCGGTAGATCATGTGATTGAGCTTGCGGGCTGCGCTGACGAGCTTGGCCCACGGCGTTCGAGGTCCCCTGAGCATGCGCATGGGATACGGGGTGGCATAGAAGGCGAGTGCCTGCTCGAACAGCGACGCGGCGTCGAGGCGCCTGGCGTCCTGACTGTGGGGATCGAGGCCGAACAGTGCGCGCATGGCGATGCGGAGGGCGAGCCTCCTGAGCCAGGCGTACATGTCGAGCTGCGCGCCCTTGGCAAGCGGCTGGAGCGCGTGATGCACCTCCGAGAGCATGACGTCGACGGCGGCTTCAAGCTGCTGGCGATGGAACGCAGGCAGCATGATCTGGCGAGAGCGGCGATGGAACTCGCCGTCCGTGGTGAGCAGGCCGTCGCCTATGAGGGCGGCGAGATCCCTGAAGTGCGATTCACGCCAGAGGAAGTTGGACGCGTTGGAGACGGTGATGTAGTGGTTGGCCTCCGGGCCGATGAGGAAGACGATGAGCTCATGGAGCACCCTGACGGTGAAGACAGGCCCAAACTGTTCGTAGCCTCGAAGGAGGATGGGCAGCGGCTGGTCCGCGAATCTGATGGTCCTGGACAGCGAGAAGTCGAGCCAGCCAGGCGGATACGGCACCCGACTGCTCCTTTGGCGGCGCAGATCCCGGACGACGAGCTTGACGGGATTGGGGTCCTGCAGCGGTGGCGGTGGAGGAATCGCCATCGCCTCGAAGGTTAGCTGAACGAGGAGGACTTTGGCTGGCTGGCCAGTTCGAGGGCGAGCCGGCTGGTGGGGGCGGACGGTGTGAGGCGCGGCGCTGGGGGGTGCTGCAGGCACCGCAGAGTGGCCCGAGGGGCGGGGGGAGGGGGTGGAGGGCGTGTTGCGAGGCTCGCAGAGCGGCCCGAGGGGCGTTGGGAGGGCGCGCAGCCGGCCGCAGACGGCGTAGGGGGTTGATCCTTGGCATACTGCAGGCTCGCGCGTGACGCGGCAGCGAGCTCGAGCGGCAGCGATGCCGAGCGGCGGCGATGCCCATCGCGAGATCGCGCGGGGGCGTAGCTCAGCTGGTTAGAGCGCCGGCCTGTCACGCCGGAGGTCGCGGGTTCGAGTCCCGTCGCTCCCGTCGAAGGAATACCTGCAAATCGCAGGTATTGGCACTTCGCTGGTACCGCATCAAGCCCGCATCGGGACGCGCAGTACCACATCGCAGTACCACTTGTGGTGGGGTTTGAGCGCGGAGGCGCGTTGGTTCCGGCTCGGCATGCCGGGGGTCGCGTTGCCTTCGTTCTCTCGGGACGTCTGGGTGTACGCACCGGTCGGGTTCGACGGTGCGGGCATGCCGCCATGTCGCTTCGGTCGCACGCACCATTTGCTTGCGTCGGTTCTGTGCGGAGCGCTGTGTACATCGCCTTCGGCACACGGACCGGCACTGGGCGGCGAGGAGATGGCAGGCAATGGCGGATTGATCGGAGTGCCACGCAGCTACTCAGTGGCACCGCTAATGCTTGCGTCCGCGTCGTGCTGCCGCGCTTGCCGTTCGTAGCTCTCGGCAATGAGCCGCAGGACACGGGACGTGCGGCGAGCAGTGGTCGCCATGGCGCGTGACCATGCCTGGTACCTCCTGGCGAGATCGCGCTCCTGCCCGCCTCCGTCGAAGACGCCGCGCCAAGTGGCGCCGCGATTATTGAGCGCACCCAGCACGATTCCTGACTCGATGTTAGCGCTGCCGATCATCTCGATGATCTCCCGGACTGCCTCGGCGGGCCAGATCCCATCCTCTCCTGCTGGGCAGTGGCTCAGCACCTGGCCGATCTGCTCGTCGCCAATGTCCGCGCGGCCGCCCTCTGCGAACAGGAGGCGCGCCTCAGTCACCCATTCCTTGAGATGGGCGCTGTCAATTGCGCCAGACTCATGAAGGCCGGGGAGCCCTCGCCAGTGCATCAGTACCCAGTAGGCGTGCTGCGCGCGCGCAGCCTCGAACTCATCGAGCTGCCGCTTAGGTTCGTCCTTGCCCCTGAACACGCGGGAGACTAGATCGACATAGCTTCTGTGGTCCGAGCAGAGAGCCCTGAACAGGGCTCGAGGCTGGCGGTGCTGCTGGATCAGTGAGAAGAGGGCGAACTCATATCTGGCGAGCGTTGTCTCATCGACTTCGTGCCGCTCGAGATAGTCGAGGACGACGCCCACCTCGTAGCCGATCGAGTGCCTGTTGTGATGTGAGAGCGGGCTAGTGATGGCTGCCTCCAGTGCTCGCATCGCGTCCTCTACCTTCAGCGTGCTGGCATCACTGTCCTCGTGGTGAAGCACCGAGGCGATGATGTCGATCGCCACCCACGCTTGGTTCCGCGCAAGCAGCTCGTGCACCGCGCGCTCTGTATCTGCTGGCGAGACGCCATGAGGGTGACACTGCGACCAGTACTCGTCGGCGAGCGCCGGGTCGATCGCGACCACCAGGTCCCAGAAGTCGCGGCGGGAGGGGGTGCTGCGCACCAAGTCGAGTCGGCGATCCGCTGAGGTCATTGCCTCGGTACTGACGATCCGACGGAACCAGTCCGGGCCGCTTGCCGGATCATCAAGCTTGCATCTCAGCCAGGCCAGAGCCGTATCGCGAAGATTGGGCTCCTCTGACTCCAGCCAAGCCGCGAGGGCAGGCTCCATCGAATCGGGTGCAACGTCCCCGATCGCCCATCCGAGTTGCCCGGGCACCTTGACGCGGCGCGCCAACGCTTCGAGGTCAGCTATCGAGCCGGTCGCGAGCGTCTCCCGGACGGCTTCGTTGCGGAGGTGCCTTAAGCGCTTCTCGCGTGCTTGGAAGTCAAGTCGGTCGATCTCCGGAAGATCGACGTGCCACGCGAAGAGGTAGGCGAACCGCTCCATGCCACTCGTTGGCTTGACGAGATCCGCGATGCGCTCCAGCCTGTCCACGGTGGCCTCGTCCATCGCCCAGTCCGCGTCCTTGAATTGGCGGTGGCGATCCACCTCTGCGCGAAGCGCGTCCCAGAGCTCGAGCTGCACCTGTCCGGTCGCCGCGCCTGAGCTTGCGAGCGCCTCAAGCGCGTCGAGCAGGTCCGTGCGCAGGTCCGGCGGCAGCGGCGCGATGGCGTCGACGAGATCCTTCCACCGGCCGATCTCGGCGCTCGCGAGGGAGATCGCCAGCGCGACCAGGCGTGTGATGAACTGGACGGCCTCGGCCATCGGCACGTGTCGGGTGTCCGGCCGCCAATCTCGGTATCGGGGGGAGCGCGGCGGCGTCGCGGTTGCGTGCTTGCTTGGCCACAGGCCGAGCACGAGCCGCCAGCCGACCTCCGGCACCTGCTGGCAGATTGCTTCTATCGCTTCCATCTTCGCGGCGAGCGGCGCCGACGTTTGACGGACCCAGAACACCAGGATGGACTGGAGGCTGGCGAGCGGCCGGTTGGCAAGCTGTCCGCCGGGATCGACCGCTTGCAGCTTGGCCAGAGCGAGGCTAGCGAAGCCGATGTGCTCCGGCGACCAGCACAGCACCTCAAGCGCCCAGAGCAGACCGGTGTGTGGTGATGAGCCCGCCATCCATGAGGATTGGCTGCGGTCGTCCTGAAACATGGTTCTGAGCACCGGGGACGACGTGTCGAGATCGTCGAGAACGAAATCCAGGAACTTCGCTGGCGCTGCCTCGGCAAGCAGCGGCAGGACATCCGATAGGGACTGCCATGTGCGGCCTGAGTCATCCGCCGCAGCGCGAGCCAGGATGGTCGATACCACCTGGCCGGCAACATCCTCACACGTCGTGTTGCCGGCAATCGGCGCGTCCTCGAGGCTGGCCAGCGCGGCAACGCCCTCGGCCAGACCGCGTCTAAGCACGCCTGAGACGTCGCGGCCGATCCCGCGGACGCCGGCAAGCATCTGCTCCGCAGGCTCCAGCTCAAGCACTGGGTCGAACTCCGGTAATACCCGAGGAGCGATCTGTAGCCACCGCGTGATGTCGGCAGTGGTCAACCGCTCGCGGAGTACCATCAGCGCCTCCTCGCGCGAGACGACGTGCCACTGCGACTCGCCCGGCTGTACAAAGGGCGGATCGTCGAACTGAAGCCAGTGCAGGAGGAGCCGCTCGATAACCTCCTTGTCCGCGTCGGCCAGCTCGGATACAACTTGCCAGTCTCCGTCGCGCGCCGACCACGCCCCCGCGAGTACCAGTGGCGCGAGGACCGCCGCTGATCCCGTGTCGGAGGCCCAGGCTGGCCTACGACGCCGTTGGTCACGCGACAAGGCGCGGACGAACGAGGGCATGTTGCGACGCGCCAGCGCTGAGAGCTTGTATGCCTCATCAAAGGAAATCTCCCTAGTCTCCTCGAGGCTCTTGCGCGCGAGCTCGCGGTGGGGTGGATCGAGGTTGATGACCTTCATCCCGCGGACTGGCGCGTCTGCGCCGACTGGAATGACGACATGGTGACCGCTATCAAGCGCGGCGCCGACGTCCGGGTTGTCGAACAGTGGGATCAGGATCGTCGGGATCGGAGATTCGGCGAGCCGGTGCCACGGATCGGCCTCGGCCACGACGATCGCCGGCGCAGCCGCCGTCTGCCGTTCACTCACGATCGAATCAAGCGCGGCGGCAGTGAACGCCAGGGCATCTTCGCGCCACTTCGCCTGGACCGTGATGACGTCACGGTCGCCAGCGAGAAACTCGCCCAGCTTCTCGCGAGCGCGCTCCCGTCCAGCTAGGAAGAAGCCACCGGGCAGATTCGGCTTGGTCTGACGGCTGAATCGTCGCCACCACTGCGCAAGCGTCTGTGCGTGCCGAGGTGCCCTACCCAGGTGCTCTGAGATCCAATAGTGGACATGCGGCACAGACTCAAGCCAGCCCTCGATGTCTTCGCCATCCAGGACGCGCACATCGGCAAAGATGCCTTCAGCCTTGCGCGCCTCGGCCCACGCCTTTCCGTCTCGCCAACGCCGAGGCGTAACGAAGACGAAGCAGAGCTCGTGTGCGTTCGGCGTGTTGAGGCGTTCCTTCCAGTCCTTGTCGGCCTTCGTCTTGGGCTGCTGCCCGGTACCGATCTCGAACCTGAGATGGCCAGCTGGCAGGAACGACGCGCCAGTCGACTCAGCCTCGCCGTCCCAACCAGACATCACGACTCCGTCGCCGGCGCGCATCGAGATTGCGGTGATGCCATGCGTGTAGCTGAGGAGCCGTCGGATCAACTTGGGCAGCGTTGCCTGTGCATCACGCGACGCGGTGTTGGCCCATTGCCCCAGCTGGGACGCGTCTACCAACTCCGGCGAGCCAACTGCCTGCCTCTCCTGCGCGACGGTGGACACGATCTCACCGCGCTGGCGGAGAAGACGCTCGACATCCCGCACGTCGAACCGATGGGCGCGAGTGCCGGGGATGCGGGCAGATGGCAGCTTCCCGATGCGCGCCCAGTTTCGGACAGTGTTCTCGTGTACGTCGAGGCGCTTCGCCGTCTCGGCGACAGTGAGGAAATCGGGGCCATCATCACTAATCATGTCTTTAGCATAGTGCAGTTGTGGCTATTGTGGCTGCGCGGCCAAAAGGGGTGGCGATGTATCACTGGATCGCCGACGCCTCCAGGGATTCGGACCACGCCGCCACGCGCCGCCTGCGGTCACGACGCCACCGACGCAACAGGACGCACGTCTCTCCTCGGCCCGTCGCGCGCGCTCACTCCTTTCCCGCTGGCCAGTTCATGCGCGCTTCCGTCGCGACCCGCACGCTCGGCTTCTGCGCTCCGTTCAGCCTGCCTGTCGCGCTCGCGTCCTCCGCCGCCTGCTACGCTCCGCCCCGCCAGTAAAGCAATACACTCTACGCACCGGATGCTAAACCACTCGCGCAAACGGGCCGCTGAGAGCCCTGTGCGCCGCCCTTGCGGCGATGCGCTGCTGGCCTCAGGGTGGTCTGCTGGATCGGCCCGCCGCCGGCCGTGGAGGTCGGCCTCTTGCTGACGGTCGCGAAGGTGACGGCCGGCGGCGGCCAGGGGTACGCCCGGTATCTGGAGGGCAAGACGCAGCCACCGGAGCAGGGGGATTACTACCTGCGCGACGGGGAGCGTGTGGAGGCTCCGGGCCGGTGGGCGTTGGGCGCGGACGGCGCCGCGGCGTTGGGTGTGGATCCGGAGAGGCCCGTGGAGAGTGAGGCGTTCAGGTCGTTGATGGCGGTGCGCCATCCGGTGAGCGGGGAGCAGCTGCGGGCGGTGGGTGCGAACGGGCAGGCGGTGGTGGCGATCGACGCGACGTTCTCGGCGCCGAAGTCGGTAAGTGCGGTGTGGGCGCTCTCATCGCCGGAGCTGCGGTTGCAGATCGAGGCCGCGCATGAGCGGGCGGTCGACCGGGCGCTTTTTCATGCGCGTGAGCTGGTGCCGATGGTTCGCCGCCGCCTCGATCGCAAGACGGTGGTGCGGGAGACTGCGCGGGAGATCTTGGCGAGCAGCTGGCGGCAGAGCACGGCGAGGGCGGTGGCGGGTCGTCCGCCCGATCCGCAGCTGCATTCGCATGTGCTGATCCATGGTGCGCTGCGCTCGGATGGGCGTGTCGTGGCGGTGGAGTCGCGGGCGTGGATGGTTCATCAGCGTGAGATCGCTGCCGCCTACCGCAGTCGGTTCGCCCTCGAGCTGGCCGGTCTTGGCTTTGAGATCGAGCGTGGCACGGGTCGTGGCGGCCGCTATTTCGAGATCGCCGGGGTGCCGGATGGTTTGCGGGAGCGGTGGAGCGCGCGACATCGTGAGGTGAGTGAGGCGATCGAGCAGCGGATGGCCGAGAAGCGCGTGGTCTTCGAGGCGCAGATCGCACAGGGTGGCGCGCAGGCTGTGGAGGCGGCGCAGCGTTTGGATGGGCTTGAGCGCAGCGGCCGGCTGATGCCGGCCGAGGAACGGCGGTTGGCGGTATCGAGCCGTGCCGGGAAGGGGACGCTCGTGACGGCGGGTGATCTGGATCGGGCGTGGTGGGAGGCGGCGATCGAGTTCGACTTCGATGCGCGCTCGGTGGAGCTGTTGCGTCGCGGCGGCCGCGACCGGGAGCCGCGACTGGAGATCGACCGGGAGCTGCTCTTGCGTTTGACGGAGTTCGATGCGACGTTCGCGCCGCGGGAGGCGCGTGCGTGTGCGATGGAGCTTGCCGCCGATCTTGGACCGGAGCGCGGCCTTGCCTGCCTCGATCGACTGCGGGAGGCGGGCGAGCTGCTCGAGCTCGCCGACGGCCGGATGACGACGCGGGCTCACCGCGCGTTGGAGCGCGAGACCGTCTCGCTCGCGAAGAACCTGGCCGCTGCTCGGTCCAGGCCGGTTGAGCCGCTCTTTGCGCAGATCGAGACTGATGCGCTTCGCATCGAATTGGAGCGGCAGGGCGCGACGTTGGCCCCCGAGCAGGAGCAGGCGATCGCGGCGGCCTGCTCGGAGTCTCAGCTTGCGGTGATCGTCGGGCAGGCCGGCACGGGGAAGAGCACGGCGCTGCTGGGGATCGCCCGCGCGCATGAGCAGGACCATCGGAGCGTGCTCGTGACGAGCACCGGCGCGCAGGCGGCCGAGAGGTTGGCGATGGAGCTGCGGCAAGGCGGCGTGCACGCCCGGGGTTACTCCACCGCGGCGCTGCGCGCGGGTGTTGAGGCGGGACGCGTGCATCTGGGCGAGCGGACGACGGTCCTGCACGATGAGGCGGCGCTCGCTTCGACCAGGGAGCAGCGCTGGTTGTTCGCCGCTGCTCGTGAGTCCGGGGTGCGGCTGGTCGCGATCGGCGACCCACGCCAGTCACAGGCGGTCGGCGCCGGCGGGCTCTGGCCGAAGATCGAAACGCTTGCCCGCGAGCACGGCTCCCACGTCGAGCTGTCGCGGATCGTGCGGGCGCGCGATCCGGCGGACCGGCGTGAGCAGGCCCTGTTCCGCGCCGGTGAGCATGAGCGGGCGATCAAGGGTTATGCGCGTCGGGGCCGGGTGATCTTGCAGCCGGACCAGCGGCGGGCGGAGGATCGAGCGTTGGAGGCGGCACAGGCCGATCGGCAGGCGGGCCGGCAGACGCTCGTGATCGCAGAGACCTCGAATGAGCGGCTGGACATGCTGAACGCGCGGGCGCAGGCGATCCGCGGCCAGGA
>JAJYUP010000083.1 GCA_021792455.1 Actinomycetes bacterium | reverse complement strand
CGGCCTGCGGGCGGATGCCGATCGGCAGCTGGTAGATGTCGTGGGTGCCGGCAGGAGTGATCGTCTCGACGATCAGCAGCAGCAGCGGATCGGCCTCGGCCCGCAGGGTGACCGCATCCAGGATCGCCGCCTCGCTCAGCTCGCTTGCCTTCCCGCCGAACCAGCGCTGGTTCACGATCCAGGCGCTCAGCTGCTCCGCCTCCAGCTGCGGCGCGCCTGCCGCCCTCAGGCTCGCCTTCGTCTCACCGCTCATCATCGTCCTCCTCGACCCTACAGGGACGCTTGCTCTCAGGCTCGGCTGCCTGCTCACCCTCGTGATGCATCATCGTCCTGTCCGGGCTGTCTCAGCAGAAACCAGAAGTCAGGCTCTGCTGCCTGCTCACCCTCGCGATGCATCATCGTCCTGTCCGGGCTGTGTGAGCAGAAACCAGAAGAAACCTCGGGGTGCGAGCGTCAGCAGATACGGCAGCTCCCCGATGCGCGGAAAGCGGGTGCCGCCGAGCATCTCGACGGGGTGGCGGCCCTCATAGCGACGCAGGTCCAGCTCCACCGCTTGGGCGCTCCGCGCGAGGTTGTGAACGCACAGGGCCACATCTTCGCCGCTGCAGCGCAGGTGCGCGAAGATGTGCGGGTTCGAGGGCGCAAGCGCCTCGTAGCTGCCCAGTCCGAAGACGGGATGCTCGCGCCGCAGCGCGATGAAACGCCGCAGCCAGCGCAGAAGCGAGGTTGGGGTGCGCAGCTGGGCCTCGACGTTCACTGCCTGGTAGCCGTAGACGGGGTCCATCAGCGGTGGTGAGTACAGCTGGGCGAAGTCCGCTCTCGAGAAGCCGCCGTTGCGATCGCTCGTCCACTGCATAGGGGTGCGCACGCCGTCGCGGTCGCCGAGGTAGATGTTGTCGCCCATCGCGATCTCGTCGCCGTAGTAGAGGATCGGGCTGCCCGGCAGCGAGAACAGGATCGCCGTCAACAGCTCGATCTCGTCGCGCCCGTTGTCGAGCAGCGGAGCCAGTCGCCTCCTTATGCCGAGGTTCAGCTTCATACGCAGGTCGCGTGCGTACTCCGCATACATGTAGTCGCGCTCCTCGTCGGTCACCATCTCGAGGGTCAGCTCGTCGTGGTTGCGCAGAAACAGCCCCCACTGGCAGGAGTCTGGGATGTCTGGCGTGCGAGCGAGGATCTCCACGATCGGTTTCGCCTCCTCGCGGCGCAGCGCCATGAACATTCGCGGCATCACGGGGAAGTGGAACGCCATGTGGCACTCGTCGCCCTCGCCGAAGTAGGCGACGACGTCCTCTGGCCACTGGTTCGCCTCTGCGAGCAGCACCCGGTCCTGGTACTCCTGCTCCACTGTCGCGCGCAGACGCTTCAGGAAGGCATGGGTCTCAGGCAGGTTCTCGCAGCTCGTCCCATCGCGCTCGAACAGGTACGGCACGGCGTCGAGCCTGAACCCGTCGAGTCCGAGGTCGAGCCAGAAGCGCAGGACTGAGAGCATCGCCTCCTGCACTTCGGGCTCGTCGTAGTTCAGGTCGGGCTGATGGTTGAAGAAGCGGTGCCAGTAGTAGGCGCCCGCCTGCTCGTCGAAGGACCAGTTCGACGTTTCCGTGTCGAGGAAGATGATCCTCGCATCTCTGTAGAGATCTGGCGTCTGAGACCACACGTACCAGTTGCGCTTCGGCGAGTCTGGGCTGCTGCGCGACTCCTGGAACCAGGGGTGGTCGATCGACGTGTGGTTCATCACGAGGTCTGCGATCACCCTCATGCCCCGTTGATGCGCCGCCTGCACGAAGTCCCAGGCGTCGTCGATCGTGCCGTAGTCGGGGTGAACCTTCATGAAGTCCGCGATGTCGTAGCCGCCGTCGCGCAGCGGTGATTCGTACATCGGCAAAAGCCAGATGCAGTCGATGCCCAGCCACTCGAGGTAGTCGAGCTTCTCGATCAGCCCTCGGAAGTCCCCTGAGCCGTCGGCGTTGCCGTCGTAGAAGCCGCGAACGTGGATCTCATAGAAGGTCGCCGTCTTGAACCACAGCGGGTTGCTCTCGAACCAGGGCGTCGAGGCGGGGCTCGCCCGGCGCCTGCGGGCGCGTGAGATCGCACCCCTGCCTGCGCCGATCCGGGAAGCGGCGGTCAGGCTCTCTCGCGCCTGCGCGCTCATCGCGCCTCGCTCACGAGCAGCAGGTGGCCGGGCTGCTGCGCTGGGTCGAGCGCGACGTAGTTGCGCCCCACCTGCCACCTGTAGCGCTCGCCGCACAGCAGGTCCTCCACTTCGAAGACTGGCGGCAGCCCGAGCTCCTGCCCAACGAGGACGATCCCCTGCTGGGCGTTGTCGGGATCCACGTTCACGACGATCAGCAGGGTCTCCTGCTCGGTGCGCTTCGCGTAGGCGAGCAGGGCGTCGTTCTCCACTGCCAGGAAGTCGATGTTCTCGAACCGCTGCAGCGCTGCATGCTCACGCCGAACTGCGTTCAGCTTCGCCACCATCGGCAGGAGCGGCCCGTCGAGGCTGCGCTTGCGCACCTCGTACTTCTCCGAATCGAGGTACTCCTCTGATCCTTCGAAGCGCGGCGTCGCCTCGAAGCTCTCGAACCCTGAGTACATGCCGTAGCTTGGCGACAGCGTCGCCGCAAGCAGCAGCCTCGCCGCGAATGCCGCCCTGCCGCCATGCTGCAGGTATGCCGTCAGGATGTCTGGCGTGTTCACGAACAGGTTTGGCCTCAGGTATTCGGAGCTTGGATCGCCTGCCAGCTCTGAGATGTACTGCCGCAGCTCGAAGGCGGAGTTCTTCCAGGTGAAGTAGGTGTAGGACTGGCTGAAGCCGACCTTCGCGAGCGCGTGCATCATCGGCGCGCGCGTGAACGCCTCAGAGAGGAAGATCGTCTCAGGCGCCACGGAGCGCACCGACTCCAACAGCCAAGCCCAGAAGGGCAGCGGCTTGGTGTGGGGGTTGTCGACGCGGAAGATCCGCACGCCGCGGTCCACCCAGAAGAGCATCACGTCGCGCAGGGCGAGCCACAGTGAGCGCCACTCGCTGCTCTCGAAGTTCAGGTTGCAGATGTCCATGTAGCGCTTCGGGGGGTTCTCCGCGTACTTGAGGGTGCCGTCTGGCCGGTGTGCGAACCACTCGGGATGCTCGGTCAGCCAAGGGTGGTCGACGGAGCACTGGATCGCGAAGTCGAGCGCGATCTCGATGCCATGCGCACGGGCAGCGCGGAGCAGCGCATCGAAGTCCTGAAGCGTTCCGAGCTCCTCATGCACCGCGGTGTGGCCGCCCTGCTCTGAGCCGATCGCCCACGGGCTGCCAGGGTCTCCCTCGCGCGCCGGCTCGGTGTCGTTTCGCCCTCGGCGCTTCGTGTGGCCGATTGGGTGGATCGGCGGCAGGTACAGCACGTCGAAGCCGAGGTCTGCGAGCTTCGGCAGGATCTCCTGCACTCCTCTGAAGCCGCCCCAAGAGCGCGGGAACAGCTCGTACCAGGCGCCGAACCGCGCACGCTCCCGTTCGACGTCGATCTCGAGGAGGGCACTTTCAGTCAGGTCTGTGCGCGGGTCATACAGGCTGCAGACGGTCGCGAGGCGGCGGTCGAGTGCCACCTGCCAGCGCACCTCTCGCTCTGCCGCGTGCTCGCACAGGATCGAGAGCGCATGAGCGAGCACCTCCTCGTAGACGCCGCTTGCCTTCGCCGCCGCCTCTCTGATCAGCAGTATGCCCTCTGCGAGCTCTGACTCGAGGTCGCGCTCGCCGGCCGAGATCTTGCGCTCCAGCTCCTGCTGCCAGGTCGAAAACCGGTTCGTCCAGGCGAGGATCTGCCATCGACAGCGTCCCAAGGCTTGCACCTCGAAGGACCCGCTCCACCTGTCGCTTCCGTCGTCAGGCTGCCGTCGGCTCATCGGCGCCTCCTGCCATCCGGAGTCGCCTGGGCCTTCAAAGCGAACGATCGCCTCGATCTCGCCATGGCCGTCGCGGAAGATCGTTGCCGTCACCTCCACTGTGTCGCCGACACACCGCTTCGGGCGATAGCGTCCGCAATCCAGTTGCGGCTTCACATCCTCCATCACGATGCTCGAGGGAGCTTTGCCGGCGCGGCCGTGGTCGGTGCGCGCGCCTGCACCTGCGTGTGCCGGGGCCTGCGCGCGCAGCTCGCCTCGATGCATCTGCTCCTTGGTCTGCTCGTCTTCCTCGCGGCCTCGACTCATCTGTCGAATCCTTGCGCTGTGTTCGTGCCGGCCAGCCTGCTCGCCTTCGATCGTCCACTCTGACCCTAGCGCCAGGCGATGCTCATCTCACCTTCAAGCGGCGTGCAGCTGCACATCACCTCTCTGCCCTCCCGCCGCCTCGGTCGGGAGGCGTACGCGTTCGTCGACTGGCTCAGCCTCGCGGGCCAGTCCTACTGGCAGGTGCTGCCGCTTGGTCCCCCTGACCGCTTTCGCTCTCCGTACAGAGCGCGCTCGGCGTTCGCCTGCTCGCCATCGCTGCTTGGGCGCCCTCATGCGCCGGTCAGCGCAGGCGAGCGCGCCGACTTCATCGCTGCTCACCAGTTCTGGCTGCCTGAGTGGGCCGGCTGCAACGGTGGGCGCGAGGCGATCGACGATCAGATCCGCTTCCAGCGCGAGTGGCTTGCGCTCCGCGCCTACGCGAAGGAGCGCGGTGTGCACATCATCGGCGACCTGCCGCTCTACGTCAGCCCAGGCAGCGTCGATCATCGCATGCACCCGCACCTGTTCGCGGACGGCCTGCTTGGGGGCGCTCCGCCGGACCGGTTCTCCCGCAAGGGGCAGCTCTGGGGCAACCCTGTCTACAACTGGCCCGCCATGCGGCGCGAGCGCTACAGCTGGTGGGTGGAGCGCATCCGCCGCAGCCTCGAGCTGTTCGACCTCATCCGCCTCGACCACTTCAGGGGCTTCGTCGCCTACTGGGCGGTGCCGGAGGGCAGCCGCGATGCTCGCGGCGGGCGCTGGCGGCGGGGGCCGCAGGGCGCGCCGATACAGGCTGCGCGCCGCGCCCTTGGCGAGCTGCCGCTCATCGCTGAGGACCTCGGCAGGATCACGCCTGCGGTGCAGTCGCTGCGCTCCAGGCTCGACATCAGGGGCATGGCGGTCCTTCAGTTCCTGTTCGCAGGAGGGCAGGACGCCGTTGACGGGCGCGCGGGCGCCCACCCCCTTCACCGTCAGACACAGGACAGGATCCTCTACACCAGCACGCATGATCAGACGACGCTGCTCGCCTGGTGGACCTCGCTGCAGGCGCCGCAGCGCAGCCGTGCTCAGGCGGCGCTGCGCCGAGCGCGCATCGACCCGGCTGAAGGCGTCTGGGCGCTCATCCGCCTCGCACTCACCTCGCCTGCCCCGCTCGTCATCATGCAGGCCCAGGATGTGCTCTGCCTGCCGGAGGCCGCGCGGATGAACACTCCTGGCAGGGCTTCCGGCAACTGGGCGTGGCGGCTCGAGGTCGGCTCCCCCACGCAGGCGCTTGCAGGACGCCTGCGTGATCTCACCCGTCAGGCGGGCAGGCTGCGGTGAGCGGCCGGCCCTGCCTGCGGCGCCCCTGGCACCTGACGGCTGGGATGCCGGCCGATCGCCGCCTGCTCCCGGTGACCCGCCGCCCCTCACGCCTGACTGACGGACCGGCTCAGATGCCGGCTGAGGGCTTCTCCGAGTGGCCGCCGAACTGCTTTCGCATCGCTGAGAGCAGCTTGTCGCCGAAGTCCGCCTCGCCACGGGAGCTGAAGCGGTTGAACAGGGATGCGCTCAGCACGTGTGCGGGCACGCCCTCGTCGACGGCGGCGGCGACCGTCCAGCGACCCTCGCCAGAGTCTGACACTCTCCCCGCGAAATCTGCGAGCTGCGGCGATTCCAGCAGAGCGCTTGCGGTCAGGTCGAGCAGCCAGGAGCCGATCACGCTGCCGCGACGCCAGACCTCCGCGACCGCGGGCAGGTCGAACTCATAGGAGTACCAGCGGGCCGCCTCCCTCACCGGCGCGGTCTCCGCGTCGGCCTTCTCCACGCGCTTGCCGATGCCGGCGTGGTGCAGCACGTTCAGGCCCTCCGCATAGGCCGCCATCAACCCATACTCGATGCCGTTGTGGACCATCTTCACGAAGTGCCCTGCGCCCGATGGCCCGCAGTGCAGGTATCCGAGCTCTGCGCTCTCCGGGTCTCCTTCGCGGCCGGGAGTGCGCGGCGCGGCGTCGACGCCTGGTGAGAGCGAGCGGAAGAGCGGGTCGAGCATCTGCACCGCGTCGGCGCTGCCTCCGATCATCAGGCAGTAGCCGCGCTCGAGGCCGTGCACCCCGCCGCTGGTGCCCACGTCGAGGTAGTGGATGCCCTTCGGCCGCAGCCGCTCGGCCCGGTCGATGTCGTCCCTGTAGAAGCTGTTGCCGCCATCGATCAGCACATCGCCGGCATCGAGCAGCCCACTGAGGTCTCTCGCCGTCTCCTCTGTGATCCCCGCTGGGACCATCATCCACACCGCGCGCGGAGCTCGCAGCTTCTCGACGAGGCCCGCGAGCGAGTCGGCTCCGGTTGCGCCCTCCCCTTCCAGCTGTGCGACTGACTCCACGTTGACGTCGAAGACGACGCACTCGTGCCCGTCACGCATCAGGCGACGCACCATGTTCGCGCCCATCCTGCCCAGGCCAACCATTCCCATCTGCATCGCTGCCAGCCTCCTGGTCGTCGCTTGCGGGCCACCGCAGATTAGAGGATCGGCTGCTCGGCCGCGTTCGGTCCGCTCAAAGGATCGGCTGCTCGGCCGCGTTCGGTCCGCTCAAAGGATCGGCCGTGCGGCTGCGTTCGGTCTAGATTCTCTGCATGAGCTCTCAGGCGCGCGTCGGCATCACCGGACTTGGAACGATGGGCGCGAACCTCGCCCGAAACATCGCTGCCCATCGCATCCCCGTCTCGGTGCACAACCGCACCGCGAGCAGGACGGCGCGCTTCATCGAGCGGTTCGGCGATCAGGGGCCGATCGTTGGACGTGATCGCATCGATGCGTGGGTGAACTCGGTCGCCAAGCCTCGGATCCTCATCAGCATCGTGCAGGCGGGTGAGGCGACTGACGAGGTCATAGCGCAGGTCGCTCCCCATCTCGACGCCGGCGATGTGCTCATCGATGGCGGCAACGCCCATTTCAGGGATACGCAGCGACGTCATGCGACCCTCGCCGAGCGTTCGGTGCACTTCCTCGGCGTTGGCATCTCTGGCGGCGAGGAGGGAGCGCTCACCGGCCCAAGCATCATGCCAGGAGGCGATCTCGAGCCATACGAGCGACTCGTCGCGCCGATCTTCGAGACGATCGCCGCCGAGGTCGATGGCACGCCCTGCTGTGCCTACATCGGCCCTGACGGGGCGGGTCACTACGTCAAGATGGTCCACAACGGCATCGAGTACGCCGACATGCAGCTGATCGCCGAGACCTACGACCTGCTTCGCAGTGGGGCGGGTCTCGAGGTCGAGGAGATCGCGTCACGCTTCGAGCGCTGGAACGAGACGGAGCTCGAGTCGTTCCTCATCCGAATCGCCGCGCAGGTGCTCTCGAAGCGCGACGAGGCGACTGGCGAGCCGCTCGTGGACGTGATCCTCGATGCCGCGGAGCAGAAGGGGACTGGCCGTTGGAGCGCTGAGGACGCGCTCGAGCTCGGCGTCCCTCTCACGGCGATCACGGAGGCGGTCTTCGCTCGCAGCCTCAGTGCTCTCGTCTCTCAGCGGCAGATCGCAGCGAGTCGCCTCGCGGGGCCCCCGCCTGCGGACGCGCATCTCTCTGCGCAGCCGGAGGAGGCTCACCACTCGCGCTCGCGTGCGCCGCTTGCGACGGAGCGAGCGCACTCTCGCCTGCGCCTGAGCTCGCCGGATGCTCAGCAGCTCGCCGAGGACCTGAAGCAGGCCCTTTACGCCGCGAAGATCGTCGCCTATGCGCAGGGCTTCGCGCAGCTCCAAGCCGCCTCGGAGGCTGAGGGGTGGGGGCTGCAGCTTGGCGTGCCTGCGAGGATCTGGCGAGGCGGCTGCATCATCAGGGCGCGTTTCCTCGACAGGATCGTCGAGGCATACGACGAGCCGAAGCAGCCGGAGAACCTCATGCTCTCGTCGTTCTTCGCTGATGCTCTGCAGCAGGCGCAGGGGCCCTGGCGCAGGGTCGTCTCCGCTGCCGCCCAGCTCGGCATCCCCGCCCCCGCCTTCTCCTCGACGCTCGCCTACTACGACGGCTTCAGGCGCGCCCGCGGACCGGCGGCGCTCATTCAGGGGCTGCGCGACCTGTTCGGCGCGCACACCTATCGCCGCATCGACAGGGAGGGGACCTTCCACACCTCGTGGTCTGGCGACGGCTCTGAGGTTCAGGTCTGATCAGCCATCCGCGCCTTCGGGGCGCACATGAGGCTGCGGCGCATCTGGGTGAGGCGCAAGACCAGCCATCAACGCATTCAGGGCGCGCACAGCACTGACCAGCTGGTACGCTCGCGTAGAGATGGGAGTCATCACCGTCCTGCGGCCTGATGTGCCCGACGCCCCCAGGTCGCCGCTGTCGCTCGCGGTGCGCAGGGAGCTGCCTGTGCAGCCCGTGATCGGGCTCGTCGCCAACGGCAAGCCCCTTGCCAGAGAGCTGCTCGAGGCTCTCCGCGATGCTGTACAGGGAAGGCTTGGCGTGCAGGTTCAGTCGCACCTCATCTGCAAGCCGAACGCCGCGCACCCGATCACGAGCGTCGAGGCGGATCAGATGGCCGCGCGTGCACACATCGTCATCACGGGGGTTGGCGACTGAGGTGCCTGCTCGGCCTGCAGTCTGCAGGACGCGATCATGCTCGAGGAAAGAGGGATCCCCGCAACGGTCGTCATCACCCAGCCGTTCCAGGCGGTCATCGCCTCCAACGCCGTCAAGCTCGGGGCGCCTGGATACCACGCGATAGTCGTGCCGCACCCCGTGTATGGCAAGTCCACATCAGAGCTTCAGGATCTCGCGCGCGGCCTCGCTCAGACGGCGCTCGCCCAGCTGCGAGGTGGAGGCTCTCCCAGTTCGCCGTGAGCGAGGCGGTTCTGTGACCGATGCAGCTCTGCGCAAGGGTGACGCTGTGAGCGGGGTGACGCTGTGAGCGAAGAGACTGACAGCCTCCTGCTGGAGGAGCAGGACGTCCAGGAGGAGTTCTTCTCGCGCGGCTTCACCGACGGCCTGCCGGTTGTGCCACCAACGCCGCAGAGGGTCGCCGCGATGCTCGAGGTGCTCGGCGATCAGGACGCTGAGACGCTCATCGGCTACCTGCCGGTCAGGGGCCGTGGGGTCTCGCTGCGCAAGGCCGCGATCAACGCGGTCATGGCTGGCTGTCGTCCCTCCCACTTCCCTGTCGTGATCGCCGCGCTCGAGGCGATGTTCGACACCGACTTCAACCTCCACACTGTGCTCACGAGCACGGGCGGCGCGGCACTCTGCACGGTTGTCAGTGGGCCGATCGCCAACGAGATCGGCATGGCCTCGCGCCACAGCGTGCTTGGCCCAGGCAATCGTGCGAACGCGACGATTGGGCGGGCACTGCGCCTGATCGCGATCAACGTGCTCGGCTCGCGCCCTGGAGAGTCTGATGCCTCCTCCTTCGGTCATCCAGGCAAGTACACCTTCTGCTTCGCAGAGGACCCGCCCCCTGCGCCGTGGCAGCCGCTGCACGTCCAGCTCGGCTACCGGCCTGATGACACAACGGTCACCGTGCTGCCGAGCGAGGGTCCTCATCAGGTCGCTCAGCAGGTCAGCCGATCTGCGATGGATTTTCTGCGCACGTTCGCGAGCGCGATCGCGAACCCGTACACGTTCTCGACGGGCAAGGGTGGCCAGGGCCTTGCGATCTTCGGTCCAGAGCATGCTCGCTTCTGCATCGAGGAGGGCCTCACGCAGTCACAGGTCAAGGAGCTCCTCTACAGGGAGAGCAGGGTGAGCGAGAGCCAGCTCGCCCGCCACGGCGTCCACATCGATCGCAACGCGGGCTTTGCGCTCGAGCCTGATGACGACGGCTTGCTGCCCTCGGTGCTCAGTCCTGACGACATCCATCTCATCACCGCTGGAGGGGAGGGAGCAGGCTGGTCGACCTGGGTGCCGAGCTGGGCGCCTGCTGCTGCGGCGCGTGCGTGCAGCAGGCGCGTCAGGCCGATCGGCGAGCCGCTGCCTGACTGCGGACCTGACGGCTGCATCGTGCCGTGGGCGCGGAGCTAGCAGGGCCCCGCCGTCGGGGTGTGCTCCTCGTTCAACGGCAGCGCTCAGAGTGCCATCGGCCTGTCGCGCGTGTCGCGGCGAGGCTCTGATCTCACTCCTCCACCCCTCCGCCACGCATCTGCGATTCCGCATGTGACCGGGGCTCGTGCTCTGGTTTCCCTCCGCTCGTCGGTTGCACAGCTGCGAGACTGAGCAGATGGGGCAAGCAAGATTCACCACACATCAGGCGCGGTCGATCGGCGAGGCCATCGGCATCGACTGGGACGCATGCCCATTCGATGTCGAGCAGTTCCGCATCGGGCTCGAGGTGGAGCTCGAGCATGGAAGGCGCGATGTGGCGACCAACGTCACCGACGACGATGAGCAGATGACCGGCAAGATCGCGCTCGCTCACCTGAACGAGTTCCCTGACTACTACACGAGGCTCGCGCAGATGGAGGCCGAGGCTGAGCTGCGCCGGTCTGAGCGCGCGCCGAACATCGGCGATCCGATCTTCGATGAGCAGCGCGAGCGGCCGGGCTTTCGCTGCCGCCGCGCCCGGTTGAGCCGACAGGCTGGGGGCGAGCGGCTGGGCCTCAGCCTGTGGGAGCTGCCCGCTGGTGAAGCCGCCTATCCCTACCACTATCACCTCGTGGAGGAGGAGCTGATCGTCGTTTTGTCAGGAAGGCCGAGCTTGCGCACGAGCGAAGGCTGGCGCGAGCTCGAGGAGGGGCAGGTCGTGTCCTTCCTGCGGGGGGAGCGTGGCGCGCATCAGCTCGTCAACCGCACTGAGGACACCGTGCGCTTTCTCTCCTTCAGCACGAGTGGCGAGCCAGACATCGTGCTCTATCCCGACTCCGGCAAGCTCGGTGCAGCGGAGCGCCTGCGCTCTGGCGAGGGGCTCAGGGCGGTGTTCCGGCTTGCGGATGCCGTCGACTACTACGAGGGAGAGCTGCCGCCCGGCTCGTGATGGGTGAGGCGCCGTGGGCTCGTGATGGGTGAGGCGCCGTGGGCTCGTGGTTGGTGAGGCGCCGTGAGGCTCGTGATGGGTGAGGCGCCGTGAGCTCGTGGTTGGTGAGGCGCCGTGAGGCTCGTGATGGGTGAGGCGCCGTGAGCTCGTGCTCGTCGCGACGTTCAGGCTGCCTCGCCTGCGCGGTCGGCGGCTGCCTTGATTGCCGTCAGGTCCAGCTTCTTCATGCGGAACATCGCCTCGGCTGCGGCACGCGAGCGTGCGGGGTCTGGGTCGGCGAGCAGCTCTGGAAGCTCCGCTGGCACGACCTGCCAGCGCAGGCCATATCGGTCCTTCAGCCAGCCGCAGGCGATCGCATCTCCGCCGTCGGCCAGCGAGCTCCAGTAGTGGTCGAGCTCCTCCTCGGAGGCGCATCTGAGAAGGAAGGAGATCGACTCGTCGAATTTGAAGTGCTCAGGCCCGCCGTTGAGGGCGAGGAGCTCGTTCCCATCGAGTGTGAATCGCACAGTCATCACCGTGCCGGCGGCCCGAGGCCCAGCCTCGCTGCAGCTGTTCACCTCCTCGATGCGCGAGCTTGGGAAGACGGAGACGTAGAGCTCCGCGGCCTCCTGCGCCTGATCGTCAAACCACAGGCATGGTGTGATGTCGGGCATGAGAGCTCCTTTTCGCTCGTGCCGCCCGAGCAGCGCAGCATGTAACATCTGCGGCATGTGTCGCGAGATCACCGCATGCAGCGGTCCTCGAAGACCGAACGGGG
>JAJYUP010000082.1 GCA_021792455.1 Actinomycetes bacterium | reverse complement strand
GGTTGCCTTCGACGATGACGAGCAGCTGGCCAGGCAGGACCTGAACCGGTCCGACGAGGATGCTCTCGTCGACCATCGGCCGGCCCCGAACCGCCGCCGACTCCCTCGGCGCGGGGACCGCGCGGGTTGCCATGCCGGTTGGAGCAGCACTTCTCCCCTTCCCCCCGGGCTCACCTCGCTTCGCAGCCGCCTCGCCGCCGTCTGGCTCTGCGACTCGGCGGGTACTCCTGCCAGGATGATCTGCAGCACTCATCTCGACCAGATGCAGGCCGGAGTCGATGCGTCGGTTCGATTGCGCCTGCCTCATGTGAGCCCGCTCTGCTGCGTAGTCTCGGTCGTCGGGTGCGAGGAGTCGGAGAACTCTCGGAACAGCCCTGTGATCACGAAGACGGCCTGCTCGCCGATGTCGACGGCGTTGTCGCCGATGCGCTCGAGCGCCCTCGCGACGAGAATCATGTGCATCGCCCATTCGCGGATCTCGGGGTCCTCGCCTGCCTCGATCGCCATGCGGAAGACTTCACGGTTCAGCCGGTTGATCTCCCGGTCCTGGCGCACGAGGTCGCTCGCGAGCTCGGCGTTGCGCTCGGCGAAAGCGGTGCGCGCCTGCTGGACCTCCGAGCGTGCGCATGCGCCCATCCGCCCAATCGCGTCCAGCATCTCACTGCTCACTGGAGGTTCGTGGCCGGCGAGCGGGATCATCTTCGCGATGTTGACGCACTGATCACCGATCCGCTCGATGCGGAGGATCACGTGCAGCAGCGCAGCGACGAGTCGCAGATCGCCTGCAACAGGGGCCTGGAGTGCCAGCAGGGAGAGGATGCCCTGGTGCACCTCGAGGTAGCGGCCATCGAGACGGTCGTCGTCGGCGATCACGATGTGCGCAAGCTCGATGTCCTGGTGGGTGAGCGCCTCGACCGCCCGCTCGAGCTGCTCGACGGCGATGTCGATGCCGCTGAGCGTGCGATCTTCGAGCTCCATCAGCTGCTGCTGGAAGTGCGCGCGGTGGTGCGGACGAGCCACGCGCTCTCTGTCGGCCGCGCGTCCGGCCTCGCCGGCGCCTGTGCCCTGTGAGAAGTCCTCGGTTGACATCTGCCTCCCTCCTCGAGCCGCTCGGTGTGTCGAGCATATGTGTCGTGGTGCAGACCTCGACGAACTCTCGCCGAGGTCGGTGGCGGGCGCTGCCCTGCGTCCGGCTGGCGCCTCCTAGCTGCGCGGTCGGCGGTTGCCGACCGCGCAGGCCCTGTCCAAGGCGCCTCAGCCGTCTTCTCTCACAACGCCTTCAGCGCTTCACGGTCCGCTTCCTCCACCGCTGGGGGAAGCACGGAGAATCCAAGGGGCGCGCCCAGCGCCTGAATCGAGGGCTGAATCGCGAATTCGATGAACCTCTTCACCTTTTCATCAGCGGGCACCCCGGGACGCACCAGAACGTAGGTGAACGTAGACAGCGGGTACGCCTTTTCCTCTTCGCGCCGAAGTTCGGCCGAAGCGTGAGCTTCGTAAGGGCAGTCGACGATCGCGAGAGAGTCGGCTATCGCGTTCGCGTTGCTCGGCGTGACCGGAGTGAGTGGTGCCACTTTCCTCAGGATCGCCTTCGCTGCAGCCGCGACGTTTTCGATCGCGGGGGAGCGGAACTGGCCCGCGTTGTTCTCGACGTTCACCCCATGTAGTTTGGTTTCAGTGATGTAGAACGACGAGTTGTTGCCGAGCGCTCCAGGAGTCGAGCTGACGATCGCAGCGACGCCGCTGTTGCCCTTTCCACCCTCCCCGACGGGGAAGCTCACCGACGTCGCGAAGCCGACCTTCGACTTCCATTCTTCGCTGACGTCCGAGAGGAAGTGGGTGAACGCGTACGTGTCACCTGAGCCGTCGCTGCGGTAGACAGGCGTGATCTTCTCGTTCGGGAGCTTCTCTTCCTTGTTGAGTGCAGCAATCTGTGGTGCGTCCCAGTTGGTGATCTTCCCGAGGAAGATTTCCGCGATCACAGGTCCAGACAGATTGAGGTGGGAGACGCCTGCGAGGTTGTAGGAGAGGCCCGTCGAGGCGAGAGCCCACGGGATCTCGATGCAGCCGCCGCATTCCTTTGCCTGGCTTGGCGTAAGCGGAGCATCTGAGGCGCCGAAGTCCACCGTCTTCGCCGAGATCGCTGCGATACCGGCGCCGGAGCCGACGGCACCGTACGTCACGAGAATGCTGTCCTTCTTTTCGACTTCAGGGCCGAACACCTTCTCGACCATAGGAGCGACGAGTGTGGAGCCGGCGCCGGTGAGCGCTCCGGTGGTCGAGCCGCCGGAGGACCCGGCGGATGATGATGTCGGTGAGGCGGACGAGCTTGCGGCCGCTTCTTTCGGTTTGCTTTCGGAGCTGCCGCACGCTGCGATGAGGAGTGCGCTTGCAACAGCGGCGAGCGCAGTCGCACTGAGATTGCGGGTGAAGCGGGTGAGTCGCAAGAGGACCTCCTGTTGAATGTGCACTGAGCGGCAGACTGGTGCCGCGCGAGTCGAGTGTGCACGATCCGTGACGGGCAGCATGTTCCTGAGTCGTAAAGTTGCTGTTACCAGCTTGTGAACTGTGTGCGCGGGCAGTGGGAGGGCGCGGCTTGCCGTGTTACTGTGCCGTGCGATGTCGAGGAGAGAGAACACTGCATTGCCGCGTGAGGTGGTGGAGATCGGCGTGGTGGCTGGCGGATTGCGCCGGATGGTGGATCGGATGGGGGACCGCGTTGCCTTCGGTGCAGCTGCACTTGCCTCGCTTGCGGCTGTGGCGCTGATCGCGCTGGTGATCGACCGCGTCGTCTCTGGTGCGATGCCCTCGATCTCGAGGTTCGGCATCGGATTTCTCTGGCAGACGACCTGGAATCCGTCACTGTCGAGCGGTGTTCGCGACTCGAATGTCTATGGCGCGGGTGTGCTCGTCTACGGGACGGTAGTGACCTCTGCGATTGCGCTGGTGATCTCAGTGCCGCTTGGCGTCGCGATTGGCGTCTATCTGAGCCTCCTCTCCTCCGGGCGGCTCGCCGGCGTCGTCGGTCCGCTCGTGGAGCTGCTCGCCGCCGTGCCCAGCGTGATCGTCGGTCTCTGGGGCATCGTCGTGCTTGCTCCGGCTCTTCATTCGACGATCGACCCCGCGCTGCACGCAGCCCTCGGCTGGCTGCCGATCTTCGGAAAGCCGGGTACGACTGGACTCGGGATCTTCGATGCGGGGGTCGTGCTCGCGATCATGGTGCTGCCGATCCTCGCGGCCATCACGAGGGATCTGTTCGCCAACGTCCCGCGCGAGCTGAAGGACGGGGCGCTCGCGCTTGGCGCCACGCGGTGGGAGATGATCCGAGGCGTCGTGCTCGATTCGACTCGCTCAGGCATAGTCGCCGCGACGATCCTCGGGCTTGCCCGTGCACTCGGGGAGGCGATCGCTGTGACCCAGACGATCGGCGCTGGCACGGCGATTCACGCGAGCCTGTTCGCAAGTGGAGACACCCTCGGCAGCCGGATCGCGGAGCAGTTCATCGGCGCCGTCAGCAAGCTCCAGATCGCCTCCCTGTTCTACTGTGCGCTCATCCTGCTGGTGATGGAGTTCCTCGCGAGCATCGGCGCCCAGCTGATCGCAGGCCGCTCCGTGCGTGTCAGAGGAGCGGTGATCTGATGGCCGCGATCGGAGGGCGCCACCCTCTTGGCACCAGCGCCGCTCTGCACCGCCGTCGGCGCATCGACCGCCTCATGCGGGGCAGCGCGACCGCAGCCGCCATCCTTGCCGTCGCCATCCTCGGGATCATGATCGGCACCGTCGTTGTCAACGGCGCGAGCGAGCTCAGCATCGCCTTCCTCATCAAGGATCCACCGGGAGGGTCGCTTGTCGGCGTCGCCGGCGGCGGGATCGCGAACGCGATAGTCGGCAGCGCCCTGCTCGTCGTCGTCGCCACAGCGATAGCGCTTCCAGTGGGCGTTCTGATCGCCGTCTACCTGACCGAGTTTTCGACTCCGCGCACAGCGCGACCCATCCGCATGGCGCTCGATCTGCTCAATGGGCTGCCGACGATCGTGACTGGGATCTTCGTCTTCGGGCTGCTCGTCGCCTCTCACGGACAGAGCGGCATCGCCGCGTCGGTCGCGCTCGCCGTCGTCATACTTCCGTTGATCACCCGCACGACGCAGGAGATTCTGCTGCTCGTGCCGAAGGAGCTGCGCGATGCCGCGCATGCGCTCGGCGTCAGCCGTTGGCGCACGATCGCAGGCGTTGTGCTGCCTGGAGCGCTTGGCGGGATCCTCACCGGGGTCGTGCTGGCCGTCGCCCGCGCCGCCGGGGAGACGGCGCCCCTGCTGCTCACCGACTCGATCTTCTCGGCTCGCACGAGCATCAACGTCTTTGGAGCGGCGATCCCGAACATCCCGATCGACATCTTCAGCTACTCCGAGTCACCCTTCCCAGCCGAACATGCGAAGGCCTGGGGAGCGGCACTCGTGCTGATCGCGATGATCCTTCTCGGCAATCTCACCGCAAGGGCGATGCTTTCGCGCCAGCGGCGGAGGCTTGGATGGATGCCAACGAGCCAGAGGTAGAGAGGAGAGACGACGTGATGGCTTCAAATCGGCTGCAGGTGGACTCCTCGAGCGGCGCGCCCGCTGTGCCGCTCGTGATCGGAGCGAAGGAGTCGGCACCAGCGCCGCCGACTGAGGTCGTCTTCGAGTTGCTTGACCTCAACGTCTATTACGGCGAGACGCTCGCAGTGCGTGGCGTCAACCTGAAGATTCACAAGAACGTGATCACGGCGATGATCGGACCGTCAGGCTGTGGCAAGAGCACGATCGTTCGCACGCTCAACCGGATGAACGACTCCGTATCGGGCTTTCGCGTCAGCGGTGAGGTGAACTACCACGGCCACAGCATCTACGCGAGCGGTGTCGATCCGGTCGAGGTGCGTCGCCGGATAGGCATGGTGTTCCAGCGGCCCAACCCGTTCCCGAAGTCGATCTACGACAACATCGCCTGGGCACCTCGGATACTTGGACTCAAGCGTGATCTCGATGCGCGTGTCGAGCAGGCGCTGCGCGGTGCGGCGCTGTGGGATGAGGTGAAGGATCGCCTGCGCTCGAGCGCGCTTGGACTGTCTGGCGGCCAGCAGCAGCGCCTGTGCATCGCGCGGGCGATCGCGATCGAGCCTGAGGTCCTCCTGCTCGACGAGCCTGCGTCTGCTCTCGACCCGATCTCCACCGCATCGATCGAGGATCTGATGCAGGACCTCAAGCAGACCTACACGATCGTCATCGTCACGCACAACATGCAGCAGGCGGCGCGTGTCGCCGAGCGGACTGCGTTCTTCAGCCTCGATGACGCGGGCGATGGAAAGCGTGCCGGCGTCCTCGTCGAGTACGACGAGACCGCGACGCTCTTCACGCGGCCGGCGGACGAGCGCACGCGAGGCTACGTCACCGGCCGCTTCGGATGAGGCTGCTGCGAGGAGCGCTGGTCGACCGCAGGGCTGACGAGCGCGTGCGAAGCTCGGCCACCAGCTGCGTTCGGTGAGCCTTCGCCGCCCCACAGCGGCGCGAGCAGACGTTCGAGTGCGCCCTCAGTCAGCCGGTAGTGAGCGAACGAGCCCCGCCGCTCGCGGTGCACGATCCCTGCGTCCCGGAGGATCTTCAGGTGATAGCTCACCGCCGGCTGGGAGAGCCGAAGCAGGGCGACGAGGTCGCACACGCAAACGGGTGCCTCGCGAGCGCCGAGCAGGCGGTGCACGATCCGTACGCGAGCAGGGTCCGCAAGCGCGGCGAAGCGGGCAGCGAGCTCAGAGGCCTGCCCGTCGGTGAGTACCGCCGTGGTTGGCGGAACATTGCACTGCTCCGCTGAGGCGCGCAGCAGTGCCATCAGCCTGACGCCCGCGCGGCCGCGGCCGCCCTCTCGCCCGCGCCGCTCTCCTCGGCGACGAAGAGGAGCGGTCTATCCCAATCATCGAAGCGCAACGGCGACAGCGCTCCTGTGTCGGCGCTCAAATTGCTCTGCGGTGTCATCGCGGCCCCTGCGCCCAGAGGGCAACATCAGAGTATTTCAATATAGAAGGATCTTTATAGCACATGCCCCCGGGCAGCCCGAGAGGAGCGGCACGCGCGGGAGGCGGAGCAGGCGTGCGTGTCGCGCCAGGCGCCCGATTGCCACAGGTGTGCCTCAGCGGCTCGCCGTTGCTTGGCATCGTGCTCGCGGGGCGCCGCGTGCGCCCCATCACTTGACGACGGCGAGCCAGCCCGCGAGTCCGAGCAGCGTGATCGCGAGGACTGGCACGGTGAGCGCGAAACCTTGGCGCAGGTACTGCTTCCACGTGATCCTGATGCCCTTCGTGTCGAGGACGTGCAGCCACAGCAGCGTTGCGAGCGAGCCGATCGGGGTGAACTTCGGACCGAGGTCGGCTCCGACGACATCCGCGTAGATCAGTGCCTGGTGTGCGGCCCCTCCAACGTGTGCACCCTTGGCTGACAGGGCTGCGATCAGCGTCGTTGGCATGTTGTTCATCACGGCCGAGAGCCCAGCGGTCGCGAACCCGCCGAGCAGCGTCGCGGGCACCGTGCCAGCGTGCGCTGCGGCCCGGAAGGCGTCAGAGAGGTAGACGGTGAGTCCCGCTTTGTAGAGGCCATAGACGACGAGGTACATGCCGAGCGAGAACACGACGATTCGCCACGGCGCCTCGCGGATCACCGCGGCGCTCGAAAGCGCCTCGGATCTGCTTGCGAGCAGGAGGAACACCGCGGCGGCGATCGAGGCGGGGATCGCGACGGGGAAGTGAAGCGGCTCGGAGCTCAGATAGCCCGCGAGCAGCACCCCGAGGACGACCCAGCCGGCCCGGAACAGCCTCCCGTCCCTGATCGCCCCAGCTGGCGAGGACAGCTGCCGGGTGTCGAAGCTCTCAGGGATCGATGCGCGGTAGAAGATGAACAGCATGGCCGAGCTCGCCACGAAGGAGACGAGGTCGACTGGGGTCATCGTCGCGGCGTAGGTGATGAAGCCGACGTGGAAGAAGTTGGCGCTCACGATGTTCACGAGATTCGAGACAACGAGTGGCAGGCTCGTCGTGTCGGCGATGAACCCTGCCGCCATCACGAAGGGAAGCGCCTGACGCGGACCGAACCCGAGCGCCCTCACCTGCTGGTAGACGATCGGAGTGAGGATCAGCGCGGCGCCGTCGTTGGCGAAGAAGGCGGCGACCAGCGTGCCGAGGCCGAGCAGGTAGAGCAGCGCCCGCCTGCCGTCGCCCTTCGCCCAGGCGAGCATCTTCAGCGCCGACCATTCGAAGAAGCCGATGCGGTCGAGCACGAGCGAGATCACGATCACCGCGACGAACGTGATCGTCGCGTTCCACACGATGTTCCACACCGTCGCCACGTTCGCGAGGTGCACAACTCCGAGCAGGAGCGCGAGCAGAGCGCCGCCGCCAGCGGACCAGCCGATCGACAGACCCTTCGGCTGGAGGACCACGAGAGACAGGGTGAGCAGGAAGATCGCGACTGCGACCGCGGTGAGAGTGCCACCGGTAAGAGTCACCATGCGCCAGTGAAGGCCTTTCCGCCGAGAGTCGCGACGCTCCCAGGCGGGCCGCTCCGCCTCTGGTCGTCGGCGCGCTCGATGCTGCGCGACCGCGGCATCGAGATGCTTCGATATCGAAGATGCTTTATAGCATGAGACACGGCGCTGCGCAGCGAGAGCGGGCTGCGGACGACGCGCCCTCTCCGGGACTCAGCCCGGGAGGGCCGCGGCTTTCATTCGAGCCTTCGCCGACCGGACACGAGCTCATCGGCTTCGGTGAGGACGTCGGGGTCGAGCCGAGCAGCACAGAGACCTCCCCAGCGCACACCGGGGACGCAGTCGGCAGCGCCCTTCGCGCCGGATACCTGCTGACCGAAGCTCCAACAGACTCTGGCACCGAGTGACGGGGTGGCGAGGCGCTGCCCTGTGGGTCCACTCGACGCTGGATGCCCACTGTGCGTTCGAGGTCCTGCACGCGGATGGTGAGGCCTGGGCGCTCAGTCTCAGCAGCTTCATCCTCCCCGTCCCGTGACGCTGCTGGAGGCAGCGAAACCAGGACCCGGGGGATGCTCGGCGCTCGGGGCTTGCCGGCCCGTGGGGCCTCGGCGCCTGCCGCGAGTACACCAACGCGCTGCCCTCCATTCCGGTCAAGAGGGCCGTCAAGCGGCGCGAGGCGCCACCCGCGGTCATCATCGCGCTCCAGCAGCCACTTCGCGTTGACGATCGTGAGCCCCATCACCTGTCCGTCGGAGTCGAGCCGGACCGGGTCGCCCTCCGCGCTGCCGACGGTGTCTGCAGCAGCCTGCCGCTCACGGCGGCGCAGGTGGAGCGCGTCGCCACGCAGGTCGCAGGAGACATGATCGAACTCGCATGGGCCGACATGAAGGATGCTCATCGCTGGAAGCGTCCTCGCGACGGTCGTTGACTGCGGAGGCGCGGTGACCCTCGGCATCCAGGGAGGCCCGGATGAACAACGTGGTCTGGTTCTACACCGGGGCCGCCTTGGAATCAGCAGGAAGCTGCGGTCGGCTGTGCACCGCGACCTACGGCTCGTGGTGCCATCCGGCCCAGGACTGACCGCGCCGTGGCCAGCTCGGCGACGAGGACCGCGCCACATCCATGCTGAGCGGGCAGACTGCCTAACCCGGCTGGGGGATCATCACCAAAGCCTGGTGGCCGCCGTGTGCCCAGCGACCAGCTGATGGCCTGGATGAGCTGAATGGACACGAAACGCGAGGCGCCGCTCCGAATGGCCGGCGGTCATGCGAACGGGTCGATGACTGTCACGCCACCGTAGGTTCGCCCGTGCTCAAAGTCCTCGGAAAGCAGCTGCTCGTGGCCGTGATGCTCGGCATAGGCCCACATGTGCGCATCGAACCAGGACAGCTGATAGGTCGCCCTTCCCCGCAACGCCAGCCTGATGGTCTGCTGGCTTGGATACAGGACGTCGAACTGGAGCAGCAGATCCTCGGCCTCGCGCGTCGCTTCGGGCCAGTCGAGCAGCGGACTGCCATCGCCGAGCGGCCGGGTCACAGCGGCGATGAACTCCACGACGGTTTGATGCGCCAGCACGACGCCGCCGCTGGCGATCCCGTCGCGAAGCAGGTCGTGCGCGATGCGCTGCTTGTCTGGAAAGCGCGGATCGAACCGGTAGACGAGGATGTTGGTGTCAACGAGCGTCGACACGCTCGTAGAGTTCGTCGCGACGCCAGCCGCGGCCGTCCGGTGTCCTGTGCTGCAGTCTCTTCTGCCGTGCTCGCTGACGCTCAGTCGCCTGATCGAAGCGCTGCAGACGCTGCTCGCGATCGAGCCCTCTGCGCCCTGCGTTTGTCCGCTCGACGTGGATTGCATCGCCGGCAGAGAGGAACTCGATCTCATCCCCGGAGACGATGCCGTGGCGATCGGCGATTGCCTTGGGAATGGTGACCTGACGCTTGCTCGTCACCCTTGCCATGATCCTTACTCTAGCAAGGATGCTCGTCACGCCGAATGCACATCTGCAGGTGGTCGGCGATAGAGGCGGTCGGCGCTGGCGTGCGTACTGGCATGACACCGATGGCAAGCACGCGCGCATCCTCGGTGAGGCGTGGGTGCAAAGCACCGGCAAGCGGACTGCGCGCGGCGCGGTGATTCGGAAGGCCGCCGACGCCTCCAAGCCGAATTCTTCTTACATGACGCCGAAGGGAGCGGCAGCACGGCTGCGGCGACTACTGGAGCACGAGGAAGTGAGAGTCCCGACGGCTCGCACCCGCCACGGCAAGCCCGTGACATTCGCAGACGCTGCCAGCGCTTCGCTGAACGCGGTGAACGCAGGCGTAACCTGAAGCGCTCGACGACGCTGCTCGACTACCGCTGGGCGGTGGGCGCCTATCTGCTCTGCCTGCGCAGGAGAGCAAGGAGATCGAGCGGACGCGCTACGGGCGTGCCGCCTTCGCAACCAAGCCGCTGCGAGATCTGAAGCCCGCGGACATCAAGGGGTGGCATGAGAACCCTCCGCATGGGCGTACCTCGGAGAAGCTGCCGATGATCGTGCGTGCCGTGCTCGGCCACGCGCCGGCGCACGGATGGATCGAGCGCGACCCATCTGCGAGCGTCGAACGACGTCCGGTGCGCTACAGCGGCGGCTGCGACTCGGTCCGCGTCGCCTCGGCTCTGGCAGGCGGTGACCGATGCGCACGACCGTCCGCTCACCGTAGACGGTGCCCTTCGCCGTGATCGTCACGGCGCCCTCGATCCCGACGGCCGATCCGGCGTCGATGTGCCGTCGCAGGTGCCCTCACTGATCCACATCCACGCCGCGATCCTATGGCCGGAGCAGGTCAGTCGCTGGCATCAGCCGAGCCCGGTGTCGCTGGACTCACCCGTCCGGCTCGATCCGGTTTTGATCGAGCCAATCGCTCAGATCGTTCGGGTTGAAGCGGACGTAGTGGCCGAGGTGGTGGTGGGGGATCCGTCCCGCCCTGGCTTGGGCCAACAGTCAGGTGGGTGGCACCCCGAGGATCTGGCTTGCCCCTTTCGCGTCTACCAGACGCGTGTGGCCGTTTGCCGCATGCTCGCTTGCGATGCTGCGCGCTCTGGCGATGATCCGGGCCACACCCGTATTGGCTCGGATCGCCGGGCGGCGGCTGGGGATCGTTGTGATGGTTCGCATCGCTTCTCCTTTTGTGTTGGCTTCTGCAGAGCTGCTCAGGCTCCAGCGTCTTGCGGCTCGTGGAGAAGATCCGGCAGATCCATGCGAAGCACAGGCAGCTCTACGGCTCCCCAAGGGTTCACGTGGAGTTGCGGATGGCGCACGGCATCCGGGCGTCGTGAAAGCGCGTTGAGCGCCTCATGCGCCGGGCCAAAATCTCAGGGCTCGTCGACAAGAGGCGCGGAAGGGCCACGATCAAAGTCCCGGGCGTTCGGGTCGCTGACGATCTCCTCGAGCGCCGGTTCCGGCCGGCTGTACCGAACGCCCTGTGGATCGCTGAGGTGACCTGCCTGCGCACGTGGGAGGGCCGCCCGTGTCTCGCCGCCGTCCAGGAGGTCTGCAGCCGCCGTATCCTCGGCCGGCAGATGGGCAGGTACATGCGAGCCGAGCTGGTCCTCGACGCGCTGCGAATGGCGATCGAGCGCCGGCGCCCAGAGCCCGGGCTCACACGTCACTCCGATCAGGGAGCGCCGTGCTTCAGTCTGGCCTTCGGGTGGACCGCACGCGAAGCCGGGATTGCTCGCTCGATGGGCTCCAAAGGCGATTGTTGGGGCAAGGCGTTGCCGAGACGTTCTTGGCGACCCTGAAGAAGGGGCTCGATTGTCCCGCGTCAAGCCCTCCGCATGCTCTGGGCTCGTCTTGGTGTGTGGTGATCGCTGCTTTCCTGCGGGCAGCGGCGGCCGGGGGCTTCTCGAGCGCTGCGCGCTCGGCCTGAAGGGCCGCCCTGCGGGTGAGAGCTCAGGCCGCCCGCCGCTCGATCGCGATCATCTCCGGGGCAGGGCCGCCCCGGAGGATCATCGCGATGTCCGCCTCGACGCTCACCTGGGCTGCCGCGATCTCACGGCCGCCCGCAGGGGTGGTCGTCTGCCAGGTGCGGCCGTGTCGGGTCCGAGAGGCCTCGGTGGACCTCAGCAGGGCAGCTCCACGCCAGGGCTTCGTGTGGCCGCAGCTCGCTGCATGTGCGCCGGTGCCCCTCGAGATGGCGCGCGAGCACGAGGGCGTTCTCGATCTGCTCCATGAAGAGGCGCTCGTGCCTGCAGGTGGGAAGGCCGCGCTCACCTGACCCATTCTGGCCTTCGGTTCGCACCCTGGTGCGCAGATGCTCGAGCTCGGGATGGCCTGCGATGAAGGCCTTGAGGCAGGAGGCGAAGAGGGGCCCGCCGTCATCGGTGGGATCCTCCCGCAGCTGCAAGTGCGCCTCACCGAGCGCATGCCTCAGATCACAGACCTCGAGCCTCGAGCCGCTGCTCATGGGTGGGAAGCCCAGAGCTGCCGGCCGCG